>JBAXEO010000203.1:0-3473 GCA_037140395.1 Coriobacteriia bacterium
CCACCATCGTCGAGGAGTTCGCCAAGTTCGTGGCCCAGGGCCGCGTACATACCGAATATGTGACCGTCGAGTCTGAGCACTCTGCGATGAGCGCCTGCGTTGGCGCCTCGGCAGCCGGTGCTCGCGTCATGACGGCGACGTCGTCTCAGGGTCTTGCGCTCATGTGGGAAGAGCTCCATATCGCCGCAGGGCTGCGCCTCCCCATCGTGATGGCCAACGCCAACCGTGCGCTGGCCGCCCCGATCAACATTCACTGCGACCACTCCGACATCATGGGTGCGCGCGATACCGGCTGGATCATCTACTTTGCCGAGACCGCGCAGGAGGCCTACGACAACACGATCATGGCTCTCCGAGTCGCCGAGCACCCCGAGGTCATGCTGCCCGCAATGAGCACGCTCGACGGCTTCATCACTACGCACTCCATCGACCGCGCCGAGCTGATGGACGATGAAAGCGTCAAGGCGTTTGTCGGCGACTACAAGCCCGAAAATGCGCTGCTCGACGTCGAGAACCCCACCACACACGGGAGCTTCTCCGGTCTGGGCGGACCGTACTTCGAGTTCAAGAAGTCACAGCGCAACGCTATCGACCGCTCCATGGCCGTCATCAAAGAAGTCGGAGCCGAGTGGACGAAGCTCTCCGGTCGCCCCTTCGATGTCATCGAAGGATGGGGCATGGAGGACGCCGAGTACATAATCATCGCTATCGGCTCCACCGCTGGCAACGCGCGCCACATTGCGCGTGAGATGCGCGCCGAGGGCGTGAAGGCCGGCGTGCTCAAGGTCCGCGTCTTCAGGCCGTTCCCGTTCGCCGAGATCGCGGATGCGATCAAGGACGCCAAGGCCGTTGCAGTCCTCGACCGCTCCGAGTCCTTTGGCGCCGAGGGCGGACCGCTCTTCCTTGAGGTGCGCAGCGCACTCTACGACCATGACAAGCGCCCGGCGCTCGTCAACTACATCTACGGACTCGGCGGTGCCGACGTCAAGCTCGAGCTCATGAGGCGCGTGTTCAGCGACCTCGTCGACATAGCCGACGGTGTGATCGAGCCCGGTAGGCTCGTCTACCTCGGCGCCCGGTAGAGGGGAGAAGCAGATGGCGAATATCAGAGAGCTCTCCGACCGGGCAGACCGCTTGGCAGGTGGACATCGCTTGTGCGCAGGCTGTGGCGCGTCGATTGCCGTACGGCAGGTGCTGCTCGGTGCTGGCGAGACACCGGTGGTTGCGGGATGTGCGACCGGGTGCCTCGAGGTGTCGACCACGATCTACCCGTACACGTCGTGGAGGACCCCGTTCATCCACAACGCTTTCGAGAACTCGGCGGCAACGATCTCCGGCGTCGAGGCGGCGTTCAAGGGCCTGAAGGCCGCCGGCAAGATTCCAGCCGACAAGCGCGTCAAATTCGTCGCGTTCGGCGGTGACGGCGGAACCTACGACATTGGCTTGCAGTCGCTGTCCGGTGCTATGGAGCGCGGCCACGACATGGTTTACGTGTGCTATGACAACGGCGCCTACATGAACACCGGCATCCAGCGCTCCTCGGCGACGCCGTT
Organism: Coriobacteriia bacterium; assembly: GCA_037140395.1. Lineage (GTDB taxonomy): Bacteria > Actinomycetota > Coriobacteriia > Anaerosomatales > JAAXUF01 > JBAXEO01. Next base: position 1,554 of record JBAXEO010000203.1, read on the forward strand.
CGCCGCATGGGCGACCACAGCCGAGGTGGGCAAAGCGCAGCAGGGCAAGCGACAGCGCCGCAAGGACCTCACCTCGATCATTGCCGCGCACTATGTGCCCTACGTGGCGCAGGCTTCTGTAAGTCACTGGAAGGACCTGACCGACAAGGCCGAGAAGGCGTTCGCGGTCGAGGGTCCGGCGTTCATCAACATCCTCGCGCCGTGCCCTCGCGGCTGGCGCACCAAGCCCGAGGCGACGATTGAGATCGCCAAGGCCGCCGTTCAGACCGGCTTCTGGCCGCTGTTTGAGGTTGTTGATGGCGAGTGGCGCCAGACGGTCAAGGTCATGAACAAGAAGCCGATTGAGGAGTTCCTCAAGCCGCAGGGGCGTTTCGCGCACCTGTTCAAGCCCGGCAACGAGGAGTTGCTCGTGCGCGTGCAGGCTGAGGTCGACCGCTACTGGGAGTACGTGCAGAAGCGGTGTGAGTGCGGGCAGTAGGCCCGGCAAGATTCGCGGAATGCTCGGGCCCCGGAAGCGTCATTTCCGGGGCCCGTTCCACGGTTTGTGAGTCGATGCGCTTCGCTGGCGCCGCCGCGCGCGTTTCTCTACACTGAAGCAATCCTTAACGCGCAGGCAAAGTCACCTGTCCCGAAACGAACCAGTTCAGGACGGAATCATTACAAGAGGGGCCGTTTAATGGCTGTGATCGTCACCAAGTTCGGCGGAACGTCGGTGGGTAGCACCGATCGCATTCGTGCGGTCGCCAAGCGCCTCGTCGCGCGCAAGCGGGCGGGCGACTCCGTAGTGGCGGTCGTCTCGGCGATGGGCAAGGTCACCGACGAGCTCGTCGAGCTGGCTCGTGCGATTACCGCCGAGCCCCCCGATCGCGAGATGGACATGCTGCTGTCCACCGGCGAGCAAGTCTCGATTTCGCTGCTCGCCATGGCGATCATCGCCGAGGGACAGGACGCCGTCTCGTTCACCGGCGCCCAGGTCGGTATCGTCACCGACACCGTTCACAGCAAGGCCAAGATCACCGAGGTGCGCGCCGATCGGGTTCGCGAAGCGCTCGCGCAAGGGCAGATTGTCATCGTCGCCGGCTTCCAGGGTATGACGCCCGACGGCACGATCACCACGCTCGGCCGCGGGGGCTCCGACACTACTGCCGTCGCTGTGGCCGCAGGTATCGGCGCCGACGTCTGCGAGATCTACACGGACGTAGACGGCGTCTACACGGCCGACCCGCGAGTCGTTCCCACCGCCCGCAAGATCGACGTGCTCTCCTACGACGAGATGCTCGAGATGGCAGCGAGCGGCGCGGGCGTCTTGCAGATGAGAAGCGTCGAGTTCGCCCGCAACCACGGCGTGGTCATCCACTGCCGATCCAGCTTCAACGACACGCCTGGCACGATCATCAAGGAGGCCGACGAGACCATGGAACAGGCCATCATCTCCGGAGTCACGCACGACATCTCTGAGGCCAAGGTCACTCTGCGCGATGTTCCGGATCATCCCGGTGTTGCAGCTCGGGTGTTCACGCGCATGGCCGAGAACAACATTAACGTCGACATGATCATCCAGAATGTCTCAGAAGAAGGCGCAACCGACATCTCATTCACGGTGCCGAAGGACGATCTTATCCGAGCGCGTCGCGCTGTGGCCGAGGCCGTCGAAGAGCTCGACGCACGCACATTCTCGATCGACGAGTCCATCGCCAAGGTCTCACTCGTGGGCGCGGGCATGAAGACGCATCCCGGCGTTGCGGCAAAGATGTTTTCCACTCTCGCCGACGCGGGCGTCAACCTCGATATGATCTCGACTTCGCCAATTCGTATCAGCTGCGTGATCTCGGCGGCGCAGGTCACCGATGCGGTGCTTGCCCTCCACGCTGCGTTTGACCTCTCCAACGATGAGATCACGGCCGAAGTGGCGCCGATAGC
>JBAXEO010000204.1:0-3467 GCA_037140395.1 Coriobacteriia bacterium
CCGCGCCCTGCGACGCCGTTCGTGAGGCCGCAGCCGGCGCCGACCTGCTGCTCGCCGAGGCAACACTGCCCGAGCGTTTCGCCGGTGCCGCTCCGCACCTGACGGCTTCACAGGCGGGCGAGCTCGCGCGAGAGGCGAACGCTCGAGTGCTCGTGTTGGTGCACGTGTGGCCGACCAGCGATCGCGACGCGATGGTTCGCATCGCCGCCGAGGCGTTTGGCGGCCCGGTCGTGGTAGCCTCCGAGCTCGACGCATTCGACATCGCCCCTGAGGGCGGAGAGGACCACTAGATGAGCCCACGCCCACAAGGCCGCGCGAGCGACGCTCTGCGGCCCGTACGAGTCACCCGCCATTACCTCAAGCACGCCATGGGAAGCAACATCATCGAACTTGGTGACACGCGTGTGTTGTGCGCCGCCAACATCGAGACGGGCGTCTCGTCGTGGCGGCGGGGCTCCGGATTGGGCTGGGTCACCGCCGAGTACGCGATGCTCCCCGCGGCGACTCACACGCGCTCGCGACGCGAAAGCACGATGAACGGGCCCAAGGGACGCACGCAGGAGATCCAGCGGTTGATCGGCCGGTCGCTTCGCTCGGTGGTCGACATGAGCGGATTGGGCGGCGAAGTGAGCGTGACTGTCGACTGCGACGTCATCCAGGCCGACGGCGGCACGCGCACGGCGGCCATCACCGGGGCATGGCTCGCGCTCTACGACGCGCTCACGGTGTGGAAGGCCGCTGGCAAGATCACCGACATCCCGCTGACCGAGAAGCTCGCGGCCACCAGCGTGGGGATGGTCGATGGCGAGCTGCTCCTCGATCTGGAGTACGCCGAGGACTCGATCGCCGAGGTCGACATGAACGTGATCATGGACGGCCGCGGCCGCTTCATCGAGATCCAAGGCACGGGCGAGCAGACTCCGTTTGACCGCGCGCGCCTCAACACGATGCTTGATCTCGCGGCTGGCGGTGTCGATTCCCTGCTCGCGATCCAGAACCGCATCATCGAGGAAGACCTGGACGTATATGAGTCCTAGCTCCGAATCGCTGGTTGTCGTCGCGAGTTCCAACCACGGCAAGCTCGCCGAGATTCGTTCAGCACTCGACTTTCCCGGCTGGCGCTTTGTTGCCGCAGGCGAACTCGACGCCGACTGGCCGAGTCCGGATGAGACCGGCGACACTTTTGTGGCCAACGCACGCATCAAGGCGATTGCGGCTCGCGAGCGTTTTGGATTCGCTGCGCTGGCCGATGACTCCGGCCTTCAGGTCGACGCCCTCGCGGGCGAGCCTGGCGTCTACAGCTCCCGCTATGCAGGTCCCTCTGCCACCGACGACGACAACAACAGCCGCCTCCTGCTCGCTCTGCGCGACGTCCCCGAGGCCGAGCGCACCGCTCGCTTCTGCTGCGTCATCGTGTTCATCGCCGAGGACGGCACCGAGACCGTCGCCCAGGGCACCTGCGAGGGTCGCATCGGGTTTGATCGCTGTGGCGAGCACGGCTTTGGCTACGACCCGCTGTTCTGTCCCGACGCCACGCCGGGACGCAGCATGGCCCAGCTCACCCTCGCCGAGAAGAACGCGATCAGCCACCGGGGTGCGGCCCTCCGCGAGCTGCGCGCAAGGCTGGCGGGGGAGTAGTCGCCCTTCACTCGCTGCAGGTTACTGGCTGCCGTGGATGCTGCACGTCACCTTCTCGGTCGTCTCGCTGAAGGAGTACTTGCCTTCTGCGGGGCACGTGGCCTGCAACTTCGCCAGCACAATCTCGATGGGCGGCCAGGTTCCCGAGTCGGCGTAGAAGAGCTTCATCGCCTGCTGGACTAGACCCTGTGTCTTGAAGCACTGCGCCTTTTGGTCTGCGGCCACTTGAGCGGCGCTCGGCGCCTTTGGACCGCAGCCGACTAAGCCGAGCACTGCGCACAGTAGGATGACGAATACGAGACGCCTCATCGGGGGCTTCTTCCGTCGGAGTGTATACGGTTCTTCCCCAATAGTTGCCCCGAATTCGCTTCGCGCTATACTATGCCGCGCCCAACAGGAGGTCTCGCCATACTGGCGGTTCCAACTTCAGGGCTAGTAGTGTCGGGCCGTAGCGCAGCTTGGTAGCGCATCTGCTTTGGGAGCAGAGGGTCGCAGGTTCGAATCCTGTCGGCCCGACCACGTGCGGTCGTAGTTCAATTGGTAGAGCATCAGCCTTCCAAGCTGACTGTTGCGGGTTCGAGTCCCGTCGGCCGCTCCATTGACAACGCACGTCGTCGCAGGTACCGTACCGCTTCGCGGCACAAGCCCTGAAGGGTCCCTGAAATACGACGTCTCATGCGCCCGTAGCTCAGCTGGATAGAGCGGGAGACTTCTAATCTCTAGGTCGGGGGTTCGAATCCCTCCGGGCGTGCCAAGCCATTACATGGTGGGTGTAGCTCAGTTGGTTAGAGCGCCGGACTGTGGCTCCGGAGGCCGCGGGTTCGAGCCCCGTTACCCACCCCAGTATGGGTTGATAAACCGCATCGCGCAGGTACGCTGGCGAAGCGCAAATATGGGCCGTTAGCTCAGCTGGTAGAGCAGGGGACTCTTAATCCCAAGGTCATAGGTTCGATCCCTATACGGCCCACCATATCTTCTACGAAAGCAGGTTCCGATTCCGGGGCCTGTTTTCTGCGTTCTGAGCTGCTGTTTTTGCGTCCCCCGTTTTCCTGCGGCTGCGCCACGCAATCACAACATCGCTGGTTGCTGAGGCTCTACCAGCTGCGCTGATTTCGACGGTGCACGGGTCATAGACGTGACAATGAACGGTCAATGGAGGGGTACCGGCAGAGGCGAAGCGCGGAGTGCCGCGAAGACACCCCCCGGTCTCGACGCACATCCACGTTGACCAGCGGTTCGATGCCTCCGCCGAGCTCTGAGCGCCGAGCCCTTAGCTCCCCAAGTTCGTTCGGCGCGGCGTTTGGATTCCGGTCAGGTTTTGGTAGGGACGCCTTTCTAGAGTCGGCGTACACGCGTATCGGCGCGTGTCTGGGCTCGGAGAGGTGGCGTAATGGAAGGTCAAGAGATGCCTGCGGCGCGGCATGACGACGCTCTCTTCGGCGATGTCGCCAGCCTGATCGACGGTGCTCGTGCTCGGGCCGCCGTGGCAGTCAACAGCGAGCTGGTGATGCTGTACTGGAGCGTGGGCAAGCGCGTGCGGGAGGACGTGCTCGGCGGGGAGCGAGGGGCGTATGGAGAGCGAGTTGTGACTCGACTTGCGGTGAGACTGAATGCCTCGTATGGGAGAGGCTGGAGCAAGCCCAATCTGCTGAAGATGCTCAAGCTGGCAACTGACTACCCGGATGAGCGAATTGTCTCGACACTGTCGAGACAATTGAGCTGGAGCCACTTCATTGAACTATTCGCCATCCTTGAACAGCCCAAACGCGACTTCTATGCTGCCTTCGCCGTACACGAGCGATGGAGTGTCCGCACCCTGCGCGGCAGAA
>JBAXEO010000205.1:0-3426 GCA_037140395.1 Coriobacteriia bacterium
CCTGGAGGCGCTACGGCGCGAGCCGCCTTCGAGAGTCGTCCGCTGCTGAGGGCGCATCGCTAACAAAGGCATCCAGCAGAACGCCAGGAGCTAGAATGCTGAAGAGAGGCGTCGGCGCGTCTGCTGATACCTAACACGTTGGGCGGACATGAAAGGGGGGTGCGATGTGTCGGTGAAAACTCGCCCTGTGGCAGCGTATCTCCTCGCGGGTCTCTGGATCGGCCTCTCGGAGTTCGTCAGAAACCAGCTCCTGCTTGCCTCGGCGTGGCAGAGCCACTACGCGGACCTACGCCTCGTGTTCCCCGCCGCACCAGTCAATGCGGCGATCTGGGTCGTCTGGAGCTTCGTCTTCGCCGCACTGCTGTTCGCCATGTCAAGACGGTTCACACTCCTCCAGACCGTCGCGCTCGGCTGGGTCGCGGGCTTTCTGATGATGTGGCTCGTCATGTGGAACCTGAGCGTTCTCCCGCTCGCGACGCTGCCCCTCGCCGTCCCGCTAAGCCTTCTGGAGGCGTTCGTGGCGTCGTTCATCTGTGTGACAATCGCGCCACCGTCCGCTTCATCAGCCAGGTAGCGGGTTTGCCGCCCTAGGTTCGGGAGACATCGCTCCGGGGGGCTCAAAATCAGGTACGATGTACTTCTCAAAGTCGGCAGATGTGGCCAAGATCGTGTATGCGCCAACCATCTTTTCGGGTGAAGATAGCCTCGCCTCTTGGAAGGTCAAGTAGGTTCAGGGGATATGGGAGCTGAGCGCTAACAAAGGTATCGAGCCGACGGCCACAACGTAGAATCAACCGGCGGGCTGCTCCGCCGCCGCTCATACCTAAAACGTTAGGCGCACAGCGTGCGCATCCGTTGGCGTGAAACCGGAAAGGGGTGCGGGATGGAATACTGCGGGAAGTGCGGAACTCCCATCTTGTCAGGAGCCAAGGTCGCGGACGGGGTATCCTACTGCTGCCAGCGTCACCTTGAGCAGGACACGGTTCGCCGCGACCTGATGGCTGCAGTCCCTCCTGATGAGGTTCAAAGGCTCGCGACGGAGTACCGCAATGGATGTTGTCCAGAGTGTGGTGGTGCTGGTCCGGTCGATGTCTATCTCGCGATTGACGGTGGCGGAATCATCACGCGCAAGAGATTCCTGGCGTGCAAGGACTGCTCTGATCGCAAACTGCGGTCCGCTCAACGAAGCACGTACATGTTTGGGTTTCTGCGGCTGCCAACGATGATCAGCTCTCCGAGCGTCTTGTCGCACAATCGTGCTGAGATGCAGCGTTTTGACACGGGCGCCGTGTCGCCGCAACTATTGGCGTACGCACGCGAGGAGCTCGCTTCCGAGTTGGGCGCTGGTTCTGACAATACCTAGGACATGATGGCCAAGCTGGGAGGGCTCGATGGGGGACACGGTGCCGCTGGGTCTGACCGTGCCGATGCCCGAGTCACCCTCGTTCAACAAGGAGCGCACGCGCGAACTGGACGAGATTCTACGCCGTAGCAAGGACAAGACGGCGGGCATGGTTGTGGCTTTCGACCCCCTCTTGGAGGCGTTGGTCATCGACGAGCGTCAGGAGTTCGTGCTCTCGGACATGGAACGGGTTGAATGGGCGTCCCCGGACGCGTTGGTATTCGTAGAACAATGGTTCCGCTATGAGGCGAGCGTGACCTGCATTTCGAACAGCCCAAACTGGGCGGCGGGTATCGCGGCCGCTCTTGGAGGTATCATAGGTTTGGCGATGGGCGTCCAACTGGCCTATCTTCTGCCCCTCGCCTCGTACCCGCGTCTCCTGTTTCTTCCGCCAGCGGCAGTAGTCGGGTGGATCGGCTACAGGCTGGCTCTCCCCCTGGACACGTGCATCAAGCGCGTCCGTATCTTGGCCCTCTCGAGATCCAAGCCCTCACTTCCCCCTTCGCTCCTGCACGAAATGTGACCGCGTCGGTCGGCGCCCAACAAGCGCATTGAGCGGGCGCCGGAAGGTTAGGATCATCCCAATGCGGCGGAGCGCCGCTCATGCGCAAACACGTTAGGCCGAATCATGGGAGCGACTTCGTTGCAGTCCTGCTGACGTACGGTAGTATGTACGTATCGGCGACCTATGGAGGCTCTTCGTGCCCAGTATCCGACCTTCGACTGACGTCTTACCAGTCACTGAGTTTCGCGCGAACACGTCCGCGATGCTCACGCGTATGCATGCCACCCAGCGCCCAGTGATCCTCACCCAGCATGGACGTGGTACGGCTGTCGTGATGGACGTCGATGTCTACGAGCGCCTCCTTGATGAAATGGAGCTGCTGCGCGACCTGCACATAGCTGAGGGGCAGATCGCCAGGGGTGAAGGTATCCCTCACGAGCAGGTGGTCGCTGAACTGAGAGACCGGCTCCTTGGATGAGGGCTATTTGGGCGCCGCTGGCTCGGGAGCAGGCCGCAGACGCTTTTGCGTACGTCTCGGCTGAGAGTCCGTCCGCAGCGCTCCGCTGGTTCGATGAGATAGTCGATCGGTCCGGTTCTCTTTCGACGTTTCCGGACATGGGTCGGATGATGCCAGAGGCAGGCCGTCCTGAGGTCCGGGAGGTATTCGTTGAACCGTATCGCGTCATCTACCGTCGAGATCCGGATCTGATTGTCATCATCGGAGTATTTCACTCCCACCAGGACGTGGGCGCGGACGATCTGAGCGGCTGAGATCGGTCGAACAAAAGTATCCTTAGCAGACAGTCCGCCCGTGTGAAATGCTCTCGGCAGGGGAGTCGGCTGGGGCGAACTGTAGCTGATACCTAACACGTCGGCCCAACACAAAGAGCCCATCGCCGGCGTGTCGGTCCCGGGCGTATCATGTGACTGCGGCCTGACGATCGAGAGGTGAACCGCTGTGACCATCGATGAACTCAAGCGCGAAGCGCTTCAACTTGACGCCTCGACGCGTGCGAGCCTCGCCCGCGACCTCCTCGGCAGCCTCGATAGTCTCTCGGAAGCAGAGGTCGAGCGGCTCTGGCTCGAGGAAGCCGTCCGGCGTGATGAAGAGATGGTATCTGGCAAGGTTCGGTCCATCCCTATGGACGAGGTGTTCGCAGAACTCCGGGCTGCTCGCGCGTGAGCATTCGCGTGTGGTCGCATCCGGACGCACGGCTCGAGTTGCGAGAGGCGGCTGACTTCTACGACCTTGAACGCCCAGGTCTTGGCAGCGAGTTCTTGGATGAAGTCGAACGCACTATCAAGCGAATCGTGACGCACCCGGAATCCTCTCCGGTCGTTCTTGGGCACGTACGCAGATGTTTGATCTCGCGGTTCCCGTTCTCGGTCATCTACTCTCTGCGTGATGGTGCGATCCGTGTCTCGGCTTTCGCGCACACCAGCAGGCGTCCGTTCTACTGGCGGGAGCGAATCTGATCGGCGTGGTGTGGGCCGAACAAAGAAATCGAGCCGACGGAGC
>JBAXEO010000206.1:0-3425 GCA_037140395.1 Coriobacteriia bacterium
TAGCGATAGCAACAAGAATACCGATAATAAGTACGACGACCATGAGTTCCACGAGGGTGAAGCCCTCGTCCTTACGGAACATCTTCATGACCTCGCACCTCCTCTCCCCCGTTAGGGGAACGTGAGAGGGGCCGTTTGCCCCTCTGCTACTTATACCTAACCATCGGTATACCCCAAATCAGACTTGAGCGCTTTCTTGGAAACTGTTCAGGCATCACTTAACGAGCGTAATAATCGTGAACATCGGGAGATAAAGCGCGATGACCATGCCGCCGACAATGACACCAAGAGACGCCATCATGAGCGGTTCAATGAGCGAAGTGAGCCCATCGACTGCCACCGCGACCTCCTCATCGTAGAAGTCTGCAATCTTGTTGAGCATGGTGTCCAGCGCGCCGGTCTCTTCTCCAACCGCGATCATCTGCACGAGCATCGAAGGAAACACCTTGGACTCGGAGAGCGGCTTGGCGATGGTCTCGCCTTCCTTGATTGCCGAGCGAGCCTTCTTGACCGCATTTGCAACAACTTCGTTGCCCGCAGTGTCAGCGACAATGTCGAGCGCTGAGAGAATTGGCACACCTGCGGAAACCAGAGTCCCGAACGTCCGCGTGAACTTGGCAAGTGCGATTTTGCGAATCATGGGTCCGAACACCGGCATGCTGAGCTTGGCCCCGTCCCAAATCGTCATACCAGGGCCCTTGGACCACCACTTGAAAAGCGCGATCACACCAACGACGGATAGTAGAAGAACCAGTCCACCCCAACCTGCGACGAAGTGGGAGATGTCTACGAGCATCTGCGTAATGAAGGGCAACTTGCCGCCCATATCCGCGAACATCTTCTCAAACGTCGGGACGACAAAAATCATCATCGCGGCGAGAACCACGAGGACCAGTCCGCCCATGGCAATTGGGTAGGTCATGGCCGACTTGATCTTGCCCTTGAGCTTTTGCTCGGCCTCAAAGTGATCGGCTACGCGGTTGAGGACCTCGTCGAGCACACCGCCGGTCTCACCCGCGCGCACCATATTCACGAAGATAGGAGGGAATACCTTTGGGTGCTTCGCAAGAGCGTCGGAAAGCGACTGGCCAGCCTCGACGTCCTTCCCAATCTGAGTAATCACCGTGCGCAAACCGGCACTCTCAGTTTGCGCCGACAAGATCGAGAGGCACTTGGTGAGCGACAGTCCCGCATTGATCATCGTGGAGAACTGGCGCGCAAAGATCGTAATGTCCTTTGGCTTGATTCCAGTGCCAAACGAAATGGAACCGAGTCCTGAGAGACCGCCCTGTTGATTCAGCTCAAGGATGATGTAGCCCATTTGCGCGAGCTTGGCCTGAACGGCCTCCTTGCTATCGCCGTCGAGTTTGCCCTTGACGACTTTGCCCGCCTTGTCGCGAACCGCGTAGTTGTATGTAGACATACTCTGACTCCCCGTAACTCGACGGACTCTCGCCAGTATTCCTAAACGATAACGCGCACGACTTCCTCGATAGAAGTCTGTCCCATCCGCACCTTCTCAAGGCCATCTTGTCTTAAAGTCAGCATACCCTGCTCGATAGCAACCTGTCGTATGTGCTCGGCGGGCGCCTCCTCGACGCAAAGTCGGCTAATCTCCTCCGACATCAAGAGCACCTCATGCACACCAATCCGACCGCGATATCCCGTTCCACCGCACTTGCGGCAACCGACGACGCGGTACACGACCTCGGGAAGGTTATCGGCAGAGTAGCCCGCGTCGATGAGCACTTCGGGCCGAGGCGTCCACTCCTGCTTGCAGTCTGGGCATAGCTTGCGCGCGAGGCGTTGCCCCAAGACGCAGTCCACTGCCGACGACACAAGGAAGGGCTCGACGCCCATCTCGGTCAAACGGGTAATCGCGCCGGCAGCGTCGTTTGTGTGCAGCGTCGAGAGCACCAAGTGGCCAGTCAGCGCCGATTCGATGGCGATCTGAGCGGTCTCCTGATCACGAATCTCGCCCACAAGGATGACATCTGGCGAGCATCGCAAGAACGAGCGCAGCGCACGCGCAAAGGTGAGGCCGGCCCGCTGGTTGATCTGGCACTGGTTCACGCCCGGCAAACGGTACTCGACGGGATCCTCGGCGGTGATGATGTGGCGCCCGGGATCGTTGAGCACGTTGACGGCTGCGTAGAGCGAAGTCGACTTGCCTGAGCCCGTTGGACCGGTCACTAGGATCGCGCCGTACGGCTTGGTGAACGAGCCCTCAAACCGGGCAAGCGAATCGGGCAGAAAGCCCAGGTCGGATAGGCGCAGCAAGATCGAGTCTTTGCGCAGGATTCTCAGGACGACACGCTCGCCATAGACGGTCGGAAGCGTGGAGACACGGAAGTCCACCTTGTGACCCGCGACAACGACCGCACAGTGGCCGTCTTGCGGCTTGCGCGACTCGGCGATGTCCATGTCGGCCATGATCTTGAACCGCGAGATGATCGATGTTTGGATGGCTTTGGGGGCTGGCGGCATCGCCTCGTGGAGGACGCCATCCACCCGGAACCGCACACGCAGGTCATGCTCCTGTGGCTCGATGTGGATGTCGGAGGCACGGTCGGCGACCGCCTTTTGGATGATGTAATTGACGAGCTTGACCGCCGGGGCCTCGGTTTCGACACCGGTGAGCGAGTCCAGTTCCTCATCCGAGATATCCTCGGTGCCCAAGAACAATTCTTCTGCGGAGTGCTCGGCGATCTTGTAGAACTCCTCGATTGCAGCGAGGATATCGTCCTTGGTCGAGATAGCCGGCTTGATGTCGTGGCCTGTGAGAATGCGTAGGTCATCGAGGGCCAGGACGTTCTGAGGGTCTGCCATCGCAACCAGCAGCACGCCGTCGAGCACCTCGACAGGCATGAGCGTGTAGCGTGTCGCCATATCCCGCGCGACCAATGCGACTGCCTCGGGCTGAGGATGACGCTCGCCAAAATCGACGTACTCGATGCCGATCTGCTTGGCCATGACCGAGAGAATGTCACCGTGGGTGGCGTAGCCAAGATCGACCAGAACGCGGCCAATCGGGTTCCCGGCGGCCCAATGAATCTCCAGGGCATCGTTGAGTTCCGCCTCGGAGATAATTCCGGCGCGCATTAGGAGCTGGCCGAGCCTCTGTCCTGCCTCTGCCACGTGCAACCTCTCCGGAAGAGCTAAAGCCGCGTTCTCGACCCGAATGCAGCAAGGGACTCCTACGTAAACGGTACCACCCCACGACGCGCTATCTGCCTATCGGGTGCGTTCTCCTGCGGCTTTAAGATCAGCTAGCAGTGCGTCAGCGTACTTCCGGAACTGCGCATGCGTGTTGGAGCCAGCCTTGACGCCAACACGGTACTCACCGAAGCACATCGCGACGGGGGCAACCATCTCAGTGTACGCGGCGGGCCTAGGTGCCGGCGAGAGGGGTGCGGGTGCGGGTG
>JBAXEO010000207.1:0-3360 GCA_037140395.1 Coriobacteriia bacterium
GGCGAGGACATGGGTGATGGCCGGTGTGTGGCTGTGACGTCATCCGGAGTGCGTTGCCGCAACCAGGCGCGCCCCGGGAGTTTCTTCTGCGGTTTGCATGACAAGGAGGCCGCCGCCGAGTGATGAAGGCGCGCAAGACAGCCACTCGCACGTGCATCGCCTGTCGGGTATCCGACGACAAGCGGGGATTCGTGCGGGTCGTTCGGACGCCTGACGGCCACGTGGTCGTCGACCCTACGGGTAAGGCGAACGGACGCGGTGCCTACTTGCACGCGACACCCGAGTGTTTTGAGACGGCACTGCAGCGCAGACGTCTGGATTCGGCACTCAAGGTGAGCTTGAAAGACGACGACTACCTTCGGTTGCGACGAGACTTCGACGAGCACCGCGATTCTGTTTCGGGCTCGCAGGCAGGACGGTAACAAGATGCCATCAATGAGGGTGCATGAACTCGCCAAAGAGTTCGGTATGTCGAGCAAGGAGCTGCTAGACAAGCTCCAGGATCTCAAGATACCGGCTAAGAACCACGCGTCGACACTGGTCGAGGCCTATGTGGACAAGATCCGCAAGGTCTTGGGTCCCGAGATTGCCGAGCGCCAGATCGCTCTGGAAGAGGAGCGGACCAAGCACGAGGCGGCAGAAGCTGCCAAGCAGAAGGTCGCCGACGAGGCCGCGCACAAGGCAGCCGAGGAGGCCGCCCACAAGGCAGCGATGGAGGAGCGTCGCCGTCGCGACGAGGAGCACCGTGTTCGCGACGAAGAAGCCGCGCGCGTGGCAGCTGAGGAGGCCGCACTCCATCCTGTTGTCGCTCGCGAAGTGGCACCAGTTGCGGTGATCGAACCGCCGGTAGCCATCGTTGCGGAGGTCGCTGTTGTTGAGACCCCCGTACAGCCTGCGCCGGCGGAGATCATCGCTGAGCCATCGGGACGTGCCGGTCTCGAGGCTGCAATCGCGATGGAGCGTACTCGCCTCGAGTCCGAGGAGGCCGCCAAGCTCAACGACGACGAAGAGAAGCGCTACCGCCAGATGGCTGTGGAGGCAGAAGAGCTCCAGCGCCAGAAGGTGCTCGACGAGGCACGGGCAGCGGTTGCTACCGCAGCAGTCGAGGGTGGCCGCAAGAAGAAGAAGCACAAGAAGCCGGTCGGCATTGATGTCGAGGAGGCCGCGCACCACGAGTCAGCGACCCACGCCGATTTGCCGCTCGGGGGAGCCGCCGTCGCTGTCGCCGAAGGGGTAACCGTCGGTGAGTTCGCCGATGCCCTCGAGGTGCCGGCCAATGACGTGATCAAGCGACTCTTCTTGTTGGGCACGCCACTCACTGTCAACCAGATCATGACGAGCGATGTCATTGAGATCATCGGCGAGGATCTGGGCAGAGAAGTCGTTATCGTTGCGCCTGAGGTTGAGGGTAAGTTCGTCTTCGACGATGCGCCCGATGACCTCAAGCCACGCCCCCCGGTTGTCACCGTTATGGGTCACGTCGATCACGGAAAGACGTCACTTCTCGATGCGATCAGGGAGACGGGCGTCGCTGCGACAGAGGCCGGCGGAATCACGCAGCACATCGGCGCATCGGTCGTTACACACGACGGCAAGCAGATCACCTTTATCGACACACCGGGCCACGAGGCCTTCACGGCCATGCGTGCCCGCGGCGCGAACGCCACGGACGTTGTTGTGCTGGTTGTTGCTGCCGACGACGGCGTCATGCCCCAGACGATTGAGGCAATCCACCACGCCAAGGCCGCTGGGGTCCCGATCATCGTCGCCGTCAACAAGATAGACAAGGACGGCGCCAACCCCGATCAGGTACGCCAGATGCTCACCGAGTACGAAATCGTGCCCGAGGAGTGGGGTGGCACCAACATCTTTGTCAACGTCTCGGCGAAGAAGCGCCTCAATATCGACGAGCTGCTCGAGATGATCCTGCTGCAGGCTGACATTCTAGAGCTCAAGGCCAACCCGGATTCCACCGCAAGCGGAGTCGTGATCGAGGCCAAGCTCGACAAGGGCCGCGGCCCCATCGCCACCGTGCTCGTGCAGCGCGGAACCATGCGCGTCGGTGATTCGCTTGTAGCCGGCACCAGCTACGGCCGAGTGCGCGCGCTGGTCAGTCCCAAGGGCGACACCGTCGTCACCGCCGGTCCGGCCGATCCGGTAGAGATCCAGGGCCTTGCCAGCGTTCCTAACGCTGGCGACGAGTTCCGCGTATTCGCCGACGAGCGCGACGCACGCAACCTTGCCGAGGAGCGTGCACTCAAGCAGCGACTACTCGCGCAGGGCAAGAAGAGCCACGTATCGCTTGATGACCTCTTCGCGCGTATCAGCGAAGGCGCACTCAAGGATCTCAACCTGGTCGTCAAGGCCGACGTGCAGGGTTCGATCGAGGCGCTCAAGGATGCTCTGGACAAGATGGACCAGTCCGAGGTCGTTATCAACGTGATTCACTCGGCGGTCGGCGCAATCTCGGAGAGCGACATCATGCTCGCCGACGCCTCCGACGCGATTGTTATCGGCTTCAACGTGCGTCCGCAGCCCAAGGCTAAGGTGCTCGCGGAGCAGGAGAAGATCGACGTGCGGCTCTACCGCGTCATCTACCAGGCCATCGAGGAGATCAACGCCGCCCGTGTCGGCATGCTGGCTCCCGAGTTCCACGAAGAAGATACGGCGCGCGTCGAGGTTCGGGACCTGTTCCGGGTTCCCAAGGCGGGCGTTATCGCCGGTTGCTACGTGCTAGAGGGCGAGATCACGCGCGACGACAAGATCCGCATCGTCCGTGACGGAACCATCATTCATGACGGCTCCATTCACTCGTTGCGACGCTTCAAGGACGACGTCAAGTCGGTCAAGCAGGGCTACGAGTGCGGTATCGGAATCGATAACTTCCAGGACCTCAAAGAAGGCGACATCATCGAGGGTTACAAGATCATCGAGGTCGCCCGTGAGTCATAGGGACCAGGTGAGCCAGTGAAGCAGACTCCGGCGACTCGTCGCCTCAATGAACAGGCACGCGAGGTCGTCGCATCCCTGCTTGTCTCCGAGATTTCTGACCCTCGGATCGAGCTCGTGACGGTGACCGGGGCCGAGGTGAGCCCCGACCGCTCGGTGCTTCTCGTCTTTGTGAGCGCCGGTCCGGATCGCTACGACGAGGTCCTCGAGGGCCTTGAGTCGGCCAAAGGACGCATCAGATCGCTTCTCGGCAGGGCTCTGGGGTGGCGTGTCACCCCAGAGCTCCGCTTCTACATCGACAAGTCAGTAGACTCCGGAATGCGCATCGAAGAGGCACTTCTCCAGGTTCCGCCGTCGCTCGCAGCTGAGCGCGCGGCCGAGGCTGCAGGCGAAGGCGATTCGGACGTTGTT
>JBAXEO010000208.1:0-3342 GCA_037140395.1 Coriobacteriia bacterium
GAGGAGGGCTACGGAGTTCTCGCGGCTGCGTTTGCGGCCAAGATGGGAGGCTCGATCGAGACCTGTATCGCTGCTGCTTCGGAGACGCTGCGTCGCACGCGCTACCTGTTCACGCCGCACACGCTGGAGTACCTGCGTCGTGGTGGGCGTATCGGCGGAGCCTCGGCATTGATTGGCGGACTGCTGCAGATCAGGCCGATCCTCACCGTCGAAGACGGGGAGACGCAGACGTTTGCGCGCGTGAGGACCCAGAGCCGCGCCCTTGCCGAGATGACCCGCAAGTTTGCCGACGACACGAAAGCGTTCGGCCTGGCTGATGTGTGCGTCCACTACATCAGCGACGCTGAGACCGCCGGAGTGTATGCTCGCGAGCAGATTGAGCCACTCGCCGGCGGAGCGGTTCGCGTCATTCCCGTTAGTCCCGTGATCGGGCTGCACGTCGGTCCCGCCGTTGCCATTGTCTACAGCACCGAGAGGGACTGGGTATGACGCGATCTCTGAGTCGGCGTGCGGCCATCGTCTGGCTCCAAGGTGGTATTTCGTGAAGCAGCCAGCGATCATGGCGCTCTTAGGCGCGCTCGAACTTGTCGCGCTCGCGTACTTCGCTTTTGTCATCTGGCGCGCAGAAGCACTTGCTGCGGTGCTGCTGAAGCGCGGCTACCAATCGCGTGGCTGGACCCAGCCGCGACTGGCATTTCGGCTTCGGCTTCTGGGCATCGCCGGTGTTGTCTTGGCGATTGCAGCAATGGTCATCGCCGTGATGAAGGTTGTCGCATGATGGCTCCCGGCGGCGCGCGACTTGCTATTGTGCGTCCATGACTGATTCCAAGACTGACTCCTTGGCGCGCCGCGGCGCCAGCCGTTTCACGCCGCGAGCCGGCCAGCGCGTTCAACTGTTCTCGGCGGCTGCCATGTGGGCGATCGGTGCAGCGATTTTGCTGGTTCGGGGCGTCGGCTTTCTTCACGACAACCTGTACCTCGCGCTGCTGGCTCTCGCCGTAGCGCTCGGCGTGGTCAAATCTCGGTATCTGCTCGATCGCGTCGCCCGCAAGGCCGTGCTGCGCATCCACGATCGCGGGCGCGCGTGCTACTTCGGTTTCTTCTCTTGGAAGTCCTGGCTCTTTGTCGTCCTGATGATGGGCGGAGGCATCCTGCTGAGGCATTCGGCTCTTCCGCGCGATATTCTTGCGGTCTTGTACGTGGGTGTGGGGACCGGCCTTGCCCTCGCCGACCGGATCTTCTGGACTGCGCTCGTGAGTCCTGCGCCTGCCATCAAGCCCGCCGCCCCGGATTCCGAGTAGGTCCAGAGGAGTCAACGTGTCGAAAGGCGGCAACATGCAAGTCGTGGCGGTCAACGGTTCGGCACGCAAGAAGGGCAACACGTCGCTTCTCATCAAGGCGGTGTTCGAGCCGCTCGAGGAAGCGGGAATCTCCTGTGAGTGTATCGAGCTCGCAGGCAAGAACATCCGCGGGTGTACCGCATGCGGAAAGTGCACGGCCAAGGCCGACGGCAAGTGCTGGGGCCGGCGCGACGACGGCAACGACATCATCGAGCGCATGGCAGCAGCCGACGGCATCATCTTGGGCAGCCCTGTCTACTTTGGCGACGTGACCTCCGAGATCAAGGCGATTATGGATCGCGCGGGCTACGTGGGGCGTGCCAAACGCGACATGTTCATGCGCAAGCCTGGCGCGGCCGTGGTGGCGGTACGCCGTGCGGGCGGAATGCACGCTTTTGACACGCTGAATCACTTCTTCTCCATCGCCGAGATGGTGACGGTGGGGTCGAGCTACTGGAACATCGGCATCGGCCGCGAGCGCGGAGATGTAGAGGGAGACGCCGAGGGGATGCGCACCATGCGCCGTCTCGGCGAGAACATGGCTTGGGTCCTGAATCGTCTCGCCGACTAGAACCGACGAGCCGACGGCTCGGCTCCTACGGTAGCGCGAGGCTGTCCGGGGCCGTGCCTTTGACGGTGACCCCGCTGGCTGTGATGTCGGCGGAGTCAACGGTTAGGCCGGGAGCCGCGGCTAGATAGGCGTTTAGGTAGACGAGCAGCATGTTGGTCGCCTGGGTGGCGCGGTCGCCGCCAATCGGTATTCCCTCGGCGAGGACCTTGGTGGCGCCGGGGCTGGTGAGGGTGCCGCCCGTGTAGGCGACGGGCCCCTCGAGCGTCCCGCTGTAGGCAGAGTTGTTCAGCTTCACCGTCGCACTGAGGCTCGCGTTTCCGGCCGATGGAAAACCTATCTGCGCGCCTGAAACGGCGACCGATGTGCCTTGAATGTCGGTGGTCCATCTGAATACGTTGACGAGCGCTGTGATCTCCTCGGCGGTAAAGGTCGCCTGAAAGGAGTGGCTGCCGGTTGCCGAGACTCCCCCGAGTTCGACGGGCGCGCCAGGAAACGTGGCCGTGGTCTTGGTTTTGAGCATCGCCGACTCGAAACCGGGACGGTAGATCGAGAAGTCAGACGATGACGCGCCTCGTCCGCGCGCCCAGACGACAAGGCCGACGAGTGAGCCGATCACGATGACCGCAATCACGATGCCGATGACCCAGCCGATCCATCGCCGACGCTTGGGGGCGGGGGAGACACCAGCGGCGGTCACAGGTGGCGCTCCTGGGGGAGCCGGGGGCTCGGCAAGAGCAGTGGCGGTGGCGGGGTTCTCGGCGAAGTGCGAGCTATCGGTCACGGGTGCTCCCTGCAGATGTGGGTGCGAATTGCTGTGAGTGCAGGTTGAAGCGTACCCGAACCAACGGCACACTGTGGGAGTGAGCGGCCACGACACTGCGATGGGAGACTCGTGCGCGAAACCACCGACCACGATGTCGCCCGGAGCCTCGAGCTGTTCGCCGCCTCCGACGTGCGGAAACTGGCTGAGACCGCGGCGGCCCTCTTCCCCGACGTCGCCGCGCAGTTCCTAGAGGTGGCGGGGGGCATTGCGGGCTATGTTGGGCCGCAGTCTCCGGCGAACGGTGCCATCGGACTGGGATTCAGTGGGGAGGTCACTGCCGATCAGATCATCTCAGTGGAGAGATTCTTCCTCGATCTGGACGAGGAGCCGATTGTTAGCATCTGTCCGCTTGCGGACCCGTCGCTGGTTCGGGTGCTTTCTCAGCGGGGATGGACCGTGGGGGCATTTGAGAACGTGCTCGTTCGCGCGCTCGGCCCGCACGACGCGTTCGACCCGTCTTTGGAAGGCATTGAGGTGATCGAGGCGCTCGGCGACGAAGACTTGGAGGCATGGGCCCTCATGGCTGCTAACGGTTTCTCGGCACCGGACAAGCCGACTCAAGCCGAGCTGCGTCTGGCGACGGCCGCTACCCGCCGAGACGGCGCGCG
>JBAXEO010000209.1:0-3331 GCA_037140395.1 Coriobacteriia bacterium
GGCGGGTGGCGCGGGCAGGGCTTTCGGGCACCGTCGCGCTGACAGACGGAGCGGGTAGAAACTCGGCAGGAGAGCAGTGAGGCTGGTCGTGCGGACGTCGGGAGGTGTGAGCCATGGGGGACGTGGTGCTCGGCACGTGCTCGTGGACCGACAAGACGATGGTCGAGCGCTGGTATCCAAAGGGCGTCTCCACGCCCGAAGCACGGCTTCGCTACTACGCCGCGCACTTTGATGCCGTTGAGGTGGACTCCACGTTTTACGGCCTGCCGCGCCCCGACTACGCGCAGGCGTGGGTCGATCGCACTCCTCCAGGGTTCACCTTTCACGTGAAGGCCTATGGTCTGCTCACCGGCCACGATGTCGACGAGCGCGCACTCCATCCCGAGCTCCGCGACTTCGACTACCAGCTCACCGCCCGTGGGCGGGTTGGCAATCCCGAGCAGCGCATGGTTGATCGCGCCTTCGAGCTGTTTCTAGAGGGCATCGATCCCTTGCGGCATGGTGGTCGGATGGGCGGAGTGCTGATGCAGTATCCGCCGTATTTCACCGCAGTCGATCGCGACCACGAGCGGCGCAACCTCGCTGCGATTGAGCGTGCCGTCGAGATGCTCAAACCGCTGCCGCTCTTTGTGGAGTTCCGCCACTCTTCGTGGGTCGAGGGCAAGCAGATGGCGCGCACCATGCAGTTCCTCTCGGATCGCTTCCTGACCTATGTCGCAGTCGACGCCCCACGTTTGGCGGGCGCACACGTGATGCCACCCGTGACCGCTGCAACGTCCCCGCTCGGCTACGTGCGGTTTCATGGCCGCAACTCGGGTACGTGGAACGCACGTACCGTGAGCGCGGCCGACCGTTTCGACTACCTCTACGCGCGCGACGAACTCGAGGAGTGGCGCGAGCCAATCCGCCACCTTGCCGAGGAGACCGAGCGGACCTGGGTGATGTTCAACAACTGCAAATACGACTACGCGCCCAGAAATGCTCGCGAGATGGCTGAGATCCTGGGCGACGCGGTCGCGCCGCGCTTGGGAGGCGAGCTTGCAATGGAGGAGGAGTCGGGCGGCGATTTGCTCGAAGGCGAGGATGCACCGGGAGACGGCTTCTCGGGCAGGCTGTTCTAGCGCACGCCGGTCGCCGCGCCTCGGCGAAGCGTGATGACGTGGATCTGCGGCGGCGCCCCGAGCCTTATGGGCGCAACGACCGTTCCGATGCCGTTGGAGACGAGCATCGTCGTGTCGCCAATCGTGTGCCAGCCAGTGCGGTAGCGGTTGCCATAGCGGGAATTGGTGAATGGCGCCCAGAGGCCGAATACGGTGAGCTGCCCACCGTGGATGTGCCCCGAGAGGGCGAGGTCGAACGTGTGAGGTGCGGTGGGCAGCATGTCCACCAACGGATCTGGGCTGTGTGACAGCAGGATCGCGAATTCATCGTCACGAATGCCCGCAGTCGTTGCTGAGAAGTTGGGAGCCCCTGCAACGTCTTCGACGCCGGCCACGACGATTGTCTGGCCATCGCGCGTCAGCCGCACGGAAGAGTTGTTGAGCAGAGTAATCTTGCTCGCCGAGAGCCCCGCGGTGGCCTCGGCGCGTCCCTCCCAGATGTCGTGATTGCCCAAGATGGCGTAGATGCCCAGCGGTGCCGAGAGCCGCGCGGCCTCGGGGTAGAACCACCGGGCGGCATGACTCCAGCCACCGACGAAGTCTCCGCCCATGAGGATTGCGTCGGGATCGAGTGTCGCGACGCGGTCGAGCGCTGCAATCACGCGCGCCCTTGAGAGATAGGGTCCCGCATGGACGTCGGTGAGGTAGACGATGCGCGCTCCGTCGAAGGCGGGTGGTACCTGCGGGCTGGTGAATTCGCTCTGCACAACCTGCAGGGTGTACGGCTCCACCAAGGACCAAGCCACCGCGGCGGCTATCGCCACGACAAGCACGATCGCAGTCGGCAAGACCCAGCGGCTGGCGTGGGGCTTCTGGGGCTTGTTGGACAGGGCGGTCTCCTCTGTGGGCGGCGATGTGAGTGTGATGAGAGCGTAGCGCAGGAACGTGCGCCTCGCATTCGCCGTCAGCGGGCTGTGAACCGAAGGCAGGAGCGGGCTGCGGTGTATTGACCGGAGTGGGCGCGCTATCCTTGTGAGGCCGGCGTCGAGTGAGAGGAGGTTTCGATGCCTGATGTGCTCGTAGTGGACGACGAAGCCAACATTCGCGAGCTGGTGAGCCTGTACCTGACGGCGGCGGGATGCTCGGTCACGTGCGCATCCGATGGCGAGGCGGCAGTGGAGCTTGTCCGCACCGGTGCGCCCGATCTGGTCGTGCTGGACATCGGGCTGCCCAAGATGAGCGGGGCCGAGGTGTGCTCGGCAATCAGGGTGTTCTCATCGGTGCCGATCGTGATGCTGACGGCTCGTGACACCGACCTCGACAAGGTTGCTCTTCTGGAGGCCGGCGCTGACGACTACGTGGTCAAACCATTCTCGCCACCCGAGCTGGTCGCCCGCGTCCGAGCGGTGTTGCGCAGAACCGAGGTGCGCGCGGCGGCGGATTCGACGAGTGGTGCCGAAGAGGGCGCGAGTGCGGCGAGCTCTAGGGTGTCGATCGGCGCGCTGTCGCTGGACGCCGAGGCGCGCGAGGTCACCGTGGATGGCGCTCCAATCGCGCTGACTGCGCGCGAGTTTGACCTGCTCATGGCGATGGCTCGCCGCCCCGGCGTCGTGTTCAGCCGAGAGCAGCTGCTAGATGCCGCGCTCGGCTTCGCGGACTATTCGGAGGCGCGGGGTGTTGACGTGCATGTGCGGCATCTGCGGGAGAAGCTCGGCGATGACGCCGGCTCGCCGCGGTTCATCGAGACGGTGCGCGGGGTTGGCTACCGTGTGAAGCGAGACGCAACGTGAGTGTGGGTCCCAAGGACGCGGCGGAATCGATGAAACCGCGTCGGAGCGTGGCGACGCGGGCCCGCCTGTACCTGATGGGCGCGGCGATGCTGGCGCTGATTGTTGCGTTCGGGGTCTTTGTGCTCGCGTGGGGGCAGTACTCGATCAGCCAGCGCACCGACGAGCTTGCGCGCCAAGTGAGCGCGCTGGCCAAGGGCCAAGCGGTTGCCGACCAGCTCGGCGCGAGTGCCGAGCAGACTGCGACGTCGGTGTCACGGGACCGTCTGCTGCGCGTCCAGGCAGGGCTCATGGGCGCGGGATTGTTCGTCACCGACTCGAGCGGATCGGTTCAGCGTGCCACCACCGACGAGCCGCCAGCCTCCATTCCCCTCAATCGCCTCAGGCGCGGTACCTCCAGTGGCGCATCGAGCGCTGTGCTGCGCTCTGCGGGCGGCCCGCAAC
>JBAXEO010000210.1:0-3294 GCA_037140395.1 Coriobacteriia bacterium
CAATCCGACGTCGTGATCGTGCTCATCCACGCAGGTGCCGAGGGTGCCGACAAGACCCACACGCCCAAGGGAGCCGAGAAGGCCTACGGAGAGTTTCGCGGCGACCCGCGCGCTTTCTCGCATGCGATGATCGACGCGGGAGCGAGCATGGTGCTGGGCTCGGGCCCCCATGTGATACGCGGCATCGAGCGCTACAACGGCAAGCTCATCGCCTACTCGCTGGGCAACTTCGCGGGGTGGGGCAACTTCGGCCAGGGCGGCAACCTATCGCTCTCCGGACTGCTCACGGTGCGGGTGGACAAGAACGGAGAGATTGTTGGCGGGCGGTGGCTCTCGCTCAAACTCGCCGACCCGGGCGTGCCGGCCGTCGACAAGCAAAACACATCCGGAAAGCTGGTCGAGAAGCTCTCGGCAAGCGACTTCTCGGACACCTTTGAGATGGACTCAAATGGCAACTTCGGCCCCGGCAAGTAGAAAGCGAAGCTGAGATGAAATTCGAGCACCTGAAGGACAAGCACCACCCGCTCAAGATCGAGCTGAAGCCGGGCAGCTACAAGTGGTGCGGCTGCGGAAAGACCAAGAAGGCGCCCTGGTGCGATGGCACCTGCAAGGGCGGGAAGCCCGTCCGCTTCAAAATCGCCGAGAAGAAGACGGTGAAGATCTGCAACTGCGGCCGTACGAGCAAGCCGCCGTTCTGCGACGGCTCCTGCAAGAAGCTCAAGAAGAAGTAGGCCTCTCGGTTAGACGCTCGCCCCTCCGGTTCCCTTCACCACGCACTCATCACCGGCGTCGTCTCCGGCAAACACGTCCAGGTCGATGCCGAGCGACTCCTTGGCCATGTCGCGAAGCTTGAATTTCTGGATCTTGCCGCTCGCTGTCATGGGGTACTCGTCGACGAAGAACACGAACTTGGGCGCCTTGTAGCGCGCCATCCGCGCGCGCGCGAACTCCTGAACGTCGCCTTCGGTGATGTCGACGCCGGCCTTGCAGCGGATGAATGCGCCCACAACTTCGCCGTACTTGGCATCAGGCACGCCCACGACCTGCGCATCTTCGACGCCGGGCATGGTGTAGAGGAACTCTTCGATCTCGCGCGGGTAGATGTTCTCCCCACCGCGGATGATCATGTCCTTGATGCGGCCAGTGATGCGGTAGTAGCCGTCTACGTCGACCGTGCCGATATCACCTGAATGCAGCCACCCCTCGGGATCGACGGCGTTGGTGGTCGCCTCGGGCATACCGTAGTAGCCCTTCATGATGTTGTAACCGCGACACAGCAACTCGCCTGGCGTGTCGGGCGGACAGTCTAGGCCGGTGTCGGGATCGACCACGCGGACTTCAATCTCGGGCAGCGCCTGGCCAACCGTCTCACAGCGGCGCGCCATGGTGTCGTCGGTTGACGTCTGGGTGAAGACCGGGGACGCCTCGGTCAGCCCATAGGCGATGGTGATCTCACTGGCGTGCATGCGCTCGATGACCTGCTTCATGGTCTCGATGGGGCACGGTGAGCCAGCCATGATGCCGGTGCGCAGCGAAGTCAGGTCGAAGAGCTCGAACATCGGATGTGCGAGCTCAGCGATGAACATCGTGGGCACTCCGTAGAGCGCGGTCGCCTTCTCTTTCTGTACGGCGGCCAGCACGATGACCGGATCGAAGCTCTCAACCATCACCATCGTCGCACCGTGCGTCAGCGTAGCCAGCACACCGAGCACGCAGCCAAAGCAGTGGAAGAGCGGCACCGGCAGACAGACGCGGTCCTTGGCGGTGAACTTCTGGCGCTCGCCGATCCAGAAGCCGTTGTTGAGAATGTTGCGGTGCGTGAGCATGACGCCCTTAGGAAAGCCCGTGGTGCCCGACGTGTACTGCATGTTGATGGTGTCGGTGTTTGCCAGGCCGGCCTTCGCCGAATCTAGTACGGCGTCAGGCGCATGCTCGCCGAGAACAAGCAGCTCAGGCACGTTGTAGAAACCGCGGTGCTTCTCGGGGCCCATATAGATGAGCGACTTAAGCGTCGGGAACTCCGCCGAGGAGAGTCGTCCGCGCTCCTGTGTCGACGCCTCGGGCACGAGGCCGCGCACGATCTGGACGTAGTCGACGTCGCGGAAGGCGTCGATGATAACGAGCGCCTTCATGTCGCTTTGCTTGATGACGTAGGCCAACTCGTGGCTCTTGTAGACCGGGTTGACCGTCACCAGCACGATGCCGACCTTGGCCGTCGCGAACATGAAGGTCAGCCAGTCGGGTACGTTTCGCGCCCAGATGCCCAGGTGGTCGCCCGGCTTCATCCCGATGGCAAGAAGTCCTTTGGCGAGCCGGTCAACGCGCTCGTCGAACTCGGCGTACGTCCAGCGCAAGTCGCGGTCGGAGAAGACGACAAACTCGCGGTCGGGGTCGGCGGCTACAACCTGCTCAAAGTAGGCGCCGATGGTCTGCTCGGTGTGCGGCATGTGTATCGCGCCCCCTACGCCGGAGCGTAGACGACGGCGAGGATGCGGGCGGCGGCGTCACCGTGTGCGCGCAGCTGATGCGGGACTATCGAGTCGTAGTAGATGCTGTCGCCCGCGCTCAAGATGTGCAGGTCTTTCCCGTACTCAATCTCGATTTCGCCATCCATCACGAAGACGAATTCTTCGCCCTCGTGGCTCGACAACGCGTGCGAATCCGACGGCGCCGGGTTGACCGTGATCATGAACGGCTCCATGTGCCGAGAGTTCTTGCCCTCGGCAAGCGAGAAGAAGTCGAGCACGCCAGCGTCCGACGACGTCGCCAGCGACTTGAGCCGCGCGACCTCCTCAGCCTGGTCCTTTCTGGTGATTACGGGGCCGACCTGCGTATCGTCGTCGAGCAACGTGCCGAGACGGACGCCGAGCGCCCGCGTGATCTTGATGAGTGGCGCGAGTGACGGCGCGAGCTGCCCGTCTTCGAGCCCTTGGATGACTGAGATGTCGCAGTCGCAGCGCTCTGCGAGATCGGCCTGCGAAAGCTGCAGTGACTCGCGCAGCGTCGTGATCTTGGCCCCGATTCGGTTCTCCGTCACAGCTGGTCCCCTTCCCGGCATGCTTCCCGTACGCACAATGTGGACAGAGTACCTCGAATTGCGCTCCAAACGGCACCCCTCGGCGGCGGGTACGAGTATTCTGGGAAGTGACCACATCTGGGGAGGGCCGTGACTACCGACATCAGCGCTCTGCGCCTCTACGTACGCATCGACGAGGGCGAAGGCCCCGTGATGGTGCTGCTCCATGGCATCAACTCCGACGCAACCGACAGGCGCAAAGCCATCGACACCATCGG
>JBAXEO010000211.1:0-3222 GCA_037140395.1 Coriobacteriia bacterium
CTCGTACTGCTCGTGCCATACCTCGCATGGATCGCGCTCGTGATGCCTCTGCGCCACCTGCCACCCGCCGCATGGCTACCGCGGCTCGGCTCGGCTTTGCTCAACCCGCACCGAGGGTTTCAGATGTGGTACCTCTGGGTGCTCTTTGCACTGTTCGTGCTGTTCACCGTAGTGCGCCTAGTCAGCAAGGCCGATATCTGGACCGCTGGCGTTGCCGTCGGTGTGGGAGCGCTGCTGTTCCTTCCGCTGCCTCAGACCCTCGGCGCCGACAAGATCGCGTGGCTCTACCCGTTCTTGGTCTTGGGCTACCTGTGCGGAAAGCATCGGGCCTCATTGCGGCGCTATGACCCCTGGATCGCACTGGGCGGGTCGCTGGTGTTTGTTGTTCTGACGGTTCTGCGTCCCGGGGGCGTGCCAGCACTCTTCGCCGCCGGCGTTGGGGGCATCGTAGCGAGCTGGGCGCTCTATCGCCTGATGCCTGCGGGCCTCATTCGAGTCCAGGCATGGATCGGCCAGAAGACGCTCGGCATCTACGGTGCCCAGATGCTGGTGCTGCCGTACGTGATGGTCGGCTCAGGCTGGCCGGGAGCGATAGCCTCCGAGATCACCGTGATGGCGACCTCAACTCTGATCGCCTGGGTGCTCGGCTTGACCACGGTGACGCGAGCCGCGTTCTTGGGGCAGTGGCCGCGAAAGAAACGCGCGCTGTCGGCCGCGGCGTCCAGTGAAGCCTGAATCACGGATCGCGAGTGCCCCTAGAGCACCCGCGAGCTGAGTCGAGCGAGGGCGTTACGCATGCGGTGGAGTCGGCCGATGTCGTGGGCGTCTTCCAACGTGTACTCGGCAGAGTTCGCCAGGTCCTCCTCAAAGATGGCATCTTGCGAGGCGGCTACACCCTCGTCGTAGAAGAAGATGCCGAGCTCGTCGTGGAGCTCGAAGCTGCGGATGTCGAAGTTAGTCGTGCCGATGACCGCCACCGACCCGTCGATCGTCATTGTCTTTGGGTGGAAGAAGCCGGCCTGGTACTGGGAGACGCGGCCTCCCGCGCGCACGAAGTTGTCGATGTAGGTGAACGCCGCCCACCACGGAATCTTCTTGTCCGGCACGCCGGTCATCATCAGCCGAGTTTCCACGCCGGCCAGTGACTGCGCGACCAATGCGTCTTCGATTCCCTGGTCGGGGATGAAGTAGGGCGACTGAATCTGCACGCGCATTTCAGCAGAAGCGATCGCGATCAGGAAGGCGTTTCGTACCGCGCGCCAGGTACTCTCCGGTCCCGAGTTGACCACCTGCGCCCACACCGAGTTCGTGGCCACCTCGTGGTCGAGGATCGGGAAGTATCGCTCCGAGAAGACGCTCTCCTTGGTCGCCCGCAGCCAACGAATTGCGAACAGCCGCTGAAGGTCAGCGACGAGAGGTCCACCGAAGCGAACGTGCGTGTCGCGCCACGATTCGTAGCGCGGCTTGCCATCGATGTATTCCTGGCCCATGTTCATGCCGCCGGTGTAGGCGACGCGCCCGTCAATCACCGCGATCTTGCGGTGGTTTCGGTAGTTGAGCTTGGTCCACTTGGCAGCGTCGGCTGACACGCCTGCGCCGGTCTTGCGCAGCGCCTTAAGCTGGCGCTTCCCATACGTGATGGAGCCGACCCAGTCGTAGAGAACGCGCACTTCCACGCCTTGACGGACCTTCTCGGCAAGCAGGCCGCAGAAGCGGGCGGTCAGAGTGTCCTGCTCCCAGATGAAGTACTCGAGATGCACGTGGTCGGTGGCAGACTCGATGTCATTGTAGAGGCGAGCGAACTTCTCGGCGCCGTGTGGGAAGATTTCGAGGTCGGTGCAAGGGAGTGGCTCGGCGCCGACCTGCGTTTTGATCGCGGTGATGAGCCTGCCGATGAGCGGCGGATCGCGGTGCTGAAGCTCCGCGATGCCAGCGGCATGGCGCGCGTAGATAGGCTCGAGCATCTCGGCTCCAAGGCGAAGTGCCTCGATGCGCCGGTGGTCGCTTCTGGCAATGAGGCGCCAATTCCGTCCGAAGAGGACGTAGATTACGACGCCGAGGCCAGGCAGCAGCAGGAGAATCAGCACCCAGGCCAGCGTGGTGGAAGGGTCACGCTCCTCATAGATGAGTGTGAGCATGACCCCGAGGATCACCACGTAAAACGCGATGCCGAGGACTCCATAGTTCTGGATTGCAGCGAAGTTCATGTGCCCGAGTCTACGCCTCGATAACCTCGACGAGCTCAATCTCGAAGGTTAGATCCTGCCCGGCGAGCGGGTGGTTGAAGTCGAGCACGATGAATTCGTCGCTGACCTCGGCAACCACGGCAGGAACGCGCTGGCCGTCGGGGCCAGAAAGCTCGACGGCCCAGCCGACCTCCGGCACGGAAGGGAAGGAAGCGAGCGGGAACTGCTGCAGCCCTTCCTCGTCGTGGTCGCCGTAGGCGTCGGCGGCCGGAATCGTGACGGTGACGGACTCGCTTGGCTCGAGGCCGAGAACTGCCTCATCGAAGCCTGGGATGACAGCACCGGAGCCAACGACGAACTCGAGCGGCTCCCGTCCCTCGCTGCTGTCGAACTCGACGCCATCGGACAGGGTTCCTCGGTAGTTCACGCGGACCGTATCGCCTGACTTGGGTGCCATGGGGTGCCTCCTTGAGGCCGTAGGTGTGGTGCGTTTCTCGCGATACTCTACCGCACAGTCGCAAGCAACGTCGCCTCGCGAATCTCGGGCGCGCGCCGGTCTGGCGTGGAATCATGAGACACGGCTTAGGCCGAACGCTGTTCGACAACGGGTGCGCGTTGAAGTACAAGTGCTCAATACGACCGCAGATGATCGGCCCGGTGCCCGCCTGCGATGAGAAGCGAGCGAGGCGTCTGATGGAACGAGATCCGTACGCGCCACTGAAGGGCAAGTGCATCTGGTGGCGCGAGTTCCCCAGTGAGGAAGACCGATGGAACGGGCGCCTCAAGGATTCCGAGAAGTCCGTTGAGTGCACCTGCTTTGTCGAGGGCAAGGGCTGGACGTTTGCTCGCGCCGACATTCCCATGGAATGCCCCCAGTCCAGGGCATGTCGCTATTACATCAAGAACATCTGAGCGTGCCGGGGGATGCGTGTGAGGACTCCGATGCCGGATAGCGCGATGCCGGAAGGCGCCGGCCTCGGTGAGTTTGTCGCGCTCGTCGTCCAGCGGGGCCGTGCGCTCTACCGCGACTTCTCCT
>JBAXEO010000212.1:0-3208 GCA_037140395.1 Coriobacteriia bacterium
TCGACCTCGCCGATCAGGGAGCGGCGCTCCTCATCAAGCGTCAGGAAAGCCTGGAGATCCCATTCGCAGCGCCGATTCGCCATGGCGGTACGGACAGCTTCGGGGTTTTCACGGACGAATCTGGCGTCGAGCATGATGCCTCCATAAGGTGCACGGCAGAGTGGTCGAGGGACGCTGGAAGTATAGCCGAACGGCTCCAGTGGACACCGCGGCCGGCGAGGCCGTCCACGGGGGCAACGGAGCTACGAGACGGCACGGCTCAGCTTCTGCCCCCGCCCCGCCGCTCCCATCTCCCGCGCGTACACTGTCACCATGCTTCGCACCCTCACCTACACCTGCGACGATGCCGCCTCGCGGGCACTCGCCGCGGCCGACCCCGAGCTCGGCGCTCTGATCGACCGCGTTGGCCGCGTGCAGGCCTCGTTCTCGGGCGGAGGCTTTGCCGTCATCGCACGCTCCATCGTCTCCCAGCAGCTGTCCGAGAAGGCCGCCTCAACCATCTGGCGCCGCCTCGCCGAGCAGGCCGGCACCTCGCCGGAATCGCTTGCGGGCGCCGACTTCGCAACGCTACGCGCCGCGGGGCTCTCGGGACGCAAGATCGAATACCTTCTGGCCATCGCGGAGTGCACCCTATCCGGAGAGATCGACTGGGATGCTCTTGAGGCGCTCGACGACGAACCCGTGATCGATGAGCTGGTGCAGCTGCGCGGCGTGGGCCGATGGACCGCCGAGATGTACCTGATCTTCGCGCTCGGACGTCCGGACGTGCTCGCACTCGACGACCAGGGGCTGCGCAACAGCGCAGGCAAACTGATGGGGCTGGGCCGCTCGGCGACATGCGCAGAACTCGGCGCGCGCGGTGAGCTTTGGCGGCCATGGAGGAGTATCGCCAGCCTTTGGCTCTGGGGGGATGTAAGCTAGGAGGAGTTGGGCAGCCCAGCGAGCAGGCGCTCGACATTCTATCGGCTCGCTTGACCGAGAGGACCCCGCCGCGACGAGCTTCATCGCCGCCGAACACCCCGCCGAGGCAATCGGACTCCCGCGACTCGACATGCTGCGAGCCCTGCCGGACCTGGCCATTGCTGCGGTCGCCGGCCGAGACTCCATCGCCGCTGCCGTGGATGCCGCACGTCGCGATGGGTTCTCGGCGATTCTGCCGACCAGCGTGGCGACAGGCACCGAGTACGGCAGCGCCGACTCCGTCCTTGAAGCCGTTGCAGTGCTTCGGCGACTCTTGGCCGGGGAAGCCGATGTGCTCGATCCGATCCGAATCGGGTCACCGGGGTTGTGGGCCGCGATGAACGGCCGTTTCGCCGCCGAGATTGCCGCACGCTGGTGCGTCTACTCGCCGTGTCTTGCCTGCCACCTGTACGTACACGTGGCGCGCATCCCCCTCGCGTGGGCCCTTGGGAATGCGCCGGTGATCACGGGGGAACGCGACACGCACGACGGCCGCATCAAACTCTCACAAACCACCGCTTCCATCGATGCGGAGACGCGAGTCTTGGCGCACGCGGGTGTGGAGCTGCTGACGCCGATTCGCTCGGCAAGCCACGCCGAGGTCGAGACGCTCGTGGGCGGGTGGCGCCAGGGTGATCAGGGACTGCGCTGCGTCCATAGCGGCAACTATGTGCGCGCGGACGGGAGCGTGGCGTTTGATGAAGCTGGCTACGACGCCTATCTGCGCGAGTTCTTTGAGCCGGTAGGAGTCGCGGTAGTCGACGCTTGGCGCTCCAGCCAGACCGAGCCCGACTACGAGGCTATCGTACGCGGCGTACTCGGGGGCGCAGGGCTTGTGGGGGCAGGCAGTTAGCCCACAGTCACAGTCCGGCCATAGCACTTGCTAGCGCACACAGCGCGGCGCCGTATGCTCCCACGATCTGCGAGTCGGTCCCGCTCTCGCCCGGCACCACGACCTCGCCTCCGAAGCCGTCGCGAATCAGACGCACCATCGCGGGGTTCTTCGCAACGCCTCCAGCAAACACGAGCGGCCCGGTTGCCCCGACGCGCTTGAGCGAGGACACCGTTCGCTTGGCAATCGACTCGTGCAGGCCGCGGGCGATAGCGCTCCGGTCCTCGCCGCGATGGACGAGCCCGGTCACTTCGCTCTCGGCAAATACCGTGCACATCGACGAGATCGCGACCGTACGGTCGGCGGCCGTCGCGTGAGCGGCCATCTCCTCAAGCGAGTAGCCGAGAGCACGCGCCATCACTTCCAGGAACTTGCCGGTGCCGGCGGCGCACTTGTCGTTCATCTCGAAGTCGACGACCTTGCCGCCCGGTCCGAGCGAGATCACCTTGGTGTCTTGCCCGCCAATGTCGAGCACAGAGGACGCAGTGGGAAACAGCGCCGAGGCGCCCGTGGCGAACGCCTTGATCTCCGTCACCACCGCACAGTCGAACGCCTGGCGCGCCGAGTGCCGACCGTAGCCGGTAGCGATCAGCACGTCGTGCCCGCCACGCTCAACGAACCCGCGCGCCGTCGCGGCAGGGTCGAATCCGGAGTCGGCGACGGCAGCGTCAACGATGACGCCACCGTCGCCGAGCCACACAGCATCCACACTGCGAGAACCGATATCGAGTCCGAGAACCCGCACTAGATCATTTCGAGGAACGCTTCGACACGGGTCGAGAGCTGGCCGATGTCTTCGGCCGAGTAATCGGTGTCGATCTTCATGACCGGAATCTCTGCTGCCTGCAGCGTCTTCTCGACCGTGAACGCCTCGGCCTGATAGGTCGCGCAGAAGTTCAGCGCGTAGTCGATGACACCGTCGGCGTTGTACTCACGTGCCATCCGCACGATGTCGTCCATTCGTCCCTGGTTGGGCGTGAAGCAAGCGCAGTTGATGTCCATGTACTTCTCGGCCAGCGCGTCGAACATCGCTTCGACCGTCTCGCCATCTTCGGGCACGAGCGCATCGTAGTAGCGCGAGCCGGTGCACATCTCTTCGCCGACAACGATGCCACCGGACTTCTCGATGATGTCGTGGAGTTTCCAGTTGGGAAGCGCCATCGGCGTGCCGGTGATCAGGATGCGCTTCGCGCCAGCTGGGGCCACGCCGACGCCGTCGGCGACACGCTGCTCGAGCTCGTCGGCGAGCTTGTTCATCATCTGGGTGTAGCGCGGCACGTCGTCGTAGAAAGCCACCTGGGTGGCGAGCAGCGCGTCCTTCCCGCTGATCGGCGCGGGCGACGCAGCGCGGGTCGC
>JBAXEO010000213.1:0-3188 GCA_037140395.1 Coriobacteriia bacterium
AGCTTGGACAGCGGGCGGGTCTCCATGATGTTCACGGTGTCACCAACGCCGCTCTCATTGTTCTCGTCGTGCGCGTGGAACTTCTTGGACTGCGTGATCATCTTGCCGTAGAGCGGATGCTTCTTGCGCTCCTCGACCTTCACCACGCAGGTCTTTTCGCCGGCCGTCGAAACGACGACACCCTGGCGGAGCTTCCTGCGGTTACGATCCTCACTCATTGCTTCTCCTCACCTGTTCCTTAAGACGCAGCCGCGTCGCTTTGCGCGCGAAGCTCGCGGGTACGCACCTCAGTGTGCAGGCGCGCGATGTCCTTCTTCACGATCGCAATACGACCGGTGTTGTCGAGCTGGCCGGTGGCGAGCTGGAAACGCAGGTTGAATAGCTCAGCACGGGTGTCCTTGAGCTTCTGCGCCAAATCGGAATCGGCCAGATCTCTGATCTCTGTTGCTTTCATCTACGCCTCCCCACCAGAATCGCCGCGGGTCACGAACTTGGTCTTGATCGGCAGCTTGTGTGCTGCGAGTCGCATCGCCTCTTTGGCGACCTCCTCGGAAACACCTGCCAACTCAAACATGACGCGTCCGGGCTTAACGACGGCAACCCACTTCTCGGGGTTACCCTTGCCCGAACCCATGCGGGTCTCTGCGGGCTTCTGCGTAATCGGCTTGTCCGGGAAGATGTTGATCCAGACCTTACCGCCACGCTTCATGTAACGGGTCATCGCGACACGGGCCGCCTCAATCTGGCGGTTAGTGATCCACGCCGGCTCCAGGGCCTTGAGACCGTACTCGCCGAAGTTGACCGACGTACCGCCCTTGGCTTGGCCGCTACGCGAGCCGCGCTGTACCTTGCGGTGCTTAACTCGCTTGGGCAAAAGCATCTGCTATCTCCCTTCACCGCGACGGGGGCGCTGCGTGCGCGTACCCTCGATGGCCGGATTAGGAGCGTCCTGACCAGGCAGGACCTCTCCGTGATAGACCCATACCTTGACACCGCAGGCGCCCATGCTTGTGCGCGCAACGGCAGTTCCGTAGTCGATCTTTGCGCGCAGGGTATGGAGCGGTACGCGACCCTCGCGATACCACTCACGACGACCCATCTCCGCGCCGCCGAGGCGACCCGAGCACTGGATTCGAATCCCCAGCGCACCGCTCTTGACCGCCGAGGCAACCGCCTTGCGCATCGCGCGACGGAACGCCACGCGACCCTCGAGCTGCTCGGCAACGCTCTGCGCGATCAGCACGGCATCGAGCTCCGGACGCTTGATCTCGACGATGTTGACGGCAACGCTGCCGCCGGTGATCTTCTCGAGTGCCTTGCGAAGGACGTCGACCTCGGCGCCCTTCTTGCCGATGACAATGCCCGGCCTCGCGCTGGTCAGCTCAATGACGGTCTTGTCGCCCTTGCGCTCGATGTCGATCTTGCTCAGCGCGGCACGCTTCAGGCGATTCTCGAGGTACTTGCGCACCTCTTGGTCGTTGGCGAGAGTCTGAGCGTAGTCCTTGCCACCGAACCAGCGCGAACGCCACTTCTCGGTGATGCCTAGACGCAGGCTTATCGGATATACCTTCTGTCCCATGCTGCTACGCCCCCTCTCGCTGCTTGACGGTGACCGTGATATGGCTGGTGCGCTTGTTGATGCGGAACGCACGACCCATGGCGCGCGGGCGAATGCGCTTCAGCGTCGGACCCTCATCGACGAACGTCGAGCCGACGATTAGCTCCTCCGCCTTCACGTGGAGGTTGCGCTCGGCGTTGGCGACGGCGCTGTTGAGAACCTTCTCCACGATCTCGGCGGCGGCACGAGGCGAGAACTTCAGAATCGCCCGGGCGTCGTCGATCTTCTTACCGCGGATGAGGTCAACCACCAGTCGAGCTTTGCGGGGAGCCACCCGCACGTAGCGTGCAACTGCTTTGGCTTCCATGCGTTCTACCTCTTGGCTTTCTTGTCCGAGGCCTTGTGGCCACGGAACGTGCGCGTCGGCGAGAACTCGCCGAGCTTGTGTCCGACCATCGACTCAGTCACGTAGACCGGCACGTGCTTGCGGCCGTCATGCACCGCGATCGTGTGACCGACCATCTCCGGGAAGATGGTCGAGGAACGCGACCAGGTCTTGATGACCTTCTTCTCGCCGACCTCGTTCATCGCGTGGATGCGCTCGAGGAGGCGAGGCTGGACGAACGGGCCCTTCTTGAGGCTTCTGCTCACTGTCGTATCAGCTCCCTACTTCTTGCGACGGCGAATGATGAGACGGCTGGTCTGGTTCTTCTTGTGGCGCGTACGGTGACCCTTGGTGGGAACGCCCCACGGGGTAACCGGGTGACGACCGGCAGACTTGTTCTTGCCCTCGCCGCCACCATGCGGGTGGTCGACGGGGTTCATGACCGTACCGCGGACCGTGGGGCGGATGCCCATCCAGCGCGCGCGACCGGCCTTGCCGATCTTGATGTTGCCGTGGTCGGAGTTCCCGACTTCGCCGATGGTCGCGCGACACGTGATCAGCACGCGACGCATCTCCGACGACGGCATGCGCAGGATGGCGTAGCCGCCCTCCTTGCCCATCAGCTGGATCGAGGTACCGGCCGAGCGAGCAAGCGCCGCGCCCTTGCCAGGCTGCAGCTCCACCGCGTGCACAACCGTACCGACGGGGATGTTGAGCAGTGGAAGCGTGTTACCTGGCTTAATGTCGGAGTCCGGACCGCTGGTGATCTTGTCACCGACGGTAAGACCCTTGGGGGCCAAGATGTAGCGCTTCTCGCCGTCCGCGTAGTGCAGCAGTGCGATGCGAGCCGAGCGGTTGGGGTCGTACTCGATCGTCGCGACCTTGGCCGGAACGACGTCCTTGGTGCGCTTGAAATCGATAACGCGATAGCGGCGCTTGTGCCCGCCACCCTGATGACGGGTCGTGATGCGCCCGTTGTTGTTGCGACCACCCTTCTTGTGCAGCGGCTCCAGAAGCGACTTCTCGGGAGTGGTGCACGTGATCTCCGCGAAGTCGGATACCGTCTGGAAACGGCGGCCCGGTGAGGTCGGCTTGTACTGCTTCAGTCCCATTTCATCTCCTTCCGTCCGATGGCCCGTGTCGCATGGGACCGAAAAGAACTCTCTCGCTCACGACACTGACGCCGGACTACCACGGTGCCGGGCGGCTCCATAATGCGCCGGATTCGGACACCCGTTGGCCTGT
>JBAXEO010000214.1:0-3175 GCA_037140395.1 Coriobacteriia bacterium
AAGCCAGGTGGTCTCGTCACTGCCGAATGCGTAGCGGTTGGGCTGCCGATGGTGCTGGTTGGCCCGGCGGTCGGCCAAGAGCGCGCGAACGCCAAGTCGCTGCTGGCAGCCGGAGCAGCCATCTACGACGACGACCCCCGACGACTCGCCGAGGTGGTGCGGCGCGCGCTGGGCCGACCGGATCGGCTGGCGCACATGCGCGCGGCCTCCTCGGCGCTTTCGCGCCCACATGCCGCGCGTGAGGTCGCCGAGCGAGTGATTGGGCTTCTGGGCTAGCGCTTGCGTCCTCGGCGTGACGCCCACACAAACGCGAGACCGACCGTCAGCACGAGAGAGCCGACGGACATCAGGATGGCCTCCAGAACAGACGCGCCGGTCCCAGCCATCGACTCGTAGCCGGTCCACAGCCCGAAAGCGATGATCGCCGCGACCGGGACTATCACAATCGACTTGCCCAGTACCTGGGCGAGCAGCTCGTGCGTGCGAGATGGCCCAACCGGCAGTGGCGTGGCTCGCGGCGCGCGATCAGCAGCTGCGGTTCCCGCTGTCGCAGCCGGCGCGGCAACCCCCTGGCGCACGTCGCGAAGCATGCTGCGGAGATGCCCCTGCGGACACTCCTCCTCCGCCGTCAGCTCGATTCTTCGCCCACAACCGCTGCAGTATGCCGACATAACCACTCTTGCCGTCCTTCCGTGAGAGCTTTCCTCCTTGGGAGTATCGGCAACCCCCATCGCCATCACAAGCGCGGCCCCCTGCAAAGAAGGACCCCGGCGCGATGCCGAGGTCCTTCTGGATGCGCTGGTTGCGCGGGGAAAGCGAAGGCGCGAAGCCTACATCATCCCGCCCATACCGCCCATTCCGCCCATGGCCGCAGCGGCACCACCGTCGTCCTTGACGGGGATGTCGTTGACAGCAGCCTCGGTGATCAGAATCAGCGCAGCGATC
Source organism: Coriobacteriia bacterium (assembly GCA_037140395.1). Taxonomy (GTDB): domain Bacteria; phylum Actinomycetota; class Coriobacteriia; order Anaerosomatales; family JAAXUF01; genus JBAXEO01. Next base: position 946 of record JBAXEO010000214.1, read on the forward strand.
GACGCCGCATTCTGGAGCGCCGAGCGGGTGACCTTGACCGGGTCGATAACGCCCATCTTGAGCATGTCGCCATACTCGCCGGTGGCCGAGTTCAGGCCTTCGCCGGTGGGGAGAGTCTTGACCTTCTCGACCACGACAGAGCCCTCAAAGCCAGCGTTCTGCGCGATGGTCTTCATCGGGGCGATCAGCGCCTTCTTGATGATGGCGACACCGACAGCCTCGTCGGCATCAAGCGTCTTGATCTTGTCGAGTACCGGGAGAGCGTCGACGAGCGCAACGCCACCGCCGGCCACGATGCCCTCTTCGACAGCCGCGCGAGTGGCCTGAAGGGCGTCCTCGATGCGGTGCTTCTTCTCCTTGAGCTCGGTCTCGGTAGCCGCGCCCACCTTGATGACGGCGACGCCGCCGGAGAGCTTGGCCAGACGCTCCTGGAGCTTCTCCTTGTCAAAGTCTGAGTCGGAGTTCTCGATCTCGGCCTTGAGCTGGTTGACGCGGGCCTTGATCTCGTCCTCGGAGCCGCCACCGTCGACGATGGTGGTGTTGTCCTTGGTGATCTTGACGGTCGCGGCGCGGCCGAGCATGTCCAGCGTGACGTTCTCGAGCTTGTAGCCGAGCTCCTCCATGATGGCCTGACCGCCGGTGACGATGGCGATGTCCTCCATCATGCGCTTGCGGCGATCGCCGAAGCCGGGGGCCTTAACCGCGATGCAGGTGAAGGTGCCGCGGAGCTTGTTGACGATGAGGGTGGCGAGCGCCTCGCCCTCGACGTCCTCGGCGACGACCAGCAGCTGCTTGCCGGCCTGCATGACCTTCTCGAGCACGGGCAGCAGGTCGGCGATGGCGCCGATCTTCTGGTTAACGATCAGGATGAGCGGATCGGTGAGCACGGCCTCCATGCGATCGGGGTCCGTGACCATGTACGGCGAGATGTAGCCCTTCTCGAACTGCATGCCCTCGACGGTGTCGATGTCGATGCCGAAGGTCTGCGACTCCTCAACCGTGATGACGCCGTCCTTGCCCACAACGTCCATGGCCTCGGCAATCTTGTCGCCGATCTCGGTGTCCGCAGCAGAAATGGCGCCGACGTTGGCGATCTCTTCCTTGGTCTCGATCTCCTTGGCGTTCTTCTTGACCTCGGCGACGATGGCCTCAACGGCCTTCTCGATGCCACGACGAACAGCAAGCGGGTTGGCACCGGCCGAGACGTTGCGCAGGCCCTCGGTCACGATGACCTGGGCGAGCAACGTGGCGGTGGTGGTGCCGTCACCGGCGACGTCGTTGGTCTTGACGGCGACTTCCTTGACGAGCTGGGCGCCCATGTTCTCAAGCGGGTCGTCGAGCTCGATCTCCTTGGCGATGGTGACGCCGTCGTTGGTGATCGTCGGTGCACCGTACTTCTTCTCGAGCACGACATAGCGGCCTTTGGGGCCAAGCGTTACTTTGACAGCGTCGGCGAGCTTGTTGACGCCGTTGGCAAGCCCGTGACGGGCCTCCTCATCAAAACGGATTTCCTTAGCCATTGGCTTTGCAATCCCCTTTCAGTCAGATACGGAGCTAATACGGATTCGGGACCTACTTGCCGACGACCGCGTAGATGTCGCTCGCGCGGACGATCAGGTACTCGTCACCGTCGAGCTTGATCTCGGTGCCGCCGTACTTGCTGTAGATGACGGTGTCACCCTTTTTGACGTCCATGGGGATGCGCGCACCCTTGTCGTCAAGCTTGCCTGCGCCGACGGCGAGCACCGTGCCACGCTGCGGCTTCTCCTTCGCGCTGTCAGCCAGGATCAGACCGCTCTTGGTCTGAGTCTCGGCCTCGTCCGCCTTGACAATCACGTTCTCGCCCAGGGGCTTCAGATTCATCGACATGCCTACCCTTCTCTCAATCGTTTCCTACGATGCAGACCATCCGCGCGTCCGCTTTGTCCACGCTTGCTTTGGAGGATACGAACCAGATCCTGCCCCTGATTCGCGGAGTAGCCCTGCGAGTGCTGGCACTCACGCCCTCCGACTGCCAACGACATCGAATTCTAGCGGTGATAGCGCAGTGGGGCAAGGGGACGAATGCGGAATTCCTGTGAAATCTGAGTGCAAGCGGCTTAGATACGCACTGCCGAGAAAGGTCTAATCGCCGGCGTGCTCCCGCGCTATCGTGCGTGCGAGCACGCGGTCGAACGTGACGATCCGTCCGATACCGATCGCGTCTCGTCCCGCGAGCAGCGCGTCGACA
>JBAXEO010000215.1:0-3173 GCA_037140395.1 Coriobacteriia bacterium
ACATGGCGGGCACCGCATCTCAAATGGCGGTGCCCGTCGCGTGGTGAACTATCTCGCGGGCAGCCCAACTTGACAGCATTTGGTTGCGTGTACACAATCTTCCCTTGGGAGGCATATCGTGTACACGAGACATGATTCAATGAAGGAATGCTCCAGAGAGCTCGGGAACGCCGAATCGCGGTTCCTGGCTGCTCTGGCGTCAAGCGATAGGTCGATCTTCACAACTGGGGATGCTCGGCAGGTCAGCGGCACGTCGTCTTCCGCCACCGACTCACTCATCAGCGGTCTGCTGAAGAAGAAGTGGCTGATCCGACTCAACCGCGGCGTCTATCTCATCGTGCCGCTGTCGGCTGGCCTGACTTCGGAGTACTCGGAGAACTGGTACATCGTCGCCAAGCACCTGATCCAGCCGGCGCCCTACTACCTTTCGCACTTCAGCGCTCTAGAGATGCACGAGATGACCACTCAGCCGGTGCTGACGGTCTACATCTCAACGCCGGTTCGGCGAATCTCCAAGGAGGTTGCCGGCGCCACGTACCGTTTCGTGACGACGAGCGCCGATAGCCTCTGGGGTGCCGAGGACGTGTGGGTGACTCCCGGCGGGCGGGTCACGGTGAGCGACCTGGAGCGCACGATCCTGGACTGCCTCGATCGCCCCGACCTCGCGGGCGGCATCATCGAGGTCGCTCGGGGGATGTGGGCTGTCCGCGACCGGCTTGATTTCCCGAAGCTCGCCCAGTACGCCAACCGCCTGGGGCGAAAGAGCGTGGCCAAGCGCCTCGGCTTCCTGCTGGAGACGTTCGGGCTCGGCGGCGTCGAGACCCTGATAGCGCTGCGACCGCTTGTGTCCACGAGCTACACGCTTCTCGATACGTCGCTTCCCGCTGCCGGCCGGCATGTTGGGTTGTGGAAAGTGAGAGCCAACATCGGACGCGACGAGCTGCTGTCGGCAACAACGACCTGACTTGGGAGAGCGGCCATGATCACTCAGCGAGAGGTGTCGCAGCGCGCATTCCGAGAGAAGATGAGCGATCGCGTCATCGAGAAGGACTACGTCTTGACGTGGATTCTCCTCGCATTGGCCGATTCGCCTCTTGCCGAACTCCTGGCCTTCAAGGGAGGCACGGCTCTGAAGAAGATCTACTTCCCGGACTACCGCTACTCGGAAGACCTCGACTTCACTCTGATCGGCGAATCTGAGCCAGACGAGCTCATGGCTGGGCTCACCGAAACGCTGAGCCGTCTGGCCAAGAGCCAGGGCTTTCAGTTCGAGCTGCCACTTAGTCGAGTCGAGCGACGCGCTGAGAGCCTGACTGCATATGTGAGCTTCGTCGGGCCGCTCCAGGCCAGGGCAGCGAGTCGTGACATCAAGATCGACATGACCCTGGTCGAGCATCTCGTCTTCCCGGTCCAGCGACGAGGCGTCGTCTCCGAGTACACGGATCGCATCGAGAGGGAGATTCTCGTCTACTCCCTCGAGGAAGTCCTGACCGAAAAGCTCTGCGCGATCATCGGCCGCACTGAGCCTCGGGATGTCTACGACGCCCACTTCCTGGTGGAGCGCCCGGATCTCGACTTCTACCTGATCCCTTCAGCCTTCGCCGAGAAGGCCGCGAAGAAAGGCGTCGACCCTGCGCGGCTCGCAGAGGCGCTATCCAAGAAGCAGGCGACACTCCACAAGATGTGGGATAACCGGCTGCATCATCAGGTCAGGGATCTCCCACAGCTTGAGCGCGTGTTGCGCGAGCTGAATCGAAAGCTCAGGGAACAGGGGCTCGTCGATCCGCGCTGAGGAATCCTCCTCAGGTGACTGTCGGATCCGGCCAGGCGACGGTCGCGTCGCCTTCCACGACCGGCAGGGATCCGGGACGCAGGGTGGCCACCGGAGCGCTCAGCATTCGGCCGATGTGCTCAGTCCGACACGACCAACCACAAACATTACACAACTGACGCCCTTAGCTAACACAACGCCTGCGCCAAGTCGGTAACATTCAGTTCGGTTCATCTGTGGTCTAGACCGCAGAGCTGACTTGGGAGTAGGCGGACGCACCACACGTGCGTGGCGATGCAAAAGGGTGGGGACGATATGGGGCTATTCGGACGCTTGCTGATTCTGCCGATGCTCGCGATCGTGCTGGTGCTGGGGGGTGCCCAAGTCGCGCTGGCGGCAACGCCGGCGTTCCAGTACGGAGCCCAGGAGATGGCCAAGCTCACCGCCTCCGATGGTATCGCCGGCGACCAGCTCGGCACCTCGGCCGCCATCTCGGGCGACACCGCGGTGATCGGGTCGCCCGGGGATGCTGACCTTGGGAATAGTTCGGGCGCGGCCTACGTGTACACGCGCTCAGGCACCACCTGGACCCAGCAAGCCAAGCTCAAGGCCACCGGTGGGGTCGCCTCCGAATACTTCGGCAACTCGGTCGCCATCTCAGGCGACACCGTGGTCATCGGCGCTCCCACGAACGGTAGTCTCGGCGCTGCCCACGCCTACGTCTTCACGCGCACAGGCACCACCTGGACCCAGCAGCAGAAGCTTGAAGACTCCAAGGGATACTTCGACGCGTTCGGCTGCTCCGTCGCCGTCTCAGGCGACACTGCGGTAATCGGCGCGTCCGAAGACGGCGCGAATGGCACGAGCGCAGGCGCGGCCTACGTCTTCACGCGCTCAGGCACCACCTGGACCCTTCAGAAGTCCCTCGCCGGCGCCTCCACCCTCAACGACTTCGGCAACTCGGTCGCCATCTCAGGCGACACCGCGGTTGTCGCCGCGAAGGGCGTCAATGGCAATCGGGGTGCGGCCTACGTCTACACGCGCTCAGGCACCAACTGGGCCCAGCAGCAGATGATCACCGACCCCGCCGGCCAGGAAAGCGACCTTTTCGGCAGCTCCGTCGCCGTCGAGGGCGACACCGCGTTGATCGGCGCGATATACGGTGGCGGCACGGTGCTCAAGGCGGGCTCGGCCTTCATCTACACACGCACGGGCACCTCCTGGACCCAGCAGCAGAAGCTCACCGACTCCGTCGGCGCGGCCTATGACGAATTCGGCGGCTCGGTCGCCCTCTCAGGCGACACCGTGGTGATCGGCGCGAAAGTGGATGACGGCGTGGGGCTCAACACAGGCTCGGCCTTCGTCTTCACGCGCACAGGCACCGCCTGGACCCAGCGGGCCA
>JBAXEO010000216.1:0-3161 GCA_037140395.1 Coriobacteriia bacterium
AGATCACCAAGGTCACGTTGCGACCGGTAGTCATGAACAAGGTGTGCGCCATCGCAAGTATCGTAATCGACGACAGCCTCGTCATTCACGACCTGCGCGTGGTCAATGGCGACAAGGGGTTGTTTGTGGCGATGCCGTCGCGCAAGCTGCCCAACGGCGACTTCCGCGACATCTGCCACCCGATCAACACCGAGTCTCGCAGCGAGATACAGCGCGCGGTCCTGGAGCAGTTTGCCGTCGACGGGGGGATCGAGGGCTTCGCGGAGGCCGCTTCTCAAGGCCGGGTCGAGCTCGAATAGTGCGATGTCAGGGGGCCGAGCGCAGGTACCCTGACCGACGTTTTCGCATCCGTGTTGCGATTAGCCATTGACGCCTCTTCTTGGCCTTTCCTACACTGCAGTGCGGCTCGGCGCCGCTTTGGCGTGTCATTGGGGCATCGTCTAATGGTAGGACTCGGGATTTTGGTTCCCGCAATCCAGGTTCGAGCCCTGGTGCCCCAGCCACGCACTTGCAGGTAACCCGGGACGCAAAGCGTCGTCTGGCACCGAGAAGGAGCACCTCAACATGAGTGCCATCGCTCTCGTCCTCGCCGCTGGCGAGGGAACTCGCATGAAGTCCGACAAGCCCAAAGTCGCTCACGAGATTCTGGGCGTGCCCATGGTGCGCTGGGTGGTTGACGCTGCGCGTGAAGCGGGATGCGAGCGTGCCGTCGCCATCACCGGCCACCGAGCCGAGGCCGTTGAGGCCCTTCTCGGCGATGTCGAGTACGTGCGGCAGGATCGGCAGCTTGGCACTGGGCACGCGGTGATGTGCGCCCAGGACACGCTGGGGGACTTCTCCGGCTCGCTGGTGGTCCTTTCGGGGGATACGCCGCTTCTGCGCGCTTCGACCATCTCCGGGCTCGTGGCGATGCGCGAATCGGCGGGCGCTGTACTCACGCTGCTCACTGCGGACTTACCGGATCCGACAGGCTATGGCCGCATCGTGCGCAACCCGCGTGACGGCAGTGTGGCTCGGATAGTCGAGGAGAAGGACTGCACCAAAGAGCAGCGCGCAATCACCGAGGTCAATACCGGCACCTACTGCTTTGACTCGCGCGTCCTCTTCGCCCATCTCGATCGGCTCACTACCGAGAACGTGCAGGGTGAGTACTACCTGACAGATATGGTGTCGGTGTTCGTCGCCGAGGGGCTCACCGTTTCGGCGACGCTCACCGACGATCCGCTCGAGACGCTCGGCGTCAACTCACGCGTGCAGCTCGCCGACGCAGCCAAGATCATGCAGCGCCGCATCAACCGGGCGCACCTGCTCGCCGGCGTTTCGATGACCGACCCGGACTTGGTCTGGATCGGGCCCGACGTCAGTCTGGGAACCGACGTGGAGTTGCTGCCGATGACCTTCCTCATGGGCACGACCATCATCGGCGACCGCGTGGTTATCGGCCCCAATTCGAGGCTGACCGACGCAACCATCGCCGAGGACGCCTCCGTCGACGCCTCGGTGGTCATCGGCGCCGTGGTCGGGCCCCGAGTGTCTGTGGGGCCTGTGGCATACCTGCGCGCCGGAACCATCATGGAGGCCGACTCAAAAGCCGGGGCGTGTGTCGAGATCAAGAAGTCGACGGTGGGCGAGGGAAGCAAGGTCCCGCACCTTTCCTACATCGGGGACGCGACGATCGGAAAGAACGTCAACGTCGGCGCCGGCGCTATCACCTGCAACTTCGACGGTTTCGCCAAGCATCCCACCTCAATCGGTGACGGCGCGTTTGTCGGCTCTGATACCATGCTGGTTGCGCCTGTAACCGTTGGGGAGGGTGCAATCACGGCGGCTGGCAGCACCATAGCTCGTGACGTGCCTCCCGGAGCTCTCGCGCTCGAGCGTTCCGAGCAGGTCAACGTAACGGGTTGGGCTGAGCGTCGCCGACGCAAGCACGAGGGTAGTTAGACATAATCGGGTACGAGTGGAGCAGGTCTCTCAGATGGTCGCGGACTCCAAACGCATGATGGTCTTCACCGGCACTAGCAACCCCGAGCTCGCCGAGGGAGTTGCTCGGCATCTCGGAATCGAACTGGGCAACGTGAAGATCCGCAAGTTTTCCAATGGCGAGATTTATGTGCGCTATCTCGAGAGTGTTCGCGGCGCCGACGTCTTCATCATTCAGTCGATCTGCGGCCCGGTCAACGCGATGATCATGGAGCTGCTGATCATGGTCGACGCCGCCAAGCGCGCTTCGGCCCGGTCGATAACGGCGGTCATCACGCACTACGGCTACGCGCGGCAGGACAAGAAGTCTGCAGCTCGGGAGCCGATTACCGCCAAACTCGTAGCCGACTTGCTGACCACCGCCGGCGTCAATCGGGTCATTACGATGGACCTTCATCAGGGCCAGATTCAGGGTTTCTTCAATCAGCCCGTCAACCATCTGACTGCTCTGCCGATACTCGCCGACTACTTTGAGTCGCTGAACCTTGAGAACTGCGTCGTGGTCTCGCCTGACGTCGGGCGCGCAAAGGCGTGCAAGAAGCTTTCTGACATGCTCGGCGCGAGCCTGGCGATCATGACCAAGAGCAGACCGGACCACAACGTCGCCGAGGTCACGCACGTTATCGGCGAGGTCAAGGGTAAGATTGCTATCGTTGCCGATGACATGATCGACACAGCGGGGTCAATTACCGAGGGCGCTAAGGCGCTCATCAATGCGGGCGCGACCCAGGTCTACGTGACTGCGACGCACGGGATCTTTTCCGGTCCCGCGTACGACCGTATCGAGAGTGCCCCAATCACCGAACTAGTGGTCTGTAACACTATCCCTGTCCCAGAAGACCGCCAGCACGGTAAGATACGTGTTCTGTCCGTGGCGCCGCTCTTTGCGCATGCGGTCCAGAACGTCTTCAACGACGAGTCCGTCTCCGAGCTGTTCGACCCGGACTTCCAGCTCTAGCCAAAGATCGCCGTCGGGGTTTTCTACCAACTCTCCGGTGCGACGCAAAGTACGGAAGGAGCACTACCCATGTCAGTCTCCAATGTATTAACCGCCTATCCCCGAGACATCATCGGAAAGGCAAATCGTCGGCTTGCGGGGCAGAACCGCATCCCGGCAGTCGTCTACGGCATCGGCCGCGAGGCGATCGCCATCTCCATTGACCGCCATGACTTTGAGC
>JBAXEO010000217.1:0-3159 GCA_037140395.1 Coriobacteriia bacterium
CGCCAAGGCATGCCAACACGAAGCCGACGTAGATTGGATGCGGTACCCACGCGTAGATTCCGCCAGTCACCAGTCGCTCGGGAGGGAAGGCGTTCATCGGCAAGCCTTTGCCGCGACGCCAGATGTCCCACATCCCCCAGAGCATCACGATGAGTCCGAGGCCGGCAACGGCATTCCCCGCGAGGGGGAACCGCAGGATCGTCGCGCCTATCGCTACGTGCATGGAGAAGAGCACCAAGAACGCGGGGAGGGCGAGCACGAAGAGCACTCCGTAGAGAACCCGCGAGGCAACGCCCCTCACACCTGGCGCCATGTCACCACCTCATTGATAGAGGACCCCGTCGACTCCGAACCTGCAACCTTCAGTATGCAGGTGCTGACCTGCTTGACCTCTTGGATCGCACGCACGCCTTTGGGCAGAAGACTCTTTAGAAACTCAAGGCGTCCGAGAAGCGTTCGAGCGACGTTATCGCAGCGCAAGGGTCGAGAGGATCTGAATACCAGCTCAGCTCCCTCGGTGCGCACCCCGCGATCGTTTACGGTTCCGGCAACCGCCTCGCCCGAGTTGAGCCAGACCCATGTGCGAGGGCTTGCGCCGCGCAAGTCGGTCCACACCATGAAGTCGCTTCTGTCATCGCTGATGTAGCGGCCCCAACGCAGTTCGCTGAACGGGAGCGCCCAGGGGGGGATGGTCATAGAGAGTTTCTCGGCGTAACCCGTCCCCGCGATGGCCCGCCCGTCGACATGGGCGTTCACCGCGCAGTTAGCGCCAAGGCATTGCCACTCGATGTGACCGGACGGCTCGTCGACCACGAGTGTTCTGGGTATAGGCGTTCCGCCGGCCCACTCCCCGCGGACCTTGAGCCGGTCGTTGGCCCAGCTCACGGCCTGGCCGCCCTCGTCCACCGTTCCAAAGAAAAGTGACTGCCGCTGGCAGAAGGCACCGCCACTCGACTTCGTGATTCGTGCCCCGTAGTTGAGCCCGATGTATCCCCACTTCAGCCGTGCCGCATAGCCGATGAGAACGGCGCCGTCCGAGGCGACGCAGTCGAAATACCATTTCTCGAGTCTGAAGTCAGCCATGGCTGCTCTCGTCCCCAGTGCATGCGATCGTGGCCATGTCGGTGAGGCTCGCTCCGCTAAGACGGGATATGATCAGGAGAACGAGTAAGAACAAGCTGACAGATAGATAGATCATGCGTCTTGTTTCCCCTGAATCACACCGCCGACGAATCCGCAGCAAGCCCGCAGCGCGCTCCTTCTTACTAGGCGGTCCTTCCCGTTCCCCACGCCATCACCCTCCCGTCGACCGAGCGGCCCCGAGCGTGTAGACCGGAGCATAGCGTGCCTGGCCGGTCGGCCGAGGGTCGCCGCGTCGCAATCCAAACAGCCGTGACGATGGACCTTCGTGGAGGTCAGCAGAGCCCCGATTGGCGTCGGGACTAGGACTTGCGCGATCTCAAGACCGCAACCGTCGCCACTGCGAGAACCGCTACGATCACTACACCGATGGCGAAAGGCAACCAGTTGACGCCTCCGGCTGCTGGACTCTCGGTGGGCGCCACGGGCTTCGGCGCAGCGTCCTTCTCGGCCTGTGATGCGTAGACGACCTTGGTGAGTGCGGCCATCTCGGTTACGGGATTGGCCACGTTGGCCTGGGTGGCTAGCTCGTCGGGGATGGATTTGTAGGAGAGGACGGCGACCACCTTGGCCTGCTTGGCGCCCTGGGGCATCGTGAACGTGTAGTCGGACGCCACCGAGCCTCGAGGGGGAATGCGGTCGTCGGACTGCACGGCGACGGCGTTCCACATCTCTGCAGGGTACGCGCCCTTGGCGTCCTTCAGAACGGTGCCAAAGCGACGCTCGCCGATGTCGGTCTTGCTCCCGTCCGCACCTTCCGAGTAGACACTGAGCCACATCTGCCGCTCCTCGGTAAGTCCCGTGGGAAGGTAGTGGCCTGCTCCGACGTTCTTGACCGTGACCGTCAATGAGGTTGCCGAACCGCCCGGAACGACCTCCGGCACTGACACATCCACGGTCGCGGCGCTCTTCAGTAGGGCGCTCGAAGCCTCAGCCGGACCCTGTCCCACGTTGGCTCCGACGAACGACATGGCGAAGATGTTGTCGCGCTGCTTCCCGCCCGCGCACGCGGTGCCCTTCGACGGCCCGACAACACCGGGCTTGCTGTTCATATGGCAGTCTTGGCACACAACGCCTTCCTTGGCGTACGGGCTGGCCACCCACTCCGAGTAGCTGGTCTCGAGGTGGGTGCCGTTCCCCGGATGATTCACATCGTGACAGCCGCCGCAGAACTCGGCTTTGGTGTGGAGCTCCGAGTAGGCTGCCGGATGCGGTGCGGACGGATCTTTGAGCTGCGCGCGCCGAGTCAGGTTCGCTTCGACCAAGTGGGAAGTGTTGGCCGGCTTGCCGTCGATGCCCACCACCTGGTGACAGTACATACAGGTCACGCCTTCGGCAGCCGCGGGCGTCTTCTCGCCGAGCGGATCGCCTGTCATGTTGCCGATCGGCGAGTGGCATCGCTTGCAAAAGGCTGTGACTTCCTCACCCACCTCGGCCTGCGCCTGAGCGACCTTCACGAGAAACACGGGGTCGGCGATCGCCTTGGCGTGCATCGAGGGTGCCCACTCTTGGACCCGGGCAGCATGGCATCCGCAGCTGGAGGAGGGCAGGAACCCGTCGGCTGTCGCGTTGCCCGGCTGGACCGGCTTTCCCTGCGCGAACGCGAAGGGCGCGAGGGCGAGGCCCGCAATCAGAATCAGCGCCAGGAAGAGAGTCGTCTTTGCCCTTACCATCAGTCCTCCCAAAGACCGAGTGCCACCACAACCAGCGTGATCTGCGCGTGACGAACGTGAATCGATTGGGTCATCGTCGGTTTCCCCTTCGCTGCTCGGCCAAACCGGACACGGCGGCTGAGCAGTTCTTTGGTCAGTCTACGCTCTGCCCTCAGCTCGTAACCCTGTTCGACTCCTTGGGCTGTCGTGACTCTCCACGGAAGGAAGAGGCCAGTAGTGTTCTTTCAGTGCTTGCACTTTCGGGATGTACGAGCAGCGAAAGACCCGGACGGCACCTACGACGCATACTGGCCTACGGCCACGCCGCCGGCATCTCCAGCTCCTCGACGTCCTCGCCCAGCTCGGC
>JBAXEO010000218.1:0-3145 GCA_037140395.1 Coriobacteriia bacterium
GTTCGTCCTCGCGGCCATGACGGCTAGGGGATTCAGGTCGAAGCCGACCACGTTGGCGAGGATAAGACCAAGGAGCTCACGCTCGTCCATGCCCCACTCATGACGCCGCTGAGCAAAGGCCGTCTTGATACGGTTGATTGCCATGACCAGGAACGTCCCGGACCCGCACGCCGGGTCGAGCAGGCGGAGATGAGGGTCGCCCTCAAAGGCAACTCGGTCCAGCGTGTGCTCCGCCAGCCAGTCCGGCGTGTAATACTCGCCCAGGCTCTTGCGAGCCGCCTTGGGGAAGAGCTGCTGATACAGCTTCTTCAACAGGTCGCGGCTCTCCTCGGGGCTCACCGAGAGAGTCTTCGGGTCATAGGTGTTGAACGCCCGGACCACTTCGTGGATTGCCCCGCCGACCTCATCGGTCCAAGCCGAGATATACCAGGCGAAGAGGTCGCCTTCGAGGAAGTTCGAGATGCCCCGCTGGGCCCAAACGTCCCCACCTTCGAGCTTCGCGAGCTGGGTCTTCAACGCCCCGCTGGTCGCCGCACTAGCCATGGCCCGGACGGGAGAGAGACCGTAGGGGTCAGAGATGGCCAGAATCTCAGACGCCAGCAGCTTCATGAAGATGGAGTAGTAGCTGTGGAGTGAGAAGAGGACCGTCGCCGGACGGGCATCCTCAGGAAGTCCGTAGTGTTTAGCCAGTGTGCGAATCTGGGGATTGGCCCTGTCCACGTTGTAGCCACAGACCTCGCCGAACAGCCGCTTCCATTGCTCGAAGAACGTCAGGGCCTTGGCATTGTCCGTATTCTCTATTGCGTCATAGAGGGCCGCGACGGCCCGACTCGCCACCTCACCGTCCGCCCCGAAGTCCTCCGCCAGGCGGGGCGGCGTGAACGCCCGCCCTCGGGCACCGATGGAGATGAAGGCCCGCAGGAGCCGCGATACGGAATACGGCGTGGTCGGCAGAACATCAATCGCCAACTCACGACCGCGATACTCCCCGAAGACTAGCGTGTCGCCGTCCGTCCCCACTCCGAACAGCTTCTTCGGGTCGGCCTTCTCCTTCTTGCGGAGATTCTCGAACCCGGTGCGAATCTGGGCGATGACCGCCTGGGTGCCCGGTGCGTTCGGGTTCTCCGTGATGGCGGCAGAGCCTTTCGAGGCCTTGTATTCGATGAAGACCCAGGAGTATTTCGAGTCCAGACGACGGCTGCCCACGCCGTATTCATGACCCTTGTCCACAGAGAGCTCGGCCGCCTCGATGAAGTCGTCCAAGAACCGAGACACACCCGCTCGAACGTCCTCTTCGGAACGAGCATCCCGGGCGACACGGACCATGCCCTCAGCGATACGTTCGGATTGCGTGCGAATGAGCTCTTCGAGCTTCGCAGCGGCGGTCTCCGTCATCTACCCCCCAAAGTGGACCCTAGCTGGGCCTTCATCGTATCAGAGGCCGACAGCAGCAGGCCGTATTTGACGGACTGCCCACCGTTCCCACCGCCCCGGGGTTATTCGGGGACCCCGAGACCGTGGAAACCGTAGTCGGCCCAGAAACAGAGATTCCCAATGAGACCGTATGGACCGGGGCCACCGACCGGGGATAGTCCCCGGGCCCTCGTCCGTCTCCGACCCCATATACTGAACGAGGCATTCACCAATCTTGGGGGACATCTTGGCCGAAACTCTTGAACGGGCATTCTGGAACGCATACGCCCGCTCCTACGACAACCTCGCCAGACATCACCAGCCCTACAAGGACCTCGTCAACGAGGTCTGCGACTGCGTTGACCGATTCGCCCAAGGCCGCTCATTGAGAGTGCTCGACGCCGGGTGTGGCACCGGCAACTTCTCTTGGGAGCTAACTCGACGAGGGCATCAGGTGAAGGGATTTGACTCTTCTGCGGCAATGCTCAAACGTGCCGAGACCAAGAGATTGTCACAGCCCGAACATCCGGATTTCCGCCAGCTCGACCTATCGCAGCCCCTTCCCTACGCGGATGGTGACTTCGATGCGGCTGTGTCCGTGAGCGTCCTATTTGCCCTAGCAGACACACGGGCGGCGTTGTCGAACATCCGGAGGACGGTCAGAGACGGCGGCCTCCTAGTCGTCACAGCGGTCGCAGAGCGGCCAGCCGTTTCTGCGGTCTTTCGCGAGGCGGTCCGGCGTGAGGGGCTGCTGCGTGGGATACGGACGCTGCTCCCCCTAGCTTCGGTGGGCGTGTTCAGTTGGCTCATCGACCGACGCCTGGCAAGCCGCAACACGACGTATGAGGAACAAGACCTCCGAGCCGACCTGGCCGCGAGCGGATGGCTGGCAAAGCGGCTCAGCCGGACTTACACAGACCAGAGCGACCTCCTCGCCGAGGCACTTGCTGAACCTCGAAACGCCCCGCCGGCGGACACCTAGGACGGTTGTAGTCCCAGGATGTCATAGGGGTCGAGCGAGATAACGTCCGGCACGCCGGGCACTTCAAGACCGAGCAGAATGGCCACAATCGCCATGGCGGCGAGCGAAGCCGCCATCATGGCCCCGATGCTCGTCGAGGGAATCGGACATGCCCTAGCAACAACGTCTGCGACAAGAACCTCGTCAGCGTATGCCGGAAGACTTGGGACGAACTTCTCAAACGGCGGAATCCAATCATCGTCCACATTGTCCGGAACGCCCAGGTAGTCCTCGAAGGTCACTCCCCCAGGCTTGAAGACCACAAGGGTCGCACCAAAGCCAACCACTTGGGCAGCGACGACATGCCGCCCAAGACGCTCAGCTTCTCTGCTGAGCAGAACCGACAGGCTAGGCAGGTTGAACTCAATCGCGTTGACGATGACATCCGAGTCGGCGAACTCCGCGATGTTGCCAGGTTGAATGCCCTCCGGGAAGATACGCAGCTCGATTCCCGGGTTCACGTCTCGCAAGTGCTCAGCCGCGACCAGTGTCTTGTTCTTGCCCTCCGTATCGCTGGTAGCCAGGAGTTGCCGATTGCGGTTCTGCGGCTCAAATACTTCGGGGTCAGCAATGCTGAGTCTCCCGACGCCGAGGCGAGCGACTCTCTCCGCCAGCAGGCCGCCAATACCGCCGAGTCCAGCGATGGAGACGGTCGCCCCCCGCAGGAGTTCCTGCTGCTCGCGTGTGAACACACCGATGTTCCGCTGGAAT
>JBAXEO010000219.1:0-3141 GCA_037140395.1 Coriobacteriia bacterium
ACCGCTTGTAGTCCCCAATCGCCCGAATGGAAGGACCTTCCTACCTCACGGGAGGCACAGAAGGCCGTTCGTCGTCAAGGAGAGTGTACCCCCGCGGTTCTTCAGTCAGGCGCCAAGAACCAACTATTCGCTAGCCGACGAACCCGCCGAGCGTAGCCAGCGGTCCATTGCCTGCGCGGCCTTCTTGCCGGCCCCCATCGCTAGGATGACGGTTGCGGCGCCGGTCACAATGTCGCCACCCGCGTACACGCCGGGCAGGTTGGTGGTGCCGTCGTCATCGGTGACGATGTAGCCGCGCGCCGACAGCTCCAGATCCGGCGCCGCCTTTGTCAGCAGCGGATTGGCCCGTGTCCCCACCGCCGAGATCACCGTGTCGCAGTCGATGGTGAACTCGCTGTCCAACACACACACGGGAGCGCGGCGCCCGCTCGAGTCCGGCTCGGCGAGCTCCATGCGCGTCGCGGTGATCCCGGTAACCCATCCATCGTGGCCCACGACCTCGACAGGCGAGCACAACATCTTGAACTCGACGCCTTCCTCGCGCGCGTGGTGGACTTCTTCGCGACGCGCGGGCATTTCGTCCTCGGTGCGGCGGTAGACCAGGAATACATCCTCGGCGCCGAGCCGAAGTGCGGTGCGAGCGGCGTCCATCGCGACATTACCGCCGCCGACCACGGCGACCTTGCGACCGCGCCACACCGGCGTGTCAGATGTTGGGAATTCGTAGGCGCGCATCAGATTGACTCGGGTCAGGAACTCATTTGCCGAGTAGACGCCATTGAGGTTTTCCCCCGGCACACCTAAGAAGACCGGCAGGCCGGCGCCCGAGCCGATAAATACGGCGTCAAAGCCTTCCTCGGCGAGCAGTTCGGGCACGGTGACCAGCTGCCCGACAACGGTGTTGGTAACGATGTTGACGCCGATCTGGGACAGCATCTCGATTTCCGCGTTGACGATGTCTTTGGGCAGCCGGAACTCGGGGATACCGTAGGACAGCACACCGCCGGGAGCATGGAGCGACTCGAAGATGGTCACCTCATGGCCGAGCTGCGCGAGCTCGCCGGCACAGGCGAGACCGGCAGGGCCACTGCCGACAACTGCGCAGCGCCGTCCGCTCGGCGCAGCGACAGCGGGAACGCACCGCCCGTCGATCTCGCAGGCGAGGTCAGTGTCGCCTAAGAAGCGCTCGAGCCGACCGATGGCGACAGGATCGCCCTTCTTGGAAAGCACGCAGGCGGCCTCGCACTGCTCCTCCTGCGGACACACGCGACCGCAAACGGCCGGTAGCGCGTTGCGTTCCTTGAGAACGGCAACGCCGCGAGGGAGGTCACCCTCAATGATCGCGCCGATGAAGGACTTGATGTCGATGTTGACCGGGCAGCCCTGCTGGCAGACCGGGTTCTTGCACTGCAAACACCGCTCGGCCTCGGCGCGTGCCATCTCGGCGGTGTAGCCGTAGCCGACCTCGTCAAAGCTCATGCGGCGCTCTTGCGGCGGGCGTTCGGGCATGGGCGTGCGCGGAGCCTTGGAGGGTCGCCGGCGCTCAGATGGAGTAGCGAGCGTGGGCGCGGATGCGTCCGCCGCGCCCGAGGTACCCGGCGTGATGTCGTCTAGAGGTGACACTGGCACCCCCGCGTGTACTCGGCATCGGCTACGCGCTCGTCGTCGACGTAGATGCGTTGGCGGCTCATGAGCTCCTCGAAGTCCACCGCGTGACCGTCAAAATCCGGCCCGTCGACGCAACCGAACTTGGTCACGCCAGCCACACTCACTCGGCAGGCGCCGCACATCCCGGTGCCGTCGACCATGATCGGGTTGAGGGAGACGGTGGTAGGTACGGCGAAATCGCGCGTGGTGGCGGCCGCGAACTTCATCATGATCGCGGGCCCTACCGCGAACGCGTGGTCGATAGCCTTGGACTCGCACAGCTGCTTGAGCGGATGTGTCACGAGTCCCTTGGTGCCCGCCGACCCGTCGTCAGTCATGACCACGAGATCCTTCAATGGCAGCGCCCGCAGCTCGTCCTCGAGCACCAGCAACTCGGCGTTTCTCGCGCCCAGGATGACGGTCACGTCGCTTCCGGCCGCAGCCATCGCACGCGCGACCGGGTAGGCGACGGCTGCGCCCACACCGCCGCCGATGACTGCGACACGTCCGAGTGCCTCGACATGAGTCGGAACGCCGAGCGGCCCGACCACATCGGCTAGCGGGTCCCCGGCTTCGAGATGCGCGAGCTCGTGCGTGGTCTTGCCCACGCGCATGAAGATGAAGCGGATCCATCCCTCTTCGGCGGACCAGTCGCTGAAAGTAAGTGGGATGCGCTCTCCGCGCTCTCCCGTCCGCACCATGAGGAACTGGCCAGCGCGGGCCTTGGCGGCAATCCGCGGCGCTTCCACGCCTATCTCAAAGACAGACTCGGACAGCTGGCGTTTGTGAACGATGCGGAACACTCAAGCCTCCGTCGAAGTTGTTTGCCGAGACAAACAGGGCCTCGGCGTCGGCCAAGTATACCGCTGGGCTGGCTCCGACAAACGCCGCACACGGCTCCATCGTTACCGCTGGGCAGGGACGCTCGGCATAGACGCTCCCCTGCGCGCAAGCCAGAGCGACCGGGCTATGCCTTGGTGCACGCACACGGCACAGTATGCCTACCGGGTTTGGACGAGGTCCGCGGACAAGATGAAGCGGTCGGGCGCGCTCCCCACGTAATTGAACGGGTAGCACGTAGTCACCGTGAGGACCGCGTGATCGGTCGGCACGATGACCGTCCTGTCGTTCTGACCCACGATGCGCGTCCGGCTGATCTTGTAGGTAAACTCGCCAGCCGTCGTCGTCACCACGAACAGATCTCCCTTGCGAAGCTCGCCCAATCCCGTGAACACGGTATCTCGATGTCCAGAGAGTACACAGTTGTCCGGTTGCCCCGGCATCACGCTTCCCAAGAAGTGCCCGACACCCTTCTTGAGTTCAGCATCACCCGTCCCCTCGATGATGGGAAGGGTCTTCTTCAGAGCGGGAATCTCAAGGGTCCCGAACTTCTCGCCTGTCGTGGGAGTCGGCGCGACACGTTCACGCGATTGAGCCATGACAGCATCAATCCATGCGGCCTCGCTCGCGATCACAGACGTTGTCGCGGTCAAT
>JBAXEO010000220.1:0-3107 GCA_037140395.1 Coriobacteriia bacterium
GTGTTGAGTACGCTCAGATTCCGCCGTTTGCTCCCATGGACTCAGAAGCCGGCATCACCGCGGCAAAGCTGGCCAAGCGAGCCGACGCCATCGTCGTGTGTGAGGTGCCGTTCGGTCGCGGCAATGTCGACAACCTGCTGGTTGCCGTGCATGCCGGCAAGCCGCTCGTGCTCGTGGGTGACATTCCGGGCCGTGACTTCGTCGGTGGTGCTGCCGAGAGCTATTGGGCCGAGGCGCTGGACGGCGGAGCCGTGCGAATCGATGACATCGACGCCGTGGAGTGGGCTCTCTCACACGTGCTCGCTGGGTTTCAGGTGGCCGACTAGGGCAGTGTTGCCGCGGCTTAATCGTGCTCGGCTAGCCCCGCAGCAGCGCCTGCCACCCGTCCTGGCACACGCTCTCCCATAGGCAGCTTCCGCACGACTCGGTGCGCCAGCGATCGCACGCGGCGGCGTCGGCAGCGAGTCGTGCACGCGCCTGAGATAGCGAGAGCGTCTCACCAATAGCGGCATCGAGTAGCTGCAGCGCGAGCGCGTCAAGTCGCAACGCTTCGGCCTCACCGGTGTTGGGGTCGTGACAGTTGCCGTCGCCGCCGAGCCCTGGGCAGGCGGCACACACGTCGTCTCCGCCGCTAACAATCACCGCTGGTGTCTCGGCGGCCGATTTCTGGACTCGATCGAGGTTGGTGACGAATGAGTCCGAGTAGCCCTGACCGCGATAGAACTGCAGGCAGATCAGGTGATGTCCGCGCAGTCGCGGGCTCACGATGCGTCCTGCTCGGCAGCAAAGAGGGCGTCTTGCGGCGGCGATGAGTCCAGCGGTATGTCCTGACGCGCCACGTCGATGGGGAGTGACAGACTGATCGCCTTGGCGCGAGCGACCAGGGCGCGCTTCACAATCGTCGCTGAGTTGTTGGTGCTGGAGCGGTGGAGTGCAAAGAGGCGCCTGAGTCGCGCGCTTGCGAGCAGTTCGAGCGCATCGGCGGCATCGGGGTTGGACAGGTGGCCCTGATTGGAGCGAATGCGCGTCTTGAGGAACTGCGGATAGGGCCCGTTGGCGAGCATGGTGAGGTCGTGGTTGCACTCCAACCCGAGGATGTCGACGTCGGCCAATCCCTCGGCAGCCTCGGGTGTGAGGACGCCCGTGTCGGTGGCCATTCCAAACCGCTCGCCGCCGTCGGTCTCAAAGCGGAAACCGACCGGCTCTGCGGCATCGTGCGAGACGCGAAATGGCACCACGGAGAAGCTGCCGATGCGCTCGGGTTCGCCGGCGGTCAACCCGCACACATCGGCGGCGAGTGCATCGAGCCCGGCCGCACGGCGCGTTCCGCGCGTCGCAAACACAGCGCAGCCGTGTCGCCGTGCAAAGACCTCGACTCCGCGGATGTGGTCCGAGTGCTCGTGCGTGACGAGCACCGCACTCACCTGTCCGGCGTCCAGGCCCGCGAGCGCCATGCGCCGCGCTGTCTCCTTGGCGGAGAACCCGCAGTCAACCAGGATTGTGGTGGCGCCATCGGTCACAGCAACGGCGTTGCCACCGGAGCCCGACCCCAAGACCACCACACGCAAGAGCGACGCTTCAGGCATGCGCGAAGTGTACACCGCGGCTGCGACAGGGAACACGCGGCTTCATCGCTGCATCGCGAGCAGTTCGCGGCCGCGTCTCCAAGCGAGCTTGAGGCCGCCGACCTGCCACCAGTACAAGACATAGGTGAGCCGCTTCATGAAGATGGCCGGGAATCCGGAGAGGTTGATCCCAAACATCCAACCCACTCCCCAGCTCGGCCCAACACTCACGAACTCACCGTGTTGGTTCGGCACGAAGGGTGTGGTCGCCCCGCCGTCAATTTCCGACAAGATGTTCTTGGATGCATGCTCGCCCGAGGTGATTGCGAACTGCGCGAGCATCGGCAGAACGCGATTGTCCTTGGGGTGGCGGAACGCCGCGACGTCGCCCAGCACGTATACGTCGTTGAGGCCCTCAGCCTTGCTGTCCGAGGCGACCGGGATTCTCCCGCTGCTGTCCAGCGTGAAGCCCCAACCTGCAGCATGCGGATCTGCCTTGGCGCCGCCGCACCACACCAGTGTCGCTGCGGGGATCTCTCGCCCGTCGGCCAGCACAAGGCTCAGCTCGTCGACGCGCTCCACCATCGATCCAGTCACCACCTCTACGCCCATCTTTTCGAGACGGGCGCGAGCCTTCGCGCGTTGCGCGGGCAGCAGGTCGTAGAGGATCTCGGGCCGCCCCTCGACGAGATGGATGTTGAGGTCATCGGCGTCCAGACCTTCCTCGGCCGCACGCTTGGGAAGCAGCTGGCCCAGGGTACCGACCACCTCAACGCCGGTGGCACCGCCGCCGCATACCGTGAACGAGAGGGCTGCTCGGCGAAGTTGGGGCGTGGGCATGCTGGCGGCGAGCTTGGCTTGTTCGCGTGCGCGCGTTTGCAGTTTCTGCGCATCGGCGACCGACCACATGGTGATCGCGCGCGCGGCCAAGCCCGGGACTGGAGCCACGACCGGCACGGCACCGGTGGCCACAATCAGGCGCCAGTACTCAACCTCATCGCCGCCAGAGATTGTGACTACGCGGCGAGATGGGTCTATGGTTTCGACGCGGTTGAAGCAGGTTCGGACCGGCAGGTCTTTTAGCACCGCCGGCAGCCACAGTTCGCAGAACTCCGGGCGCTCCGGCCCCACGGCGACCAAGTCGAGCTCGGAGAGCGCCTGCTGGCACGGGCTCGTTTCCAGCAGGAGTACCTCGACGCCGGGCCGCGGTCGCCGCTTGAGGGCTCGGCCGAGTCTGACGGCAAGCGTCGTACCCGCGTAGCCCCCGCCGACAATGACAATGCGACGCTCAGGGTTGGTTTGGGGGGATGCGATGGGGGAATGACTCATGAAGAACACAACCTCTGCGTTCGTATCGGCGGGTCCGGGCAGTCGCTGCCGGGCGACAAGAACGGTATTGGGAATACACACTGCAACAGTATCGCATCGCCCAGCGAATGAAACCGATCGAGAATTACCAGCACTCTCGCGAAGGAGGCACGATGAGCGCCCACCTCTACGCCTTGTCTACCTGCCCTTATTGTCGGATGACCAAGAAATTCC
>JBAXEO010000221.1:0-3084 GCA_037140395.1 Coriobacteriia bacterium
TTTTCGCAGTAATTTGCCGGTTCGGCAAGATAAGGGCTTCCCTTGTGCAGGCACTTTGCTAAACTATCGTTCGCTGCCGATGAGGCCGCAGATGGGCGATTAGCTCAGGGGGAGAGCACTTCCTTGACACGGAAGGGGTCGCAGGTTCAAATCCTGCATCGCCCACCAGTACAAAATAGCCCGTCACCTGCGGAAACGCGGGTGGCGGGTCTTTGTGTTTCTGGGGATGTGGAGGACATGCTCGCGCGAGCACGGGGGATCGGCCGGTGCACAGACATGCAGTCTGAATACGTGTTGTTCGATGCACATCGGCTCCGCCGGTGTTGCCGGCTGTCTATGCCCGAGGTTATACTTTCGGTATGAAGACTGCGATTTCGATACCAGATGAAGTGTTCGCTGAAGCTGATCGCCTCGCACGCAAGCGCAATGAGTCGCGCAGCCAGCTCTATAGCCGTGCGGTCCGCGAATACGTCGCCCGTCACTCCACAGACGATGTGACCAGTGCTCTGGATGCGCTCTATGCGGCTGAGGGGTCAGCGGACGACGGGTTCGTCCTAGCCGTCGGCGTGCGCACGCTTGAGCGTTCGGAATGGTGATCTCCCAAGGTGACGTGTGGTGGGCCGATCTCGGTGAGCCGGTAGGTTTGCAGCCGGGCTATCGTCGGCCAGTGGTCGTAGTCCAAAGCGATTCATTCAACCGCAGCCGCATCTCTACGGTGGTTTGCATTCCGCTCACCAGCAATCTTCGGCTGGCAGAAGCTCCGGGCAACGTTCTGCTCGAGGGCGATATGACGGGGCTCACGAATGACTCGGTGGCGAATGTCTCTCAACCCGTAACCCTCGACCGGGGCTCACTGACTGAGCGCGTGGGGAGCCTACCGTCGGCAAGGCTGGATCTTGTCCTGTGCGGAATCGATGTGGTTTTGAGCAGGTAGCCATCGAACAAAGGCAGCGGACGGCGTCAGCGCCAGACTGAAGCGAGGCACGTGCCGCCGCTCATGCCTAAGACGAATGTCTGACGACAGCCTCCGCCCGGGCACGCCGGTCGATCTTGTGATGTGGGATGCGGTCAAGAATCGCTATCGCCTTGCAGAAATCGACCGAACCAAGCGGGTCCTCTATGTCGCGTGACGCTTGAACCTATGTGCTCGACAGCTTGGACTCATGCGACGCGCTGGACTGTGCCACAGCAGCGTTGGTGTGCTTGCGAGGCAGATTGCTGGTTCACCAGGGATGTTGAGCCGCCTGCCAGCGGGGCGAGGGCCTTCACGGAAGAGGGACTTCGTCTGAGGCTAACGCATCTGAAACACTCACCGCGAATTGAGATCGAGGGAATCATGTGGCGGCCCTGTTACGCCGGAGTACCGTCGGCGAGAACCTCAAGAACCGAAACGACGTCTTCGATTCGGCCCGAAGTGATGAGGTCGAGCGGCGCCTCGCCCCGGAACCCTCGATTGGGAGTTCTGAGCCACTCGCCTCCGCGTTGCGCGCCGATCACGTCAGCGAGCAGGAACTCGAGGTAGGCGAGGCGCCTAAGCGCACGGGCGGCTTCGCCGGTCTCAGGTTGCGCGCTCTCCGCGGCGATCCAGCGCGCCGCGCTTCGTGGGGACCGATCCGTTGCTGCGGCGAACTCCTCGATAGTCAGTCCGAGCGCGGCCTTGAGTGCCGGCACGCTCAGCGGCTCGGGGCTGATGATCTCTGCCGCCGACAGCGGATAGGCGCGTGGGTCGTCCATCGGTGTTCCTTCGAGTTGGGCGAGCAGGCATTCGATATGGCATAGCAGATGACATAGACGATGACAAGTCGACACATCTTACGCCGTATGTCGGCGGCCGCGTGCCAGCGGCCCCCTCGTCGTCCGATACGGGCCGAGGGTATATACGGTTCGATCCCGATAACTCGTCGTCCAAGGAGCCCCGTGTCAGTCGAGAGTCCGGCATACCAAGTGGTCAAGCGCGATGGTCCGTTCGAGGTACGTCGCTACGAGGGGTACCTCCGCGCCGTCGTGCACGTGGTCGCGTCGAGCTACGGGCAGGCGGCCAACGCGGGCTTCAACCCGCTTGCGGATTACATCTTCGGCAACAACCGCGCATCCGACCGCATCGCCATGACCGCTCCGGTCGGCGCCGGCAGGGCGTCGGGTGAGAGGATCGCGATGACCGCGCCAGTGACGGCGACGCGGTCAGACGAGGATTACCTGGTGAGCTTCACCATGCCGTCGGGGTACTCAATGGAGGATTTGCCGCTGCCGAACAACCCGCGCGTGATCCTCGAGTCCGTTGGCCCCTACACGGTCGCGACGGTGAAGTTCAGCGGCTACATGAGCGACAAGGGCAACGCCAAGGCCCAGGCGCAACTCGAGGAATGGATGCGAGCTCAGGGTCTGACCGCGGCCGGTGAACCGGTCACGGCGCAGTACGACGCGCCGTGGAAGCCGGGGTTCGCGCGGCACAATGAGATCATGATTCCGGTTCCGTGGCTGGCTGGGGAGGAGCACTAGTTGAACCTACGCGCGATGGGCTCTTTGGACTGGCCGGTGTCCGCACTCGGCTTTGGCGCCATGCGGCTGCCGACAAAGCGCATGAATCGGCTCTCCCCAGACCCGACCCAGTCCACCGCGATCATCCGCAGTGGCATCGATCAGGGCATCAACTATGTCGACACCGCGTACGTCTACCCCGGCAGCGAGAAGGCCGTGGGCGAGGCTCTGAAGGACGGCTATCGCCAGCGCGTGCATCTCGTCTCGAAGCTGCCGGTGTTCCTCACGCGCAAGACCTCCGACTTCGACAAGTACCTGGCGACGTCAATCGAGCGGCTGCAGACCGACCACCTGGACGCCTACCTGCTCCATGCGATGAACGCTGGCGCGTTTGAGAAGGTGCAGCGCCTTGGGTTCATCGACAAGATGGTGGAAGCGCGCGATGCCGGCCTCATCCGGCACATCGACTTCTCGTTCCACGACACTCTGCCCGTGTTCAAGAGCATCGTCGACGCGTTTGACTGGGACCTGTGCCAGATCCAGTACAACTACATGGACACCTGCCTGCAAGCGGGCACCGAGGGACTCGAATACGCCGCCGACAAG
>JBAXEO010000222.1:0-3083 GCA_037140395.1 Coriobacteriia bacterium
CCGACCAGGCCGACGGTGGGTGTCGGATAGATCGGCTGGCCGAAGGACTCGTTGTAGAAGCTCACGTTGCCGCTGATGACAGTGACACCGAACGCCTTGCAGGCGTCGGACAGGCCACGGACGGACTCGTAGAACGTCCAGAACACCTCGGGCTTCTCGGGAGAGCCGAAGTTGAGGCAATCGGTGATGGCAGCGGGGTCGCCGCCAGTGCAAGAGACATTGCGGGCAGCCTCGGCGAACGCAATCTGCGCACCTACGTAGGGGTCGAGGTAGCAGTAGCGCCCGTTGCAGTCGGTGGAAACCGCGACTCCGCGACCCTCGTCGCCGATGCGCAGGACCGCTGCATCGCCACCCGGCAGGATGACGGTGTTAAGCATGACCTGGTGGTCGTACTGCTCCCAGATCCAGCGGCGAGAGCAGATGTTGGGGCTGGCAAGCAGGCCGAGCAGCACCTCGCCGAGACGAATCTGGTCGGTGGGCAGTTCGAGCTCGGTCATCGGATCAAATGCCTGGACCTCGTCGAGGTAGGCGGGGCGTTCCATGGCGGGGTCGTAGATGGGGGCGTCGTGCGCGAGGGTGGAGGCGGGCATGTCGGCGACGATGGTCTCGCCCTCGCGGACCACGAAGCGACCGGTGTCGGTGACGCTACCGATGACGGTGGAGCGAAGGCCCCACTTCTCGCAGACGGCATGCGCGGCGGCGAGGTTCTCGGGCGTGACGACGGCGACCATGCGCTCCTGGGACTCGCTCACCATGAACTCGAACGGCTTCATGGCGTCCTCGCGCGCGGGGATCTTGGCGACGTCGATGTCGACGCCCATGCCGCCGCGGCTCGCCATCTCGCTGATGCAGCTCGTGAGCCCTGCAGCTCCGCAATCGCCGAGTCCGACCAGCAGGTTGTCGGCGAGCAGCGCGAGGCACGCCTCGATGAGCAACTTCTCCTCAAACGGGTCGCCCACTTGGACGGCCGGACGCTTGTCCTCGGCACGCTCGTCGAACACCTGACTCGCGAGCACGCTGGCGCCGCCGATGCCATCTCGGCCGGTGGTCGAGCCGATGAGCAGCCCTAGGTTGCCGGGGCCGGCAGCGACCGCGAGGATGATCTCCTCTTCGCGCATGATGCCGAGCGACATTGCGTTGATGAGGCAGTTGCCCTCGTAGGCTTCCTCGAAGTAGACCTCGCCGCCCACGGTGGGGACGCCCAGGCAGTTGCCGTAGCCGCCGATACCGGCGACCGAGCCCTCAAAGAGGTAGCGCTGGCGCGGCTTGTCCAGCGTGCCAAAGCGCAGGGAGTTAAGCGAAGCGATGGGACGCGCGCCCATCGTGAAGATGTCGCGGATGATGCCGCCGACGCCGGTCGCCGCGCCCTGGTAGGGCTCGATGGCGCTGGGGTGATTGTGCGACTCCATCTTGAACGCGAGCGCCCACCCGTCGCCCACGCCGATTACGCCGGCGTTCTCGCCGGGGCCCTGCAGCACAGCCGGGCCGTCGCTGGGGAACATGCGAAGCGCCTTGCGAGAGTGCTTGTAGCTGCAGTGCTCGCTCCACATGAGCGAGTACATGTACAGCTCGGTGAGGCTCGGGATCCGATCTCCGAGGGTGGTGACAACCTTCTCGTACTCGTCGAGCTTCAAGCCGAGCTCAACGGCGAGTTTGGGGGCAAGTTCGGGGGCGAGTGACTCGGGCATGCGTGGGCTCCTCGGCATGAGAGCGGGTGTTGACGCCATTGTAGCCGAGCAAGGGCTCGGCGGACGCCGTTTGATTATCGGGTCGCTGCATCGATCGTACAGAACAGGGGGCAGACCGTTTCCGGCCCGCCCCCTGCATGGTTCGTCATGCTCGGTGCCGCGTGAGTGCGGCCCGGTCGGGTGTTGTGCGCTACTGACCCAGGTAGTACGCGATTCCTTCGAGCACATAGTCGGACTGCAAGGTTGTCTCGATCGTCAGCTTCTCGTTGGGGTCGCTCGTCCACAGGTACGTCGGGTTCTTGAGGCAGCGGAAGCGCCAGACCGGCGTATCGGTCGGAGTGGTCCACGAGACGTTCCAGGATGGGCCCTCGTAGGTCCATGGCGAGTTCTGGTTGTCGATGATGCTCTGCTTCTCGGTCGGGTCGGCTGTGTAGAGGTAGGTCCAGT
The DNA here is from genome assembly GCA_037140395.1 of Coriobacteriia bacterium. Taxonomy (GTDB): domain Bacteria; phylum Actinomycetota; class Coriobacteriia; order Anaerosomatales; family JAAXUF01; genus JBAXEO01. The sequence goes on from JBAXEO010000222.1 coordinate 2,136, forward strand.
TCGCCTCGTTCCGGAAGCGCCACATCATGTTGCTGTTCAGTGGGTTGGCCGTGTTGATCGTAAACGCCGGCCCCTCGTAGAACCAGATGTTGAACAGGTTTGCGATGACGGAGTCCCGCTCGGAAGGATCGGGTGTCCAGAGGTAGTTGCCGATCATGCCCGTGTTGCGGAAGCGCCAGACCGTCATCATGTTCGTGTTGACGGCAAAGGAAGCCGTCACCGTCTTGTTGGCTGTGATGTTAGTGTCGGTGCGCGAAGCGGTTGTGAGGCCGTCAGACCAGCTGACGAAGCGGTAGCCGGTGTTGGGGACGGCCGTGACCTGGGTGCCGGCACCGTTGTAGGGAACCGCCTGTGCAGTGGTGCCGGTGATTTTGCCACCGGTGCCCGCGTTGTAGGTCAGCGTGTAGGTGTTGATGGCGAATGTCACTGCGATGGTGCTGCTCGCGGTCACGTTGGTGAAGTGATAGTGGTCACCCGGCGACGGGACGTTGGTCCCACCGACAGTCAGGGTGGCAACGTGGTAGTTCGCCGCAGGGTGGAACGTGAACGTCGCGTCGGCGCCCTCATCGACTGACACAACTCCGGCCGGATCTATCGAGCCGTGATCACCAGCCGTGGCGGTGATCGTATGGGTCTCGATAAAGGACGCCGCGATGGCATGGTCAGTAGTGACGTTGGAGAACTTGTAGGCGAACTGGCCTCCGCCGACATCGGTAGCGGGAAGCTCCGCGGCCCCGTCCATGAACTTCTCAAAGCGATAGCCGGGCTGGGTGGGCGTTGCCGTAAAGGTTGGCGAATCCGAGCCGTAGTCGCCAGTCCAAGTGCCGCTCGGCTCAATGGAGCCGCCTGCTGTTGCCGTGGCCGTAACGGTGTGCGGCTTGCCCAGGAAGAACGTGATCGCGTCGCCTGTAAGGGTGTTACCGGCCTTGTCGGTGGCGATGGCGTGGA
>JBAXEO010000223.1:0-3070 GCA_037140395.1 Coriobacteriia bacterium
CCAGGCCAAAGCGGATGCCCTCGCCCGGAACCGGCGTGAAGTCCTTGCCCGACGAGTTCACGTCCGGCGGAAGCACGGTGTAGCCCGCGCGGTTGCACTCGGCGACGTAGTGGACGATCTTGTCGGTCTTGCCGCTGTAGCTGGTGAGCACCGCGGCCATGTACTCGATGGGATAGTGCGCCTTGAGGTAGGCGGTCTGCATGGTGATGACGCCGTAAGCTGCCGAGTGGCTCTTGTTGAAGGCGTACTCGGCGAACTTCTCGATGTCTTCCCACATGCGTCCGGGCAGCTTGGGATCGTAGCCGCGCTCGGTGGCGCCCTGGACCCAGGCGGCCTTGAGCGGCTCGAGATCCTTGAGCTTCTTCTTGCCCATGGCCTTTCTGAGCTTGTCGGCCTTGGCCGCCGAGAAGCCACTCATCTCCATGGAGATGCGCATGACCTGTTCCTGGTAGACGATCGCTCCGTACGTCTCTTCCAGAATGGGCTTGAGGCGGTCGTCGTAGTACGTGACGGCCTTGTTGCCCCGCTTGCGATCGACGAAGTCGTCGACCATGCCCGACTTGAGCGGCCCCGGCCGATAGAGCGCCAGAATCGCCACCACGTCGCCAAAGGTCTCGGGCTTCATGCGCTTGAGGAGCTGCCTCATGCCAGCAGACTCCACCTGGAACACGCCCACGGTGTCAGCGCGCTGCAACAGCGCGAAGGTTTCGGGATCGTCGAGCGGAAAATCATCGGGGACCAGATCAATGTCGTGTAGACGCTGAACGTTTTGGACCGCCTTGGCGATGACCGTCAGCGTCCGCAGACCAAGGAAGTCCATCTTGAGCAGGCCCATGAGCGCAACAGTCGGGCCGTCGTACTGCGTAATGACGGCGCCACCCTTGGTGTCGTACTTGACCGGCACGTGGAAGTGCAGGGGGTCTCGGCAGATGACGACACCGGCGGCGTGAACGCCCTCGCCGCGCGTCATGCCTTCGATAGCGCTCGCCGCATCGACGATGCGCTTGGTGTCGGGGTTGGAGCTGTACTCGGCGCTGAACTCGGTGCTTGCCTTCATCGACGACGCGATGGTGGCGTCGAGCTCGGCGCCGATCATCTTGCTGATCTTGTCGGGCACGCCGTAGGGGTAACCCATCACGCGGCCGGCATCGCGAACCGCGGCGCGCGCCTTCATCTTGTTGAAGGTGATGATCTGGGCGACCTTGTCGGAGCCGTACTTGTCTCGGACGTATTCGATGACCTCGAGACGACGCTCGTCGTCGAAGTCCATGTCGATATCGGGCATCTCGGTGCGCTCGGGGTTCAGGAACCGCTCGAACAGCAGGCCGTTTGCGATTGGGTCGAGCGCCGTGATGCCGAGCGAGTACGCGATGATCGAACCTGCCGCCGAGCCGCGACCGGGACCGACGCCGATGCCCTGTGCCTTGGCCCAGTGCGTGAAGTCCTCGACGATGAGGAAGTAGGCGGCGATTCCCTTGGGGCCGACAACACCCAGCTCTGTGTCCAGCCGGTCCATCGCCTCTTGAGGCACGGGGTCACCGTAACGGACCTTGAGGCCGTCGATGCAGCGTTCGCGCAGGTAGGACTCGGTGGTGTGGAGGTCGGGCACCTCAAACACCGGCAGGATGATGCGGTCGGTCTCAATCTCGACGTTGCACTTCTCGGCGATTGCCAGGGTGTTGGCGATGGCCTCGGGATAGTCTCGGCCGATGGATTCTTCCATCTCTTGGGGCGACTTCATGAAGAACTCGTCGCAGGAGAACTTCATCCGGCCCACCTGATCGATGGTCGAACCGGTGCCGATGCACAACAGCAGGTCCTGGGTCTTGGCATCCTCGCGCGTCAGATAGTGGACGTCGTTGGTGGCCACCGTGGGCAGGCCGAGGTCGCCGGCGATGCTCGCGAGCTCGCGGTTGATCTGCGTCTGCGAGACACCGTTGTTGGCGACGATCCCCTGCTCTTGGAGCTCCACGTAGAAGTCGCCCGGTGCGAAGGTGTTCGCGTAGCGCTCGGCCCACGCGCGCGCTTCTTCGGGCTGCCCACGCTCGATGGACTTGGACAGAATGCCGCTCATGCACGCCGAGGTGCCGATGAGCCCCTCGGAGTAGCGCTCGAGCAGTTCCATGTCGACCTGCGGCTTGTAGTAGAAGCCGTTGACGGCGGCATCGGAAACGAGCGCCATGAGGTTCCGGTAACCCTCGGTGGTCTTGGCGAGAAGAAGCAGGTGGAAGAGGTTGGGTTTGCCGTCGCGCTTGCCGCGCACGTCGGGCGTGAAGTAGACCTCGCAGCCGATGACCGGCTTGATGCCGGCCTTCCGGGCCGTGGTGTAGAAGTCCACGGCACCGTACATGTAGCCGTGGTCTGTGATCGCCAAGGCTGGCATCTCGAACTCGACGGCCTGCTTGACCAGGTGCTTTACCCGGGCCGCTCCATCGAGCATGGAGTATTCGGAGTGGGTGTGCAGGTGCACAAAGGACATGTAGAGCGCCCCCTACTCGGCGCGGGCGGACGAACCAGCGCCGCCCATTCGGCCGAGCACCTTTGCGTAGCCATCCGCCCCGTAGTTGAGCGACTTGCTCACGCGCGAAATAGTGGTCGCCGAGGCGCCCGTGGATTCCTGGATTGCGGTGTAGTGCTCGCCTGCGGCAAGCATCTGGGCGACCTGGAGCCGCTGGGCCATGTCCTGAATCTCGCGAATGGTGCACAAGTCGATGAGCAGCGCATACGCCTCGTCGGCGTCTTGGAGCGAGAGAATCGCTCCGATCAAATCGTCTACTTCGCGCGTACGAACGCGATCGTCAGCCATAGGTGGGGGCCCCCTGGGCGTAGCGTGAAAACCACAAGATATCGTGGTCAGAATAGCACGAGGGGCCCACATGCTGGGCCTGTGGATAGCCGAACGGTTGTTCGTTCGCGACGAGCGGTGGCCGTGTCGGGTCAGGTGAGCGGGCTGATGGGATCGTCGGTCGCCAGGGCCTCATCGAGGCGAACCGAACGCGCGTTTTGGCGCCCTCGGTCGAGGTGTGCGGCGTACGGAATCGTCGCAAGCGCCACGACTCCCGCGATCGCC
>JBAXEO010000224.1:0-3052 GCA_037140395.1 Coriobacteriia bacterium
AGTGGAAGCCGCTCGTGAAGAGATTCAGGCGTGGTCCAGAGCATACAGTGGCCAAGACCAATAGCACCGTCGTGCCACGCGCCGGCGCCGTCGGGACCACGGTGTGCGAGGCGGTCAGTCATGCGCTGGAGCTCAAACGGGGTGACGGTTTTTCCGTCAAGGCGATAAATACCGACGATCGCGGTCATCTAAAGTCACCAGTGATTACGGTAGCTTTCTAGTGTCGCGTACTTAAACGCACCTGTGCCGGTGATTATCAGCCACGTTCGTCTTGGTAAGTTCATCTGTCGAAAACTATAAGCTCACGCGTATACGGTTGGGCACATTAGTGAGTTAATGTGCAAAAAGCACGGCTGATTGCGCGAGCGGCAATTTGAGGAAGCGCTGATTGTTCACTCGATACATCGAGAGAGTTTCCAACGAATGTCTCGCGCTAGCATAAACTGTGAGCCAATGTCGATACAAGGAGCCCCAATGACGACCCGCCTCATGTTCATAAACGCAATCGATGCGGCGCGATCCGTTGAAGCGTTTCACGCGCCGTTAGGCTTGGGCTATCTGGCAAGCGCATTGAGGGGTGCGTTTGGCCAAACGCATTTTGAATTTACAGTTGTGGACAATGATGTCGAAGCCGAGATTTGCTCCTTCAAACCAGATATTGTCGCCATAACGGCAGTAAGTGGGAACTTCAATCGAGCGAGCGCGTACGCGAAGATCGCGAAGTTGTACGGGCTACCGGTCATTATGGGCGGCGTACACATCTCGACATTGCCCGCGTCACTCACTGATCATATGGACGTCGGTATACTCGGCGAAGGTGAAAAAACCATAGTCGAACTTCTCGACGTCTTTGAGAGCGAATCGGGCCTTGATCCGGATGCACTGCAGCAGATCCAAGGCATTGTTTTTAAGCGAAACGGCGTGCCCATCAAGACCCAGCAGAGGCCGCCGATCGAGCCTCTCGACCAGATTGCTATGCCTGCGCGAGACCTGCTTAGTTTCAAGCAAATGACGATGATGACGTCTCGAGGATGTCCGTATAGGTGTATTTTCTGCTCGATGTCGTGTTTCTAGGGAAACATCAGGCACTTCTCAGCACAATACGTCGTTAACGAGATCGCTCACATCGTCGAGAACTATCGCGTGCCGTCCCACTTTATCCATATTTGGGACGATCTCTTCATAGCCGACGTGCCCAGACTACGCCAAATTGTTGAATTGTTGGAAAAGAAACGGCTTTTGGGTACGCTTCGCTTCTGGTGCCACGCGCAGCCAACTTAGTAACCGATGAAGTGGCGCAACTGCTAGCGCGTATGGGGATCCAATTCGTCAATATGGGGCTCGAATCAGGGAGCCCCCACATTCTACGGTACTACAAAGGGCCTACTGTAAGCCTGCGTGACAATGAAAACGCTGTTAGAACATTTAAGAGGCACGGAATAACGCCTGAAGGCAGTTTTATAATCGGGGCGCCACACGAAACGAGGGAAGACGTCTTGCAAACGCTCAGGTTCATCAAAAAGTACAAACTGAATGCGGAGCTGTACCTGTTGACTCCATATCCTAGCACGCCTTTATGGAACTTCGCTCTGCAGAAGGGACTTGTCAGTGACCGAATTAACTGGGACGTATTGAAAACCGAGCATGTAGACTACTGGCAGCGCGCGGTGATTCTCTCAGAAGTATTGACACGAGATGAGATTTGCGATCTGCGTAAGCTTTTTGTGAGGGAGCAGCAGCGAATCAAGCGGCAGAAGACGATGGCGAGAGCGTTAAAACACCCTGCCAGAACGTCAAAAATAATCCTAAAAAGCATGAGCGCGCGGTTGTTCCCCGTATCTCGATGAGACGAGTGGCTACTGCATCTAAGCTTGTCTAATGACCGTTACTTTGGCTAGCCGACTTCTGAGCCTTGATTAAGATCACTGCTGCCTGGAGGTTTGGTTTGGGTGATCTCTTCTATCGTCCCGAAAACTTTCAACTGCGGTTCCGCATACTGTTGCCTTTTTTCTAACACTGCACCATCTCCTCTTTGCAGACTGTATGTTTTTTTGTATTTCAACTTTCCTTAATGCGTACGGAGCTAGCCAAGAAATCCGAGGCCGCTCACTGACCTGTGTTGCGCTCGTACGTTCGGACAAGCGACGCTCCACTCAGCGTAGTTGGCCTTGCCTTAGTGCGCATAATATCGTGGCGCGCACAACAGTATCTAACCTGACATACTCTCGCCCTAAAGGTGCGAGGTTCTACGGTTTGACATCGAACATGAATATCAAGAGCCGTTTGACGGGTATCAGTGCTCCGTTCGTACAAGTCTCTGTCTTTGTACGATTGATGCTCGAGAGCATCAACGGCATTGTTGCCGTATCGTATGGCCGTGTCTTTCGACGTTCCGAGACTTGCTCAAAGAGCAGTATAACGGGCGTATAGGACGATACGCAGTTCTTAATTGGTTTGGGAGCATAAATTTATGGTGGATAAGAACGCAATTCATCTCAACGTTGAAACGGGTGAGCTTTCTTGCTGATTATTAGTAAATCGTTACACGTCGTAGCACCGCCACGTATTTAGTTCTGAGCCCATCCTAACTTAAACAACCGTGGTAAAACCGAGGATAACGCAAGTTCGAGCGCGTATGCGCTTACAAAAAGCGACAATTACAGATCCGTCCCTGATACTTCTCAAACGCTGCTAGTTGGTGCGGTTATCCTCCATCGAGCCCGCCCGCATCCGCGCCCACATGCCGCGCCACTGCACTCAGCCTTTCGAGCAGCAAGACGTAGCCATCACGCATCGCGTCCTGCAAGCCGTCCCGTACACCTGCCTTGCCGTACTTATAGGCGACAAATCTTAACCAGTCTTGCTCTAAAAGCAGCCGGTTATCTGAGAGCGACGGTGCTGCAACGACGTTTTCGAACTGTTTGGACTCTTCCACGAATTTTTCTAAGCCCAAAAATTCATCGACGAGCTGATTAAGGTCAATGTCAGGGTTCATCACGTATGAACCTGTTGCACCTCATATATAACCCTCTGCACAAGCCCGGCTGGAAAC
>JBAXEO010000225.1:0-3040 GCA_037140395.1 Coriobacteriia bacterium
CCTCTATGAGCTCGCCCACGACGGCGTGACACTCTTCGTCACGACCCACTACATGGACGAAGCCTCTCACTGCAACCGCCTCGCGTTCATCTACCGAGGAGACATCATCGCGGCTGGCTCGCCGCAGGAGATCAAGGGGCGCCTCGCCGCCGACACCATCGTCCAGATCGAAGTTGATGACGGCGAGGGCGCACTGGCCGAACTCGTCAAGAACCCTGATGTGGTCGAGGCGTACATGCAAGGGTCGCTGCTCAACGCCAACTTGGGAGAGCATTCACTGTCCCAGGCGGACATCGGTGGCTACCTCAAGCGTGCCGGCTTCGTCGTTCGCCACCTCGAGCCGGTGGAGCCCACGCTGGAAGACGCCTTCGTGCATCTGGTCGGACAGCAAGGTGGGAGAGCATGAGCGCCTGCGCCCACCTGGGCGGCCACGGCATCCCTGCCTCGGCGCCCTATTTCACGGACTTTGTGCCTGGTCGCCGAGGCGAAATCCTCGACGCAGCCCTTATGGTCTTTGCCGCGAAGGGCTACGAAGCTGGCACTGTACGCGAAATCGCCTCGCTGGTTGGCGTCAGCGAGCCGGCGCTGTACCGTCACTATGCTGGCAAAGAAGCACTCCTGCTTGACTTGGTCTCCACGGCCGGCGGCCGCATCAGCTCTGAAGCCAAGGCGCGCCTCGAGGCGTTCAGCGCCGAGAATCTGCGGCAATCGCTTACGCAGCTGATCCACACTCGGCGCCGAGACACCTCTGACAGCAGGAACATCATGCGCACGCTGATGGATGCGGCGCCGCACAACCCGGCTTTGAAGGAAACCTTTAGGACGCAGTTTGGTGACCCAATGATCAACAACATTCGCGAGTTCATCCCTCGTGTGGATGCGTCCTTTGAGATTGTCCGCGCACCCGAGGAACTCGAGGGCAAGGTCCGCGCGTTCATGAGCATCTTCATCGGCTACTTCATGACGTCGATGTTCTTTGGCAGCTCAACCAGCGACGACGCCATCGTTGACGCGATGCTGGCAATCATGGGCTGGAACGCAGCGACCGCGTAGCCCTGGCGTGCGTCGCTTCGGCGAGCCTTCACCCGATGATTCGGACACCCACGACGCTGGCGTGTGCGCGCTTGTCTGCACTCACCAGCTGCGCATTTATCGCATGTGCTACCGCCACCGCCGCCGCATCGTAGGTCGAGCAGTCCAGGCTCTCTGCGAGAGTCACCACCTCGTCAAAGCTCGACAAGCCGAACGGAACGACAGCAATTTGCTCGGCCTTGAGGCGCTCCCAGAGCTGCGAGGCGATGGCCATTCCAAAGCAACGACGGGCGACATCGAGTATTTCGAAGATGAAGACATCGGGCACGACGAGTGCGATCTCGCCAGCACCGTGCTTGCGCAGAAGCTCAAGCGCATCGGCGGAACCGTCTTCGTCCTTCAGCCACTTGACGCCAACAGACGCGTCGAGAACTACCGGCCTCATTTGGAGCGAGCCGATCCGTGCCCGGCTGTCGTTCCGGCGTCCGGTCCCCCGAGCGGCCCGCCTCGCAGCTGACGCAGTATCTCCAGGACCGGCCGGTCGTCGAGCACGGGTGCGGCTCGAAGGTCATCCAGAAAGCAGCGAAGGTCATCCGTGGCGGCTTCGAGCTGCTGCGCACGAGCCTGCCCCTGCACGCCGGCAACGTACTGCGCGGACGCCTCCCGCACGATGCTCGACCGCGATACATCCCGCGACTGGGCGATCTCGTCGAGCTGTGCGACGAGATCAGCCGGTAAGGTGATGGTGACTCGTTCGGTATTCATGGGAGCATCATACTACTGATGCATACTGAGTGGTATGCGCTCAGGGGACATTCGCTGGGAAGCCGCTACCTCGGTGCACACTGCCCGAGACTGACCAGTACCGACCCTGCAATCGCCTGAGTGAGCACCTCGGCCGTGGTCTCGTGACAGGTGAAGAAGATCACCTGACGGTTCGCCGCAAGCTCCGCGATGGCGGCCGTTGCCTCGGCCAGACGCATTGCGTCGTAGTTGGCGGCGATATCGTCCATGAGGACCGGGAGGTCGGCTCCGAGCTTTCCCAGCGATGAGATCAGGCCAACACGCAGCGCCAGATAGAGCTGCTCGGCGGTCCCTTGCGAGAGTTCGATTGCAGGTTGGAGCGCGCCGCCCGCCGTCACAACCGAAATCTCCTGGCCGCCAAACGGGATCTGGACGCCAGTGAAACGACCGCCCGTCATCGCTGAGAAGACGCGGCCGGCCGTGCGCACCACCTCAGGCTGACGCTCGCGGTCAAAACGCTCGCGCGCGAAGTCGATCAGGCGCACCGCGAGCTGGTCGCTCACGTAGGCGTCTGCCTCAATTGCCGCTTGAGCCTGCAATCCTTCAAGCTCCTGTCGCGCGCGCGCCATGCGGTCATCTCGGCCGTCGTCGTCGAGCTTGCCGGTTAGTGTGGCGTGCTCTCGGGCGAGCGCCTCGCAGGCTTCTGCCGCCTCTTCGCGCTCGTTGGCAGTACTCGCTTCCAGCGTCTGCAGTAACGGCAGTGGGTCGGACGAATCGAGCCCGTGGCTCGCGACTATCTGGGCGATTGCCGCATCCGCGGCCAAAGCGCGCTCGGCCACTCCGCTGCGCGTGAGCGCGATGGCCGACAGATCGCGCACAATGACGGCGCGCTCGTCGCGGGCGGCAACAGCGCGCTCCAGCGCGGTACGCGCCCGAGCAGCAAGTTCGGGCGCAGAGGACAGCGGCGGAATCTGGGCGGCGGCTGGATCAAACCCCCGCACTAAATCGACCAGCCTCAAGACCCACGCCTCGGCTGCATCGCGTTCACGGGCGGCTTCAGCTTGGGCTCTGGCGACCTCGCCGAGGGAAGCCGCACGCTCCCTGAGCTCGTCAAGTAGCTGACGCACGGCGCGAGGATCGTCACCGTGCGCATCCAGATGTCTCTCGGCGAGCCAGGCACGCCACTCATCTACGGCCGACTGGTATTTTCCGGCGGCGTCTTGGGCCACCACTCGGGCAGCCTCCGCCTCCGATTGCAGACGCG
>JBAXEO010000226.1:0-3033 GCA_037140395.1 Coriobacteriia bacterium
TGGTAGTACGGTGCCTTGAGGTAGGAGTCCGCGAGTGCTGCCTCGCCGATGTAGGTCGCGTAGTCGGTGGGCCTCACCTGGTCGGCGACGATGGCGCCATCGGGGCCGACGAAGCGCAGGTTCCCGTCGTACAGGCGCAGCGATCCGTCCGGTCCGACGAGGCCGCAGTACATCGTGGGGAAGTTGGAGAAGGAGTCGATCTCATTCGGGAAGCCATCGACCGTCTTCTTCCAGAACGCGAGCGTACGCTTCACGATCGTGACGGCCGCGGGCAGCTCGTCGAGGATCTTCTCCCGCGCGTGCGGGTCGAGCGGGGCGTTGACGCCGCCGGGCACGGTCCACGAGGGATGCACGCGCTCCTTGGCGAGCCGCTCGATCGCCTGCTGGCCGAACTTGCGCAGCGCGATCCCGTCGCGGAGGGCGTCCGGGTGCTCCTCGAGCAGCCCCGCGATGTTGCGCCGGGCGGGATCGGAGTCCATGCCGAGCAGCAGGTCGGGCGCCGAGAGGTGGAAGAACGAGAGGGCGTGCGACTGCACGATCTGCGCGCAGTGCAGCAACTCGCGCAGCTTCGCGGCGGCTTCCGGGATGCGCACGGCCATGATCTCGTCGCACGCCTTCACCGAGGCGAGCAGGTGGCTCACCGGGCAGATGCCGCAGATCCGCGACGTGATGGACGGCATCTCGTAGTACGGCCGCCCCTCGGTGAACCTCTCGAAGCCGCGGACCTGGGTGACATGGAACTGCGAGTCGGTCACCTTCCCCGCGTCGTCGAGCTTTATCGTGATCGTGGCGTGGCCCTCGATCCGCGTGACGTGATCGATCGTGATTGTGCCCATGACTGGTCTCCTGGCCCCCGCCGGCTGCGCTGCGAGCGTCTCCACGACTGGCGCTTGGCCCTTCGGGGCGCGCGGCGCGCGCCTCGCCGTCTCCGACGTCGTCTTCCTGGTCGCCACGGTCCCGCTCTACCCGAACCGGAGCTTGGATCCGAGATCCGGCATGCGGCCCTCGAGCAGCTCGCTCAGCACCAGCAGGATCGCGTTGGGCTTGGGCGGGCAGCCTGGGACGTGGATGTCGACCTTGATCGACTCGTGCAGCGGCCCCGCCTGCTTGAGCAGCGCGGGCACGCCATCGGTCGGCACGCCGGGCTGCGCGGTGGCGCCCTCCACGTAGACGCGCTCGAGCAGCTTCCGGACGGGGATGCCGTTCCGCATCGACGGCACGTTGCCCGTCACCGCGCAGTCGCCGAGCGCGACCACGATCCGGCTGCGCGCGCGGGCGGTCTGGGCAAGCTTGAGGTCGTCCGTGCTGCTGACCGCGCCCTCGATGACGGCCACGTCGACACCCTCGGGCCACTCCTGCGCATCGACCAGCGGACCGAACACGATGTCGGCCCTCTTGAGCACCGCGACGATGCCCTCGTCGACGTCGAGCAGCGACATGTGGCAGCCCGAGCAGCCGTCGAGCCAGCAGGTGCCGATCCTCACCCTGTCCATCAGTTGGCCTCCCGCATGGAGGTGAGGCGGCTGACGACGGCCTTGTGCTTCGTCATCTCCTCCACCCCCCAGCCCTTCTCGGCCATCGCGCCGGTCGGGCAGGCCTGCACACACTTGCCGCAGCTCGTGCAGGTCGTGGCATCACCCCACGGCCGCTTCAGCTCGCAGACAAGCATGGATTGGGTGCCGCGACCGGCGATGTCCCACACGTGGGCGCCCTCGATCTCCGCGCACGCGCGGACGCACCGCGAGCACAGCACGCAGCGGTTGTGGTCCAGCACGTAGCGCGGGTGCGAGGTGTCGACCGCGAGCCGCGGGTAGCTGTACGGGTAGCGCACGTACGTCACCCCGTGGTCCTGCGCGAGGGACTGCAACTCGCAGTGCCCGGAGGAGACGCACACAGCGCAGATGTGGTTGCGCTCCGAGAACAGCAGCTCGAGCGCGATCTTCCGATAGGACTGGAGCTGCGGCGAGCTGGTGACGACCGCCAGACCCTCCGCCACAGGGGTTGTGCAGGCGGGCTGCAGCCGCCCCACGCCCGAGATCTCCACCATGCACAGCCGGCAGGCGCCGACCGCGCTGAGACCCTCCATGTAGCAGAGGGCCGGGATATAGGTGTTGTTGGCTCGCGCGACCTCGAGGATCGTCTGGCCGGCGGTGGCCGCGATCACCTCGCCGTCGATGCGGACCTTCACCTTCTCGGTCACCGCGCTCCTCCGTATCTCTCGACGCTGCGGATGTCGCAGCGCAGGCAGCGGGATGTCTCTTCCAGGGCCGCAACGGGCGAGAGGCCGAGCGAGACCTCGGCGTACGAGAGCACCCTCTCGGCGGCGGGCATCTCAGCGGGCACGTGGCGACCGCACTCGGCCTGCGGCTCCGGCGGTTCCATCTGGTAGTCGAACTCGGGGAACAGGTTCGGGAAGCGCTCCTGCCCCATCAGCTTTGTGTCGATGCTACGGGCGGCCTTCTTGCCGTAACCCATGGCGCTCGAGACGTTCGAGGCGCCGGCGATCAGGTCGCCACCAGCGTAGAAGCACTCACGGCTGGTCTCGAGCGAGTAGCGGTCGACCTCGATCGTGCCGGCTTCCTGCATCTTCAGGCCCGTGGCCTTGAGGAAGTCGGGGTCGACCTTCTCGCCCACGGCGAGGATCACGGTGTCGCATTCGAAGCGGATCACCTCGCCCGTCAGCACCGGCCGGCGCCGGCCCGAGGTGTCGAACTCGCCGAGCTTCGTCCTGACCGCTTCGATCGCGCGCACCTGGCCGTTCGCGTCGCCGACGATGCGCTTTGGGGCGGCGAGATAGGCGATCTTCGCGCCTTCGTGCTCGGCGGCCTCGATCTCCTCCGGGATCGCCGGCATGTCCTTGCGCTCGCGTCGGTAGACGACCGTCACGTCCGCGCCCAGCCGGCGCGCCGTGCGCGCAGAGTCGATGGCAGCGTTGCCGCCGCCGATCACGACAACCTTCTTCCCGACCGGGATGTGCTGGTCGCGCGACACGCCCTCCAGGACCGGCAGCGCCGGGATCACGCCTGCGAGCTC
>JBAXEO010000227.1:0-2991 GCA_037140395.1 Coriobacteriia bacterium
CGACTGCGGCGATGATCGCATCGTAGTAGTTTGCACCTCCGCGAATCAGATAGTACGTCTTGAGGTTGATGACCCCATCGTATGCATACGACTCGGCCGCCGGCTCGGTCGAGATGCTGGCGACGAATGCGCTGCTGCGCACGACTACGGTGTACGCCAAACAGACTCCCAGCGGCACGATTACCATGAGGCCCAACCATCGCCGATCGACAGTGGATCCGAGCCTCTGGGCTAGCCACCACGACCCGGCAGAAAACGCTACGGTCAGCAACGTACTGGCAAGCACCACGAGCAGCGAGCCGACCCTGGGGTCGTTGATCGGGTTGGCCGATAGAAGCGGGATCAAGAAGCCCTGCCAGAGGCTCCCTGTGACATCCGCCACAGCCGCCGGAGAAGTACGCTCCATGTATCTCAGAAACTCATCAAAGCGATAGAAGACGCACGCGAGCGAGGACCCGATGAGCCCAGAAACCACGCCCGCGACTATCGACTCCCTTAGGTCAATCGCGAGCAAACCCAAGAGAGCCCCCACCACTAGGGGGACCGTGAACAACGGTAGGAGCCCATTCCAGGGAAACAGCAAGACGAAGGACAGCGTCCCAAGCAGTATGGCGATGAACAGCCCTGCAACGCTCCCCTTGTTGGGCCCTACCGAGCCACGAGCCCAAACCTTGCTCCGTTTCTTCGGCTTCGCGCCCACCTCTACCCCCAATGCGTCTCTGAATTCGCCCGACTACTGCACTACTTCGCGGCAACTCCGATTGGCTCGGCGACGTGCGTCCGCCTCTTCGGAGAGACCTGAGTACCCTCTGCCTACAATTCTGACAGCACTTCTCCAGCCGCCGCTACGAACGCGTCGATATCCTCATCGGTATGCGCCAACGATACAAAGCAGGCCTCGTACTGGCTCGGCGCGATCGTGAAACCCGCCTCGAGCATCCCTCGGAAGTAGGCACCGTACCGTTCCGTGTTGCTCGTCGAGGCGCTCGCCCAGTTGGACACTTCGAGGTGCGTGAAGAACATCGTCGACATCGAACCGACGCGATTGCACGAAGTGTGGACCGCAGCGTTGCCCGCCGCGCGGCAGAGGCCGTCTGCGAGGCGCTTGCCCTTGCGGTCGAGCTCCGCATACACGCCCGGCTTCTCGAGCTCGCCGATCAGCGCAAGCCCGGCCACCATCGCGACCGGATTGCCGGAGAGTGTGCCGGCCTGGTACACCGGACCGACAGGTGCGAGCGAGCGCATAATCTCGGCTTTGCCGCCAAAGGCGCCCACCGGAAAGCCTCCACCGATGATCTTGCCCAGCGTGGTCAGGTCCGGGGTCACGCCGTAGAGCTCCTGCGCCCCGCCGAGCGCCACGCGGAATCCGGAGATGACCTCGTCGAAGATGAGAATGACGCCGTACTCGTCGCAGGCGTCGCGCAGCCCCTGCAGGAATCCGGGTTGCGGCGGTACGACGCCCATATTGCCGGCGATCGGCTCGACGATGATGGCCGCCACCGTGTCGCGATTGGCCTCGAGGCACTCGCGCACGGCGTCGATATCGTTGTACGGCAGCACAATCGTGTCGCCGGCCGCTCCCTTTGTGACGCCAGGCGTGGAGGGGATGCCCAGCGTGAGCAGACCGCTGCCGGCCGCAACCAGCAGCGCGTCGGAGTGCCCGTGGTAGTTGCCGTCGAACTTGATGAACTTCTCTCGGCCGGTGTGGCCGCGGGCGAGACGGATTGCGCTCATGGTCGCCTCGGTGCCGCTGGAGACCATCCGCACCATCTCGATGGACGGAACGACCTCGACGAGCTTCTCGGCCATCTCAATCTCGACCATCGTGGGCGCGCCGTAGCTCGTGCCCTTGCCGAGCTGAACCCGCACGGCCTCGAGAACGGCCTCGGGTGCATGGCCCAAAATCATCGGGCCCCAGCTCCCGACAAAGTCGATGTACTCGTTGCCGTCGGCGTCCCAGACGCGGTCGCCCTTGGCGCGATCGTAGAAGATCGGATCGGTGCCGACGGACTTGAAGGCGCGTACGGGCGAGTTAACGCCACCCGGAATGATCTGCTGGGCAATCTGGAAGAACTCCGAGGACTTGGTGTGCTGCATCAAGATCGTCTCCGTTCACTGCAAAGAGGGCAAAAGAGCAAGGCTGAAGCGTTCGCTGCACATCATAGCGCGAGCTGCCTACTGCGCCTCCCCACTTCCGAGGCCCACCCATCTCAACAACCTCATGCGCAACGCAGCCTGTAGTAGAATACGGCGACTCCAAAGCATCATCGCGGCTTTTCGAGCGCGCCAAGTGACTCGCATCGGCCAGCGACATTCCACTACTGGGAGGGGCACCGTGAGCAGCACCGAACTGCACTCAATCGTGGTGCCCATGTTCAACGAATCCCCAGTCGCCGAGGAGTTCATCAAGCGCGCCACAGCGGCCCTCGCCAGCCTACCCGACTACGAAATCATCGTCATCGACGACGGCAGCAAGGACGACACCTTCGCGATTGTCTCGGCACTCGCCGATCACGACCCCCACCTGAAGCTGGTCCGCTTCGCGCGCAACTTTGGTCACCAGACCGCCACGACCGCCGGCATTGATTTGGCCGGGGGCGACACCGTCACCGTCATTGACGCTGACCTCCAAGATCCCCCCGAGCTCATCCCGAAGATGATTGAGCTCTGGCGCGGCGGCACCGACATCGTCTTTGCGGTTCGTGAGTCTCGCGCGGGCGAGAGTGCCTTCAAGACGGCCACAGCCGCCGCCTACTATCGGCTGCTGCGCAGAACTGCGCAGGTCGACATCCCCCTCGACACCGCCGACTTCCGTCTCATGAGCCGCAAGGCGACCGAAGGCCTCAAGGCGATGCGAGAGCGGAGCCGCTACATGCGCGGCCTGGTGGGCTGGATGGGCCTCAACCGCGCCTCAATCACCTACCACCGAGACCCGAGGTTCGCAGGCGAGACCAAGTACCCTCTGCGCAAGATGGCCAAGCTCGCAACCGA
>JBAXEO010000228.1:0-2967 GCA_037140395.1 Coriobacteriia bacterium
CGGAAGCTGGCAGCGCATCGAGCACAAGAAGGAGGGTACCGAAGTCGCAATAGCAAAAGGCCCTCAGTTGGGATAAGTGCGGGTCTTCCTAATCTCTGGTGCCCCCAAGGGAATTCGCATCCTGATTGTGCTTGTGACTATTGGTGACTATTTGGACTCGTTGGTACGGCTCACCGGCCGGTTCGTCCCAATAGGTCCCAACGAATACCAGCAAGTACCATGTATTTGGGCGACAAATCAGGACGTTCTCTTGACGCCCGTCTCCCACAATCCATGAATGACATCATGACGCATTAACGATATCATTCTGGTGTCCTACGATTCATTCTTCCGAGGAGACGAAATGCGCGGTTCGTTCGGAATAGGTCACCTTGAGCAGACCACAGTGCCAATGTCCACAGTCCGCTCGATCGGTCTCCTCGGCGAGTACAAGGGCAAGCAGCAGCTCTTCGAGAAGCAGTCGCCTCAGGTGTTGAGCGCGCTTCGCGAGGTCGCCCGCGTCCAGAGCATCCAGTCGTCGAACAGGATCGAGGGAGTCACCGCGGCCTCAGGCCGTGTGGCCGAGCTCGCCGCCGAGAAGACGACGCCGAGGGACCGCTCAGAGCAGGAGATCGCCGGTTATCGCGACGTTTTGTCCACCGTCCACGCCAACGCGCCCGGCATGGATGTCTCAACCGGGCTCATACTCCAGCTGCATCGGGACCTCTACCAGTTCTCGCCCACTCCGGGCGGGGCGTGGAAGGGCAAGGCCAACGACATCGTCGACGTCCTGTCCGACGGGACGCACCGCTTGAGGTTCAGCCCTGTCGCGCCGCATCTCGTCGACACCGCGATGAACGACTTAGTCGCGGGCTACGATTCTGTGGTGTCAGGAGGGCAGGTGGACTCGTTGATCGCGGTCCCCGCCTTCATTCTCGACTTCTTGTGCGTCCACCCGTTCTCCGACGGCAACGGAAGGATGTCGCGCATCCTGAACCTCATGCTCCTCTACCAGGCCGGCTACGACGTCGGCCGCTATATCAGTCTCGAGAAGGTCATCGAGGACTCGAAGGAGACGTACTACGAGGCGCTTGAAGCGTCGTCTGAGGGTTGGCATGAGGGTCGGCACGACCTCGTTCCTTGGCTCCAGTACTCGCACGGCGTTCTCATTGCAGCGTACTTGGAGTTCGAGCAGCGAGTCGGACAGATGGGGACGGGGCGTGGGGCGAAGCGCGAGATGGTGATCGACTGCATCCGGCACCTCCCGGCGACCTTCCGCTACGCCGACGTCAAGCGAGCCTGTCCGGGAGTGAGCCGTCCCACGATCGTGCGAGTGCTCGGCGAGCTTCGGGACAACGGTGAAATACGCTGCGCAAAGAGCGGGCGCGACGCGACGTGGGAGAGAACGACTCAGTGAGTCATGAACGATATCATTTGTAGGTACTATGATATCGTTGTCCGAGACGCTGGCACCCCTCGGCAACAGGGGTCCCTGAGCACGAATTGTCGCCCGCATATCCTCTGACCTGCAGTTTGGTGCCCCCACGGGAATTCGAATCCTGATTGTGCTTGTGACTATTGGGACTCGTTGGTACAGCGGAGCTGCGGTGAGTCCCAATAGGTACCAACGAGTACCAACAGTCACCATGTATTTGGGCGACAAATCGGGCGACAAATCGTGACCGTCACCACTCCGGATAGTCGCCCTCGGGTTCCGTGGGCCTCTTCCGCAGATTCATGACCTTCCATTCAGCAGCAGGGCTCACTTCCGCCCGCTCGAGCACCGCAGGCCAGGGAGCGAAGAGCAATCTGGGGGCGTACTCCGAGGATTCCTCCAGCCGCCGCAGGTACTCCTGCTCCTCGTCGTCCCGTGGCGCGACGTGCTCGTCGATGTATCGCGCGGCGGACGCCATCATGGCTTCCAGCGTCGGACGGTCGCGCACGTTCAGGACTGGATAGAGTTCGTCTTCCACCTCGCTGGCGCATGAGGCGAACTTCTCCACGATGCGGCCGTCGATCGGACACGGAAACGGCATCGAGAGCGACGCGTAGTAGATCCGGACACGCCGCTGCAGTCGATAGAGCTCATCATCGCCGGCAACCAACGACACGGACAGCCCGCCCGCCTGGATGCGATACACATCGTAGAGGTCACGGACTGCCAGACGGTCGAAGAGCGCCTTGGTCTTCCCGGCGATCAGCTCGGGTAGGGCGAGCGTCATCACCGAGGTCTCGGGCGCACACATGCCGCAGGTCGCCTGCTCGTAGTCGAGCAGCGGCGCCCTATTGAGGTAGATGAGGTCGACCTTGATCAGATCTCGCTGGTCGCCGTGGCCGTATCGCAGTTTGAAGGTGCGCCCGAGTGCGCGACCTTGCCGCTCGTGGAGACGCTGTACCCGAGTCTTGTGCCGAGCTCTCTCAGAGCCCGCTCCATTTCGGGCCGCTCCGCTTCAAGCCCCTCCTTCGTCACTTGTCCGACGTAGGTCAGGTCGGCATCGACTGAGAGCCTCGGCATGCCGAGGTGAAAGACGTTCAGGGCCGTGCCTCCGTGGAGCCTGGCTCTCGGACCCAGGAACGGGTGTCCTCCGAACTCCGCGAGCAGCTCAAGCAGCCGCTCGACCTTCTCAACGGTCTGAGGCTGATAGCCTGCGGTGTCGAGCAGATTCGGTCTCATCACTCATGCACCCATCGTTCGACCTCGTCTGCGTTGGATGGTAGGTACATCCGCCACGACGGGACCCACCGCCCCGCCTCATTGCTGCGAGCAAGATAGTACGGCCCTCGTCCGAGCATCGTGCGCATCTCGTCGAGCGCGGCGGAGCTCACGTACCACTCCTTGGCTCGCTGCTCCAAGAGCCAGCCGGCCCTGGCGACTGCCGTCGGACTACCGAGAGCCCTGAGGTAAGCGAGCACGCTCGAAGCATCCACGTACGGTAGGGCGGCGAGACTCCGAGAGACTTCTTCCAGCCCACCGGACAGGTCCACGTG
>JBAXEO010000229.1:0-2949 GCA_037140395.1 Coriobacteriia bacterium
ACATGGACCTGAACCATGCGCGTCTGCCATTCCGCCACACCCGCGTAGCGCGAGAGAGAATACTACCACAGGGGCTATAGCAGGGGGGACTTCCCCAATATGGGTGGTTCCTGCCCCTGTGTCCATGTGCGCTGGATCGCCAACATCCTCTGCCGAACCGACGAGCACACTAGAGGTCGGCGAGCATCTTGCCCTTGAACTTCCAGATGCCGATTCCGGTGAGAATCAGAGCTGCAAGCGTCGTCGTGATGCTCGCAATGCCGCCAAGCTCATTAGTCGCACCAACAAGGGGCATCGCGGCGATCAGCGAAAAGTCGTACACAAAGTGTAGGCCCATCACGAGGAAGATGTTTCGGCCCGAGAACACGTAGATCCACGCATAGGTGAGGCCCGCGAATCCCGTGAACACGACCTGCATCACCGTGTTTTGCAGCGACTGCCCGGCGAGGATGTTGACCGCGTGCAGCAAGGCAAAGAGCACCGACGAGATGATGACCGCCCAGACGACCGAGAAGCGCTCACCCAAGCCGTTGAGCGCGATGCCGCGAAACGTTCCCTCTTCGCCGATGCCGACAAGGATAGTCCCGAACAAGACGCCCGCCGCCAGACCCCAGTTCGCCGAGCCGATGCCTCCCAAAGCGATTGCGAGAATCAGGCCTACCGGCGCGATCAGCTGCGGCACTATGCCAATCCACGCCCAGCCGCGGAGCTTCATGTCGCCAACCACAGAAGTCTTCGAGAAGTAGATGGCCGCGAGCACCATCGCCACGAGTACCAGCAGGACCGGGATGCTCGAACGGACAAGCGCGGCCGTCTCTGTCGCGTAGTCTTCTTTTGTGACCAGCCAGACAACGGCCATACCCGAGGTGTAGAGCACGGCCAGAATGACGGCCCAGACGGGTCCGGGCATATAGCGGGCGCGCGGTGATGAGTTCAAGAGTCCACTCTCCAGTCTTCGGAACTCGGCGAGAACCAACGGCGGTCCACCCGAGCTACCGTACATGTCGCTCGACGTTGTACCCGTTAAGCAACTCCAGCAGTCACCAGAGGGGCGACTCCTTCCGTCTCCGCAGCCAAACCCAAGGTCGCAGCGCATCTTCCCTGGTCAGATCTACAGACCTGAACCATGCGCGTCTGCCATTCCGCCACTCCCGCGTAGCGCAAGAGAGAATATGGGCAGGGCAGGTTGGGCAGGGCAAACGGGCAGAGTGAGGACGGTGACTCAGTGGCCTAGAAAACGTGGTCTGCGACTTGAGCCCCCTCGGCGCAGAAAATGCTCGTGCGTGAGCCTACATCGGCGTGAGGGGACACGGAGCAACGCGCGGGCTTGTGTCTGAAGTGCGGTCGGCCTCTCGTTCGGCTCGTTGCCGCCGGAGAACGGTGATCTCGGCCACGGCGCCGTGAGACCGATGTGATGTACTCCAGCCTGCTATAGCAGGCGCAGAAACCGGAATGCTTTGGCGTTCGGCGCGGCGAGCACGTTCGGCGGTCCGCCGCCAGTCCTCCCAGACACGGCGCCTTTCCCTGCCAGGCGTGACAGCCCGTCTTATCATGTCGGCCAAGGCCATGCTGGCTCCTGCGAGTCCCGCAGCTACAAGCAGGTACATTTTGCGGCTCCTTCAAGAGCAATTAGAGGCCGCCCAAGTCCCGGCTCGCAACGTGGGCGCTGGCACTATTGACGACTTCTTCGCAACACATCTCGCAAGTTCTCGTCCAGGTCGCACATCCGAGGCCTGCAAACTGACGAGTCGACACCAGAGAGTGCCGAACTGCAGATGGCGCTGCCGCAAGCGGCCTTCGGGGGCACTACGTGGTGCGTCGAAATGGCTCCTCAGTGGAGATTGAGGACACAGCATTGGCAGACTCCTTGCGGGACGCCTTCTTCCGGCGTTAGAACTGACACCCCCTTAGACAATCCCTTGATTCTCGGCCCCAAAGACCACAGAAGGCCTCCTCTCCTTGGAGAGCAAGCCCTGCAAAATGGGGGCATAGCCCCCACATCGTCTCAACGGAGTCGATACGCACCTGAACCATGTGCGTCTGGCATTCCGCCACCCCCCGCGTAGCGCGAGACGAAATACTCCCACAGGGGCTATTCGTGCGTGGATTCCGCGATTCCAGGGGGTCCTGCTCATGTTGGGGCAACCCCGCGTTCTCCCCGATTTAGGGGTAGATGAGGGCTGATTGTTAGATGAATTGTCAGACGTCCTCGCACGTTGCGCCCGTTCAAGAGAGATCTCCAGTACGCCGATACAACTCAGGGACAACACTCGGTCGGTCGACTGGTTTCGGGACAACTCGGGGGGCAAACATGAAGTCAGCACGGTACCTACTTCTAGCGGCGGTATTGATTCTGATTCTCGGGACATTCGGCTGCGGAGGAAAGCAGGCCAAAGCTCCGATCGGGGCCTACACCGGCAGCGAATCCACCGGTACCGTCACACCGACCGACTACTCGCAGGCAGCGCATTGGTTGGCGGTACCCCAGTCGCCGAGCAAGCAGGCAGACGTGTTCTACATCTATCCGACCGCCTACAGCAGAGAAACGTCAAGCGACCCAGACATCTGTGCCGTGGATAACTCCGGGATGATGAAGAGCGCTCAGGAAGCCTACGCGCGGCAGGCCATGGCTTTTGACCCCTCCGCCAACATCTACGCGCCGTACTATCGGCAGATCGACGCCAACTACCAGCTGGGGCTTACAACCGCCCAGCAGAAGGCGAACGTCGAGGGCGCACCGCTCGTCGACGTGCAGGCGGCCTTCGAGTACTACCTGAAGAACTACAACAAGGGTCGTCCCTTCGTCATCGTCGCTCACTCTCAGGGGTCAGCGGTGGCCAAGCGACTCTTGGCGGGCTACATGAAGGACAACCCCGACGTATACAAGCGAATGATCGCAGCCTATATAGTCGGCCAGTCGATCACTCCGCAGTACCTCGCCGAGAACCC
>JBAXEO010000230.1:0-2921 GCA_037140395.1 Coriobacteriia bacterium
CGGGCGGGTTGAGATGGAAGAGGTTGATCTCACCGGTCAGTTGCGCGGTCTTATCCACCGCGTTCCACTGCGCCTCGAGCGAGTCGTGCGTGACGTCCACCACCGGGCCGATATCTGCCGAGAAGAATCGCTCCCCGCGAAGAGCCAGAACCCGCGCGGTGATTCGGGCAGCTTCGCCCAGCCCCAGACGTGAGCTGAGATAGCCATACAGGTTGAACGATGACTGTTCGCCACTCGTGTGACTCAGAGACACCCTTGTGACCTTCCCGACCTTGGTTGACCCGGTTCACGAACTGATCTTGTCTGGGAGAGATTCCTTGAGCCTTTTCGAAGCCGTCAGACGTAGCCCTCTGGCCAGTTTGAGCTTCTCGACGCGACCTGCTTCTTGAGAAGCGCCCACCGGGTGTCCTGTCCCCCGGGGAACGCCAGTGGAGCCACAGGGAACAGAATGTGCGACGCACCGGCGAGTCGGCCGGTCACGAAGTAGTAGCGATGCTGCCAGCGTCGCGACTTGGGGCGCCACACGCCATACATCTTCTCGAGCTCATTCATGTCTGCCTCAAGAACATCCAGCCAGGTCAGCATCTTGCGATCCGCTTGGACTCGATCCACCGCGAGAACGCGGTCCAGCCGAGCAAACTTCCGCGTCTGCGAGAGCCGGAGCCAAAGTTCCCAGTCCATCGCGAAATGAAAGTCCTCATTGACGAACGCGTCCTCGATCGCCCGGCGCCTGATGAACACGGCCGGCTGAACGAGGAAGCACTCCCACAGCAAGTGCCGCAAGTTGAAACGGGGAACGTGGAGGATGCGGAATACCTTTCCGTCAGTGTCAATCCGAGCGGCGTGACCGTACACCACGTCGACATCCGGATGCTTGTCGAAGAACGCCACAACATCCTCCACCGCGCGAGTATCGAAGTACGCATCATCGGAATTCAGCCAGCCGATAATCTCTCCATGGGAGGCAGCGAACGCCTTGTTGACGGCGTTTGCCTGGCCGCCGTCGGGCTCGCTGCGCCAGATGATGCTGTCGCCTGCGGCCCTCAAGATGTCAACGCTTCCGTCGGTCGATCCGCCATCCATGACCACGTGCTCGATGTCACGGTGGGTCTGGCAGGATACCGAAGCGAGGTTGTCAGCGAGCCATGCCGCTTGGTTGAAGGACGGCGTCAGTATCGAGACGAGGGGCCTGGCAGTGGTTTGCTCAGCGGAACCCAAGGTCATGCTTGGCCGCCTGTCCCGTCGCGCATCATCGGCACATTCCTTCCAAAGCAGTCAGGATGATCGCCCGTTCTCTGCACCCGGCACTGGTCAGACTAGCCCAGAACCGCGTGTGGGAGAAGGCGCTCGAACGGGCCTTCGTGCATCGCCTATGCCAAGGCCTTGCGACCAAGTCAAGCCTAGACGTCGATCTTTCCCCGCCTGTGTGCTGTATGGTATCATTCTCCGGGCCCGACTCACTGGGTCGCTGGATCATCATCAATGGGGGGGCCTGTGCTGAAGTGTACACGCTGATCACAATGCATGTTGGCAACCCAGACTACTTGCGCACTTGTCTCGCACAAGCCCATTTCTCAAATCCAAATTCCCGGATTGTCCTACTTGGAGATGAGTCGAACCGCGATTGCCCAGCCTATGTTGAGCACTTCGACTCAGAAGACTACTTCGAATCGGCACGTGAGTTCGCGAACATATACCGGCACTTCTCTCCAAACCCGGAGTGGGTTGAATTGCTCTGCATTCAGCGGTGGTTCGTGATCAATGAGTTTGTGAAGCGACACGATATCCAGTGTTTCCTCCACATTGACAGCGATGTTCTGCTCTACTCTGACTTCCAAAATGAAGCTGAGTACTTTGGCCTATTGGGGAGATTTGACTGTGCCCGCACGGAAACTTCCCCCGGCACAAGCATATTCAGCCGGCAAGAGGTGTTGGGGGAGTTCTGCCAGTTCATCATGGACGTCTACAGAAACGATGAACTCTTGCAGGGCATCGCCGAAGCATATTCTAGGGCAGACAACTTTCTGAGCCTTATGAACTATTCAGGCGGGTCGCTGCAGGACATGGCGCTGTTCACGAGCTTCTGCAGCCAACCGCATGTCATGAGCGTCGACTTGAGTGCGACCACCGGTGGCTCGGCTTTCAATCTGGTGATTGGCTATCCGCGGGGTGGCGCGTTCGCAAACACGGGTTGTGTCATCAATGTCGTCTTCAGTGGCAAGGTCCCGTTTGGACTGGAGAAGGTCGACGGTTTGCTGACACGTTTCCATTGTCTTCACTTCGGGGGCAGCTACAAGGTCCTGATGGATGCCTATGCGACATTCGACAAGGACGCTGGGTGGACGAGTCCGGTCTTGTCCAGCGAAGGGTTGGAGACGATGTATCCCGGTGGGGTTGACATAGTGTCCAACACATCTACGAAAGCCCTCGCCAAGGCACTTCTTCAGCGAGTCATCAGTAAGGCACGGTCAATGCCGCGAGCGGCCAAGCGCTGAGGGCTCGGTGCGAAGGCATGGCGCGAAGGGATCCGCCCGCGCGCTAGCAGGCAAGGGTATCCATCGTGACTCTCTGCGGATTGAGGTACTCGAGTTCAAACCATCCGCCGTGAATGGGCACGATCCGATTTCCTCACGCCGACGACGACAGAGAGAGCGGCGTCCACGCCTGCGCGCGACGCCATATCACACCTAATCGGTGATGGCCCGCGGCTGCTAGCGCCTGCCGACAAAGCCCTCTACGTCCCAGAAGTCTCTTTCGACTTCTGCCAGACCGTCCAATTCCAGATCCCACCATTTGGTCGCGCAAAGACGTTCAACCGTGTCCGGATCGAAACGGTACCGGATCACTCGAGCGGGCACGCCGACGGCAATTGCGTAGGGAGGAATATCTCCGGCGACCACAGCCCCGGCTCCCACCACTGC
>JBAXEO010000231.1:0-2899 GCA_037140395.1 Coriobacteriia bacterium
GGTCTTTGGCACACTGTTCGGCGGCTACCACTGGTGGCTTTCTGTCGCGACCGGGAACGTGGCGACGACGGGCACGGTCATGATTGCCGTGCTGCCGTTGATCTTGGGCCTGCAACTACTCATCCAGGCGTTTTCTATGAGCGTCTCCGCCTCGCCGGGTGCCACCGAGAGCGCCGAATATGTGCGCGAGCTTATCGCCAAGGGCGTCTTCAGCCGGACGCGTGGCGAGTAGGTGGCGAAGAGGAAGGCGATTGTGCCTCACAGCAAGGTGGCGACCGGGGCACCGCGCGAGCCGGAGTTGCGGGGTGTGAAAGCACTCATGGGGCGGCACGCATGGATTGCTCCGATGACGGTTTCGGTGCTACTGGCGTCGCTCACGTTCTCGTGGGCGATCTCGCTGTATTCGCGCCCACCCATTCTGCACGACGCTCTTGGGTACACGATGACCGCGCAGAGGCTGCTGTCCACACACGTGTTCAGCTTCTACGGTCAGGATGGGGTCCCTGATGCGTCGGTGACGCCCGGCTACGTCCTCTTCCTCGCGGGTATCTACGGCGCGCATCCGCGATCCGCTGACGTGACGGCGACCGCCGCCGCGGTGCAGCCGACCGTGCAAGGCGTGCAGTTCGCGATGATTCTTGCGGTCGTGGGTTTCATCGCCGGGTGTGGGTTCCTTTTGGGCGGGCGCAAGCTCGCATACCTCTCGGGCTTCTTGGCCGCTCTCTATCTGCCGTTTGCGTGGGGTGTCCCGGTCGCGCTCAGCGAGACTCTTGCGGCGACGCTTGCGGCGCTACAGCTGCTGTTGGCGCTTCTCCTGGCGCGCAAGAACGCGCACCGGATGCTGGGGCTCGCAGTGGGCATCGGAGCAGTGTCTGCGGCGCTTGCGCTTGTCAGGCCGGTGTCCGCGGCGTGGATCGTCATGCCTTTCATTTACCTCGCGGTGCGCCGTACCTTCTCATGGCGCGAGTTTGGACGGCTGCTCTCCGTTTCGATGGTGGTCTTCGTTCTGATCATGGGCGTGTGGTGGGTCCGCAACGTCGTGACCCTGCACCGTTTCGTCGTCCTGTCTGAGGGTGCCGGCAACCCCGCATTCGTCTCGACGGGTGGGGAGCCGCTGACTGTAGACGAGCAGGCAGTTGCGGATGCGGCCGCGGAGACCGGCAAGGACTGGCAAGGAGCGGTGGCGCACTACCGCATAGGGCGTCAGTTGAGCGCCGACCCGATGGGCCTGATCCGTGCTCGGGCTGGAAAGGCGGCTGAGGTTTTGCAGATGCCGTGGGTCGAGCCGAATGACGCGCTCTACGAGCAGGTCAACAGCCCAGGAATCCCCCACATAGGCGATGACCCTTTCCCGAGAGGCGTCAATCCCGTCCTGAGGCCTGTAGTCAAGTTCGTCGTGGGGTACCAGGCGTTCCTCCTTCTGGCCGCTCTCGTTGGCCTGTTGTTCATTCGTCGCTCTCCCAGGCTGGCGCTGGTCGCATCGGTCCCGATCTACTTCATGCTCGTGCACTCGGTCACGCTGTTCATCAACCGCTATTTCTACCCGGCGATGCCGGCGGTGATTCTTCTGGCGGCGGCGGGCGTGTACGGGCTGGTGCACGTCGCGGTACTGTTGACTCGGAAGTTCGCACCAGGGAGTGCCAGGCGCGGCTAATCTTGCGGGTGTCCCCGACGGCATGTTCAGTGGCCAAGTCTCCGCCTGCACACTTTGCAGGTCATGCCTGACACGCCGATTCCGGCGCTTCACTGTGCGAACGGCGCCTCAACGCAGAGATTCAACCAGGTCGGCAAACGCCGCTAGCGTCATCACACGCAGCCGCACACACCGTCGGTTACACTAATACGCCACACCGCCCGAGCACGGAGAGGAGCGCGACGATGGCCGAACTGCCCAAGGTCGAGAAGATCTGGATGGATGGTGAGCTTGTCGACTGGGACAAGGCTCAGATCCACGTACTGTCGCACGCACTCCACTACGGTTCTGGCGTCTTCGAGGGCATCCGCGCCTACGAGACATCGACAGGGGCCGCGGTCTTCCGTCTAACGGAGCACATGCAGCGCTTTGAACGCTCGGCCAAGATGCTGTTCATGGATCTCGGCTTCACCGTTGATGAGCTCGTGGCCGCGGTCAAGCAAACGGTCGCCGTCAACGATCTCCAGAGCTGCTATATCCGACCCCTCGCGTTTCGCGGCTACGGCGTTATGGGCCTCGACCCGATGCCGTGCTGTGTCAACGTGGTGATTGCGTGCTGGCCCTGGGAGACCTACATGGGCGAGGATGCGTTGCGCGATGGCGTGGACGTGGGCGTGAGCTCGTGGCGCCAGCGGGGCATCAACTCGCTTCCGCCCGCGATCAAGGCTACGGGCAACTACCTCAACTCCTCTCTCGCGCGAGTCGAGGCCAATCAGCATGGCTACAACGAGGCGATTCTGCTCAACGAGCAAGGTCTCGTATGCGAGGGGACCGGCGAGAACCTCTTCATCATCCGTGACGGCGTGATCTCCACTCCGCCCGTCTCCGACGGTCTGCTCGAGGGCATCACGCGCGACTCAGTCATGCAGATCGCAGTCGACCTGGGCTACGACGTTATCGAAGAGTCGCTCGTTCGCACCGACCTCTACACCTGTGATGAGATGTTCATGACTGGTTCAGCCGCCGAGGTCGTTCCTGTGCGCTCGGTCGACCATCGCTCCATCGGTCCTGCGGGCCCAATCACGTTGGAGCTGCAGAAGGCGTACTTCCGCATCGTGCACGGCGAGGAGCCTGAGTACTTCAGCTGGCTCGAACAGGTACACGAGCCCCTGGAGGATTAGTCGGCTAGATCGCTTGTGGGTGCAGGTAGCTACCCGAGAAGCACAACCCCCAGCCAGTCGCGATGTGCACGCCGGTCAGCGGAAT
>JBAXEO010000232.1:0-2870 GCA_037140395.1 Coriobacteriia bacterium
CGGCAACGCCGGCGGCACCCCCCGCGGCCGCCCCAGCCAAGCCCGCTGCCTCGCCGGTCGCCGACATCCCCGCCCCGACCATGTCGGGCAGCCTGCTCGACCGAGCTGCGGCTCGGCGCGCCTGGCCCGCAGTCATCGCCGAGATCCGCCGAATTAAGCCGACTCGCGCTGAGTTGTATGGCCGGATCGAAGCAAGCGTCGATTCAGACGGACACACGCTCGTTCTCGAATTCCCAGCCGACCAAGAGTTTGCGATGCAGATGGCCGAGGATCCCGACATGCGGGAGCTGCTGCAACGCGCATTGGGCGCCGTGATGGGATTCGCGCCGCCAGTGCGTTTCCAGCTGAGCCGCGCACGTCTAGGCGCTCCCGTGCCGAGCGAAGAAGAGTCCACGCCGCCCATCCCGCCTTTGGCAGATGCGCAAGATGACATCGCGCCATCCGACGATGGCGCCCACAGCGAGTCCTACCAAACCACCTCCGCGCCTCACCCGTGGGTGGCCGACGCAGCGCCTGATGACATCGTCGCCCAGCCCGATGCAACTGCCCCCGGTTCAGCGGCCCCCGCATCCGAGAGCGCCTCGGCGGGTGACCTCGCACGCCAGCTCATGGAGTCGCTGGGCGCCGAGATCGTCGAGGAGCGGCCAGCGGAGTCTGCTGCGGTTGGTGGCTCAACCGCAGGCGACGAATCAGGACCCGATCTACTCGAGCTCGAGTCAAGCGATTTCGGTCTCAAGGACCCAGAACTGTTCGATTCAGACGACGGAGAGGACGACTAGTGAACTTTGGCAACGTGATGAAGCAGGCCCAGAAGATGCAGGTCAAGATGGCCGAGATGCAGGAGCAGCTCAAGAGCGAAACGCTCGAGGCCTCGGCTGGCGGCGGTATGGTGCGCGTCGTGATCACCGGCGACATGCAGATCCGCGAGCTGAGCATCGATCCGGCCGCTATCGATCCCGACGACGTCGAGATGCTCCAGGACATGGTCGCGGCGGCGGTCAACGAGGCGATTCGATCGGCGCAGGAGCTTGCGAGCCGACGCATGGGCGAGATCACCGGCGGCATGAACGTCCCGGGCCTGATGTAGCCGATGCGCTACGCCCCACCCATCGCGCGCCTCCTCGAGGAGCTGGAGCGCCTCCCCGGCATCGGCCCCAAGTCCGCCCAGCGCATCGCGTACTGGCTGCTCACGGCCGAGTCCGCCGATGCCGACAGGCTCGCGGGTGCTATCACCGAGGTCAAGCGCACCATCCACTTCTGCCCAGTGTGCTTCAACTTCGCCGAGGGCGATCTGTGCTCCGTGTGCGCCGATCCGGAGCGGGATCGCTCGGCAGTCTGTGTCGTCGAGGAGCCACGCGACTTGGTGGCCATCGACCGAACTGGCGAGTTTCGGGGCACCTACCACGTGTTGCAGGGTGCGATATCACCCATGGACGGTATCGGGCCGGAGCGCCTACGCATCCACGAGCTCATCAATCGGCTTGCACCGGGCGAGATCACCGAGGTCGTGATCGCCACCAACCCAAACGTCGAGGGCGAGACCACGGCGCTCTACCTCGCGCGTCTTATCAAGCCGCTCGGCATCAAAGTCACCCGCATTGCCAGTGGTCTTCCGGTCGGGGCCGATCTGGAGTTCGCCGACGAGGTTACCCTCGGACGCGCGCTGGAAGGCCGTCGCGAGATGTAGCTGCGATCCACAGCAGCGCAGGAGCTCTAGCCGTCGCGTCGAATGATTTGGCACGGTGTGGACAGCTCGGACGTGAAGTTTTCCAGCATTTGGTCGCCGTTCACCGACTCTCTGGCGCCGTTGACCGCCACCGACACGCCGTACGGCGGTGCCAGCATCGGTCGTCCGTATTCTTGTGTGACCTGTCGCCCGCCTGGGGCGACGCCGTCACCAGCACCCCCGGGGTGCCGAGTGGAGGGAAGGACGCGAATGCAGCAGCTGACGGAGATTCGTTGGCATGCGCGCGCTGGTCAGGGAGCCGTCACGGCAGCCAAGGTCGTCGCCGAGACCGCTCTGTCCGCAGACCAGTACATGCAGGCCATGCCGGAGTACGGCCCCGAGCGCATGGGCGCGCCCATCAAGGCGTTCACCCGCATCAGCAACGAGCCGATCGAGATTCACAACAACATCGAGTTCCCTGACGTGGTGATCGTGCTCGATGAGTCGCTCCTTGACGTCATCGACGTAACCGAGGGGCTCAAGCCCGACGGTACGCTTATCATCAACACCTGCTCGCCGGCTGCCGACGTCAAGAAGGCGCTCGGCTTGCCCGACACCGCCCGGTGCGCCTGTGTCGATGCTTCGGGCATCGCCCTGGACACCATCAAGCGCGACATCCCTAACACCCCGATCGTCGGTGCGCTCATGGGCGTCACCGGAGTTATCGACGTCGAGGTCTTCAAGGAGCTTCTCGGCAAGAACCTGGGCAAGAAGTTCGGCCAGGAGATGATCGACGCCAACTTCGCGGCCGTCGATCGCGCGTTCAAGGAGGTGACTGTGGCGTGAGCAAGTGGGATGTGAGCGATATCAACCAGTGGAAGAGCGACCAGTTCCCGCGCGGGGCCTGTATCCCAACGGCAGGCAACTCCGCCGAGTACGTCACCGGCGGCTGGAGAAGCGAGCGGCCGTATCGCGATGACGACAAGTGCACCCAGTGCCTGCTGTGCTGGGTGTTTTGCCCGGATACCTCGGTAATGGTCAAGGATCAGAAGGTCTATGACTTCGATCTTGAGCACTGCAAAGGCTGCGGAATCTGCGCCCACGAGTGCCCTGCAGATGCCATAGAGATGGTGCCCGAAGGCTGCGAACTCCCGGGGGTGAAGTAGATGCCGACCCAGAAAGTTGTCGCCACCACCGGAAACAC
>JBAXEO010000233.1:0-2857 GCA_037140395.1 Coriobacteriia bacterium
GCGACTCGAACTCGTCGTTGCCCGCGAACGTCTGGTAGCGCAGCAGAAGCCCGACGCCGGCAGCCGCCAAGGAGCCGATGATCATACTGAGGAACAGCCAGAGAGAGACCGGATCGGCCTCAAACGCATGAACCGACTGGACGATGCCCGACCGGGTGATGAATGTGCCGAGGATGACCAGCGCGAAGGTGAATGCCGCGAGCATGATCGCCCAGCGCTTGAAGCCGTCCCTACGCCGATAGACGGTGAAGGAATGCAGCAGGCCCACGCCCGTGAGCCACGGAAGCAGGCTGGCGTTCTCCACCGGGTCCCATGCCCAGTAGCCGCCCCAGCCGAGTACAACGTAGGCCCAGATGGCGCCCAGTCCAATGCCGATGCCGAGGAAGAGCCACGAGAAAATCGTGATGCGGTCGACAATCTCGACCCAGGCCTTGGAGCTGTCGTTGACGATGAGCGCCGCGATGGCGAAAGCGAACGGGATGGTTAGTCCTGCGTAGCCGATGAAGAGCGTCGGCGGATGGATGATCATCGCCCAGTGCTGTAGCAGCGGATTCATGCCCCACGCGGTGGCCTCGCCAAGGAGTTTGCCCGTAGCGGGGTCGATGAGCGCCGCCGGAGTCATCTTAAACGGGTTGTTGGGCTCCGAGAACATCATGCCCGCCGAGAACAGGGCCAGCACGATGTTGGTGACCATGAGCCCCATATTGGAGAGCGCATCAGTGAACTCAAGACGCTTGTAGGCCACCCACGAGGCGAAGAGAGAGAGCACCCACGCCCAAAAGAGGAACGATCCTTCTCGGCCGGCCCAGAGACCGGAGAGCTTGTAGAGCCAGGCCAGACTGGAGACGTCGGTACTGTGGTTCTGGGCGACGTAGTAGAACGCGTAATTCGGCTGGAAGAACGCGATCACGAGAAGCAAGACCGACACCGTGAGCGCACCCATGGCAGCGAATGTCGCTAGATAGCCGACGTTGGTAATCGATTCGCCCTGCTTGGGTCCGAGCGAGTTACCCCACAGTAGCGCCCCGATAGACACCAAAGCCGAGACGAGCGCCAGCCCCAGCATCACACTCCCCAGCGTTACCATTCATCGACTCCTGTCGTCTTGGCCTACACATGAAGCCCCGCCGCCGGACAAGCCGGATGCGGGGCGCTGCCGGTCCCTACTTCTGGCTCTGCTCGAGAGCCACACTCGTCGCAGTGAACTTGCCGTTCGCCTCAGGTTCGCCCGCGATGACGACCTGAGCGCCGTCCTTCATTCCTGACGGCAGCGCGCCTGAGAACGTCACGGCGATGGTCTTGCCGGTGCCATCGGGCTTCTCGGCGACCACAAAACGGTCGCCAGCAGCAGCGTCGGCGATTGAGCCCGGTTTGACGTAGCCAGTGGCACGAACGGGCTTGCCGACAACGGAGTCGCCCTTGAGCAGCAGATCGGCAACAGGAATCGCGCCCTGCGCAGACTCGTACTTCGAGGGGCACTTGGTGATCATTTCGGTGGCCTTGAGCGTCTTGGCATCCTCCATCACGCCCGTCACGATCGCCACGACGCCATCGCCGAACGTCGACGGGGCCGCGCCGGTGTAGATGACTTTGAGAGTCGGGCCTGACCCGTCCTTGTCTGCCTCGTCGCGGACCACAAAGACCATGGGATTGGACTTCTTGTCCCACGAGCCCTCGACCACGGTGCCGCCGACCTTGACGCGCTTGCCGATCAGTGAGGAGTCCTCAACGACCTTGGGAACCGTCGAGTAGACGGCACCCTGCTTGTTGCCAGTGAGGAGCACCACGGCCGCAATCGCGATGAGGATGACGGCAGTTACTCCGATGAGGCGCATTCTGGCGCGCTTGTTCACGTGCGCTCACTCCCTAGAAAGCGGCCGGACGGGCCGCGCGTGCCGCAGGAGAGTGACGCGCGGTGCGCTCACTGGCGCCGCCTCGCTCCGCATTACCTGCCGCTTGCCTGAACAGTCGGATAGTAGCATCAGCCGAGGGTCGGATGCCACAGGTTGCCCCTTGGCCTGAGATGAGCATCGTGCGAAGACGTGTGCTCAACACGCACCGGGATATGAGCAAAGCGGGTGCCGAAGCCCCACGGGGCAACAAGACAATCCTGACCGATGTTGTCAGACTTCTCGCTGAAGCCACAGGACATCTGGCCGAAAACCCACCGAGTCCAAGAGCTGGCGATACCGCTCGGGAGACAATTCACCGCTTGCGGCATCGAGGGCGACCATCGTGGCCTCGATGACATTGGTACCAAACGAACGGCCCTCAAGACGCGGTGTCGACGTCACGAGCAGCTCAGCCCCGTGACTGCGCGCGAGGTCAACGTCTGCCGGGGTGGTGGTGTTGGTGATAATCCACTTGCCGCGCATGTCATCAGGCATGAACTTCTTGACGAACTGCCAGTCGCCAGCGATCACGTCGGCCCATGAGTAGAGCGCCGCCATGCGTGGATTTGGCTTGGGCGCCTTATCTTGAGCTGTCCCGGTCGGATAAAGCACCGAGAAGGGCAGCTGCGAGGCGATTGGGGTCACCACGCGTATCAGCCGACGAAGCGAACTCCATCGCTTGATCAGGATCGGCACATCCAGCGCGTAGATCAGGTCGCCGAACACCTGCTCGCAACCTGCATTTTGCAGCGCCTCGGTCATGCCCCACCGGTCGACCGCCGAACATGTCAGCACCTTTTTGCTGGCAAGCTTGAGACCGCACTCGCGCACCAGGTAGTCAACCGTCGATCCCTCGACAGGACCCTTGAGCCCCGAGCCGTCGACTATCGGTGTCTCGCGAATGTTCTTGATGAGCTTTCTGGCATCTCGGAAGAAGTACTTCCGGCCGTCGGCCCTGAGATACA
>JBAXEO010000234.1:0-2840 GCA_037140395.1 Coriobacteriia bacterium
GTGATATACAGCGTCTGAGCCGTCACTGCGATGTGCCTGATCTCCCCGGTCTTCGTGCGATGGCGAGTTTCGAAATCCACACGCCCGTCGCGAAGCACCTGCCCAATGCGAACTCTCGTCTCCTCAAAGGTTTCCATGTCCTCGATGTCGGCGACGGTCAGTTTGGCGAATTCCTCGCGCGTGTAGCCGAGTTGCTCGTGGGCCGTGGTGTTGAACTCGAGGGGACGGGCCGTTGCAGGGTCAAGGATGACGATGCCGTCGGGGTCGCGGTCAAACAGGCGACGGAGATGCTCCTCGCTCTCGCGCAGCGCAGCCTCGGCCAGTTTGTGCTCGGTGATGTCGGAACTCGCAGACACGAACTGGCCCGGCGCCGGAGAATAGGCCATCACCTCAAAGTACCTGCCAAGTTCGCTCGCGAAGTCCTCAAATCGTGCCGGAGCACCTGTTGTGGCAACCAATCCATAGCGCTCGATCCACCCTGGTTCGGTCTCAGGTAGTACTTCCAGGACGGTGCGGCCGATGATGTCTTCTGCTTTGAGGCCGGTCTGTGCCTCAAAAGCCGGATTGACCTCCAAGAACCGGTAGTCAATCGGTTTGCCGGCTTCGTCAAGGATGATTTCGTGGAGTGCGAGTCCCTCGACCATGTTGTGGAGCACGAGCCGGTTGCTCTCGGCGCTCTTTGCGAGGTCACGATCCTTACGGATACTCTCCAGTGCCGAGAAGCAGTGATGAGCGAATGATTCGATGATGCTCACCGGCAATACCGCGCCCGGCGCGCGCGTGTAGATTTGGACATTGCCCACCACGTCGCGTTGATCGGCAATCCCAATGGAGAATGCGTCGCAGAGCCGAAACGCCTTGGCGCCCGCTTGCGCAACCGCGCGGGGTATCTGCAAGGCGGCGAGTTCGGTCACACCGCCAGAGATAGTCGAGAGTTTGCCGCCGAGCAACTCATCACGGTGATCGGCGGATAGTGCGAATTGCTTGCCGACGGGGTCAAATCCAACGAGCGCGGCGGCCTTGGAGAGAGCGGAGGCGTCTAGGCCAAAGACCCTGCGGGTGGTTAGCCACTCCAAGTCAGGCGAGGTCTCGTTGACGATAATCACTGCGTCAGGCTGAAGCGTGACAAGAAAGTCACCGATGACGTCGTAGACTTCGTCATCGCTCTGGCAGCCTAGAAGAGCCATCGCGGCGTCGGCAAGATGGACATTGTCCGCTGATGCCCTTTCGGCATCCTCGACGCGTCTGAACCTAGAGGGGTTTCGCATGTCTGAGCTCTTCATGAATGTCAGCCTACCCCCATGCTCATCGGTTCCCCTTCGGGTCTTGGTCGAGAACCGTGTACATGCCTACGCTTGGGTGTATGCCCAATCGGAAGTCCAAGAGACGCGCCTACTGTGACCGCCGCTTGGCCAAGGTGCGGGTCACAGTAGGCGCGTAATGCTCACAGGAGCTCGCTATGCCCCGGTCATCGGCGTGCCGAAGTTCTTGAGTTTGGCGTCCATCTCCGGGCTCAGCTTCACCACGAGCTCGGCGTTGTAGGAGGCCGTCGGCAGATAGGGTAGCGCTGGGATGGTCATGTCCCCCATCGCGCTCGGCTTGTCCTGACCAAACAGCTTCATGGCTCCCACGCCGTACGTGCGCGAGAGCGCGGCCGGCGAACCGTCGGCGACCGCCGGGTCGACGTCTACTGCAAAGATCGAGACGGTGCCGTCGCCGTTGTGCGCGATGTCGAAGGTGCGGAACTGCTGCGGGAAGTCACGCAGTGACGAGGTCTCGACCTGCCAGAAGCCGAGCTCCGGGCGGTTAGGGTCCAGGGACGGGAACGGCTGGATTACGTTGA
This sequence comes from Coriobacteriia bacterium, assembly GCA_037140395.1. Lineage (GTDB taxonomy): Bacteria > Actinomycetota > Coriobacteriia > Anaerosomatales > JAAXUF01 > JBAXEO01. The sequence continues at coordinate 1,844 of JBAXEO010000234.1, forward strand.
GGTGACGGTGTCCGGCGATCCAGAGGATGAGGTTGGGGTAGGTGCGCAGCTTGGCGAGGAACTCATCCTCGGTCACGCACGCGATAGGACTCCATCCCAGTGGCGTTCCCGGCTCCTCGACGCCGATCGGTACGTGCGCTCCGATGACCATCAGCTGGCCTTCGGCTTGACCCTTGTCCAGTTCCGAGATCAGCCAGTCGTAGCGCTCTTTGTCGACGAAGGCATGCCCGCAGCCCATGGGGCCTGGGTCGTCCGGGCTGGTGTCGTCGAGCGAGATGAACTTGACCGGCACTTCGGCCTTTGGTTCGACGGCGTAACACGCGAGCACCTTGTCGACCTCGGCCTGAGAGAATCCGTGTCCCTTGGGCTCTGACGAGGTGTCGAAGAACTCCTGCATCCACTCCTGTCGCGAGAGTACTCGACGATCCGGATCGGCCGAAGACACCTGGGGCGGCGTCGGGAAGGCAGCTTCCGGGCCGACACCGATTACATCGCCGTACGGCGTGGAGCCGTCGATCACGCCCACGTAGTAGCCGGTGCTGTCGGCGCCGCGCGGATCCTTCACGATGTCGCCCATATTGAGGATTTCGGTGCCAATATGCGCGGCACGGATCTTGTCGTTGACCGGCATCGAGCCCATCCAGTAGTGATCGTGGTTGCCGCGAACCTGGTACCACGGAATAGCGCTGTTGAGTCCTGCGGCCTGAAACTCGTCCTGATAGTCGTTGAGTGGACCGGGAATGGGGTCATCCTTCTCGCCCGAATCCGGGTTGACCTTCTTGCCGTCCAGCACATCGATGTACCATCTCAGCTCGTTGTACTGCGTGTTGTCGCACGCATCGCCGAGCGAGATGCCGAAGTCAAATCCGTCCTTCTCGTGCAGTGCGTTGATCGTCTGCACAGCCGCGTCCAAGACTTGAGGCGTGTACAGCATCACTCCCGAGTAGACCTCGGGGCTACCGCCCCGAAAGCCGAAGACGAGCAGCTGCGCCGGAGA
>JBAXEO010000235.1:0-2796 GCA_037140395.1 Coriobacteriia bacterium
GGCGCCAGTTGTTGTAAGTTATGTCCCATGAGACCACCATCCGCAAAGGCCGTCGAGGCCGCAGAGAGCGTCTTCACCGAGCATCGTGGGGTTATGCGCACGCGTGAGGCGCTTGAGGCGGGCATCCATCGGCGAACTCTCTACTGGATGCGCGATCACGGCAGGATTGAGCCGCTGAGCAGGGGAGTCTTCGTCCTGGCGTCGGCCCCGCTGCCATCAAGTCCGGACGTTGCCGCTGTCATGCGCCGCGTACCCAAGGCCGTGCTCTGCCTTGTAAGCGCTCTTGAGTTCCACGAGATAGGGACGCAGATACCGAGTGCCGTTCAGATCGCGCTGCCGAGGAGCGTGCGGCCCCCAGACATCGACTATCCGAGGGTCCAAGTGTTCAACATGAGCGAGACGGTGCTCGGGGTCGGAGTCGAGGAGAGGGTGACTTCGGACGCGGAGATACGGGTCTTTGGGGTCGCCAAGACCATCGCGGACTGCTTCAAGTACCGCAACAGAATCGGACTGGACGTCGCACTCGAAGCGCTTCAAGAAGTCATGAGAAAGAAGACGGTCAGTCCAGCCGAGATCATGAACTTCGCGCGGGTGGACGGGGTCGAGACCGTGGTCGAACCCTATCTGCGAGCGCTCCTGTGAGTTCCAAGGACCTGGCGAACCTGCCCGCATCGGTCCGAGCGCGGCTCAAGAACAGGGCCGACGAACTCGGTCTGGATTTCAACCAGGCTATTCAGTACTACACGATGGAGCGGTTCCTCTATCGGCTGTCGAAGACCAAGTGGGCGGACGTCTTGATCGTTAAGGGTGCGGCGATGCTCAGGGTCTGGGACGGTGCGATTGCTCGCCCCACCAGAGACATCGACTTTCTTGCGCGAATCGACAATTCTCCAGAGGCCATTGCAGCGATGGTCAGAGAGTGCTTGGCGGTGGAGTCCGCCGACGGCGTCACGTTCTCCCCCGAGATCGATGTCGAACCGATCACGGTCGAGGAGAAGTACCCAGGAGTGCGTGCGACGATCAGCGGAGAACTGTCTGGAGCACGGATGAGGCTTCAGCTCGATTTCGGGGTCGGCGATCTCGCTGTCCCGGAGCCCGGCTGGGTCGACTATCCGACGCTGCTCGGCACCGACGCTCCCCGCATTCTCGCGTACCAGCCCTCCACCGCGGTCGCCGAAAAGTTCCAGACGATGATCGACAAGGGGCTGCTCAACAGTCGGCTCAAGGACTACTACGACATCTGGATGATGGCTGGTGCCGTTCCCTTCGAAGGCGAGACGCTCGTCGCAAGTGTCACTGCAACCTTCGAGCGCCGAGGGACGCCGATTCCCTCGACTCGCCCGAGAGAGCTCGGGAAGGAATTCACCACAAGGGCAGAGGTGCAGATGCAGTGGGCCTCGTTCGCGAAGAAGATGAAGGCCTCGGGAGTGGTGGTGCCACCGAGTCTGGATGAGTTGGTAGACAGCATTGCCGACTTCATCGTCCCGGCCGCGGCAGCAGCAGCAGCGCGAGAATCCTTCGCCGCAGCGTGGGTTCCGGGTGAGGGGTGGTCGCCCGCGTGACCGCGACAACGGAGGGTGGGAGCGCGGCCCAGGAGCACCGCTTCGAGCCGGTTCTGTCTAACCGTTTGTCTAACCGCTGACAGGAATCACAGCCTTCGGCAGGACCCATATGGCCTGCTCCAGGACTCAGACCTGCGGATACGACTGAGCCGCACTCGCACCTTACTCCTGATAACCGTGAGGTCGGGCGTTCGAGTCGCCCCGGGCCCACCATAGAGTTTCCGCAGGCTAGGTAGGGTAAAGCACCCGCCTAGCCTTCGTGTTTCGCGGGGGCCGAAATCGCGAAATCAAGTGATTATCAAGTGAGTTATTGGATTCCTTGACCGATTTGAAGGGTCGCGGGAGCGCGTTGATGAGCTCCGATTCCGGTGGAATGCGGCGGCAGTTTCGGCGTGAGGCTCTGGGCTCGTTTCCTCGCTGACGGGCTGCGTATCTAGACGCGAAGCCCGTCGGAAGTCCCGTCTGGGGATCGTAGTCTGGGGTTGTTCCCGACCCCCCTCGGGACAACCCGAAGCCCGGATGCTCTTCCCCCAGGAGCAACGGGCTTCTCCATTGCGCACACGGTTCTTGGGACCAGCCAGGTTGATGTCGAAGGGCGGTACTCGGAGCGGCCTCGGGGAAGGCCGGGACACTTGCGACGGGAAGACGGCGCGGGGCGAGTCGCTCAGACCGCCGAGAACGCGAACTCCTCTTCGCGAAACAGGCGTACGCAGGCCTCGCAGACGTCCGCGTCGTACTGCAGCCCCGCCCCCCGTTCGATCTCGGCCAGGGCAGCATCCACACCCAGGGCCGATCGATACGGTCGGTGAGAGACCATGGCCTCCACGACGTCGGCGACCGCGATCACCTTGCTCGCGGGGAGCAGGTCATCTGCTCCAAGTCCGCGCGGGTAGCCCGAGCCATCGCAGCGCTCGTGGTGCTGGTAGACGATCTCGGCGACAGGGCCTTCCATGTGAGCGGCGGAGATGATCTGGTAGCCGGCTTCGGAGTGAGCCTTGATGAGCTCGAACTCGATGGGGGCGAGCTTCCCCGGCTTGCTGAGGATCTCGGCGGGTACCGACATCTTGCCGATGTCGTGGAGCAGAGAAGCGATGCGAATCTCATCGGTCTGTTCTGGCGACATTCCCATGGCGTCCGCGATGCGCACTGCCAGCTCTGAGACACGGCGCTGGTGACCAGCGGTGTAGGGATCCCGCGTCTCGGCGACCTCGCTGACGATATCGACGGTCGACGC
>JBAXEO010000236.1:0-2786 GCA_037140395.1 Coriobacteriia bacterium
CTTGGTGAAGAGCCGCTTCTGGTCTTCTCGGCTGACACCGAGACCTTGATCGGTGACCGAGACAACCACGAACTCTCCGGCGTGCTTGGCAGTGATTGAAACCTCGCCGCCACCTGGGGAGTATTTGATCGCGTTGCTGACAAGGTTGATGAGCACCTGACCCACTCGGTCCCGGTCTGCGACTGCGAGCGGCAGATGCTCGGGTACCTGAACGTCGACCGTACGGCCGATCTGCGTCAGCACGGCGCGAAACGTGTCGAGGGTCCCGTTGATGGATTCGACCATGTCGATCGGCTCGACTTTGAGGTGCACGCGCCCGGACTCGATACGCGAAATGTCGAGCATCTCGTTGATGAGCTCCACGAGGCGGTCGGAGTTCTCCTTGACGATGTCGAGGAACTCCCGCTGAACCTCGGATATCTCCCCAGCGCTGCCATCCAAGATGAGATCGACGTAGCCCTTGATCGAGGTCAACGGCGTTCTGAGCTCGTGACTTACTGTCGAGACGAACTCGTTCTTCATCTCTGCGATCTCGCGCTCTGCGGTCACGTCGCGCAATGCGAGAACCCGGCCGATGTAATGGCCGCCGGCGTCGATGACCGCGCTCACGCGTGCCGTCACCACCAGTTCGTGCTCGTCATCGGTCAGCTCGACCTCGCTGACCGCATCGGAATCCAGAGGGTCGAATGCCTCGGCGTATGCGCGGTGAAAGTCACACGCCTGACACTCGGTTCGCTTCGTCTCAAACGTGCACGGCCCCGTTTCCGGATGACACAGGGTGCCCGAGATAAGCCAGCACCGCAGCTCGTCAGCGCTATACGCAGGACACTCGGTCCGGCCGCAGCCCTTGAACTCACTGCAATGTTTGTCTAGCTCCGCGCGCTCATCGTTCGGCTCGATGCCGAGAAGGCCGTCGATCGACACCGTCTTGCCCAGCACCTTGCGCTGTGTGAGATGCAGCATCGAGCAGGCAGCGGGGTTGATGTAGGTGACAGCGTCCGACGGATCGAGGAGCACGAGTCCATCGGCTGTCGCGGAGAGCACGGCCTGGTTGCGATCGCGCTCGTCGGTCAGCTCGGTCTCGTCACGCAGCGCCAGCGAAAGCGTGTGCTCGGCACCTCGGCTCCGGTGAATGCGAGCCGACAGCGATCGTTCGCCGATCTCCAGCTGAAATCGTCCAGCGGAGTGAGAACCCTTACTGCGTGCGCGCTCGATGCGCTTTTCGATCTCGGGGACACCCAGTGCGAGGTACGAGGCGCCGACAAGCCCATCGGCATCCCTGCCCAGGAGAAACTGCGCCGCGTGATTCGCAAAAATGACGGTTCCCTCGGCGTCAAACGCCATGAGCCCCTCGTCCGCTGCGCCAAGCAAAGCGGAGAGAGCTTCATCAGAACAGGTCACGGGCTTGCGAACCGTCATGTGCCCCTCCGAGAATGCCGACACGACCACAGCATTTCTAGCTTCGCCGTGAGCGGGGGCGTTCCCTGCCTGTCAGACCCCCACGCTTGTGATTGAAGACGGCGCTCGTCCGCCGACGATCTCAACGCCACACCTCATGACTCGCGGCGCTGTGCGACACTTCCCTTTACGACGCGGTCGACGCAGTTGACTTGGGAGTTCTTTGTGAGTGAGGACGCACTGAAGGCAGCGCGAGAACTGGCGGCGGGGCTCGACCCCCTGGCGGCCGCTTCGCGATGCGGCGCGGAATTCGAGGGCGACTCCAGGAGCGGGCGATTCTCGCTCCGCCTTCTCGACGACGAGGTTATGATCAGCTTCCCAGGGTTCGAATTCTCCCCTGACTGCCAGCTCCCACCGCACATCCGTGCGCTCCTAGTGCACCATCTTGCAATCAGCGACGGCTCAGAGCCGATTGGGGACTGGCGCGCCTTCGCGGACCTACCCAACGGCCGATTCTACGCCCGCGCATTCCAAGGCTACACCGGTGACGCGCTCGTCCGACGTCTTGCCGAGAAGGCCGACGGGCTCCCAGATGCAGTGACGTCACTCGGTGGCCGGGCACTGACACGCGAGGAGCTGCCGACAAACGCCGACGCTGCGTGGGTCCTACCCGGCCTGCCCGAGGTGCCGGTCGCGGTTCTGTGGTGGGATTCCGATGACGAATTCTCGGCGCGTGCGGAACTCCTCTTCGACAAGACAGCTCCCAACCACCTGCCGACCGACGGAAGCGCGGTGCTTGGTTCGTGGCTGGTTGGGAACCTGATTGCGGGCGTCGAGAGGCGCGGACGCTAGCCCAGTAGGCAGAGGCACGTCCTCCCAGGCCGGCCTTCAGTTCCCAATCCCGTGCCGCGCACAGAACTCATCGATGACCTCGTCGAGCGTGGGCACCGATGTGTCGACAACTCGGTAGGTAACTCGCACCGACGGATGCCGAATGTCGATCAGCCGCCCGAGGTCGATGGGCGTCCCGATGGCCACCACATCACACGGCGTCGCATCGATCGTGGCCGCCAAGTCGCCAAGCTGCCCAGCCGAGTAGCCCATCGCCGGCAGCACCGCATCCATGTGCGGGTAGGCCGCGAAGGTGTCGCGCAGCGAGCCGACCGCGTACGGCTTTGCGCTAACGAGCTCTGCGGCTCCGGCTGCCCGCGCTGCAAGCGCCGCGGCTCCGTAGCGCATTCCGCCGTGGGTGACCGTCGGACCATCCTCGACCGCCAGCACGCGCTTTCCGGCCAGCGCGGCCGGGTCGGCGGCAGTAATCTCGCTGGCCGTTAGGACCAACTTCGCGCTGGGGTTGTACTCGGCTGCTGCTGCCACCAGGTCGTCGA
>JBAXEO010000237.1:0-2784 GCA_037140395.1 Coriobacteriia bacterium
CGTCGGTCTCGGTGAGTTCGGTGCTGCTTGCGGCCGGCGTGAGTATCGCGATCGGTGTTGTGTTCGGCTACTATCCGGCGCTGCGCGCCTCCGGGATGAACCCGGTCGAGGCGCTTCGATACCAGTAATACACGCGGAGAAGGGCGGATTTCATGAAGACGGTCATAGCGGCGGTACTCGCAGCGGTGCTCGCGGGGGCGCTCGGTTTCTACGGTGGAGTCACCTACCAAAAGACCCAGATGCAGTCAGCATTTGCCGGCCGATCTGGTGGGCAGAGCGGCGACGGGGCCACACGAGGCATGAACGGCGGCTCAGCCAACGGCCAGCGTGGGTTCAATCGGCAGGCAGGCTCTGTGGCGACCGGAACCATTCTGGCGCAGGATGCCAAGTCAATCACCGTCAAGACCGCCGACGGGGGATCGAAAACGGTGTTTTTGTCGACAAATACGCGCTACAACCAGCAGCAGCAGCTGACGGCAGCCGACCTGAAGGTCGGCACTCAGGTGTTGGCGGCCGGGCAGCCCGCCAACGGCGGTATCGATGCGCGCTCGATCACGGTAGTTCCGGCGGGGTCGGATTTCCAGTTGGGTGGCGGTGGGTTCGGCGGCCCAGGTGGCGGTGGAGCACCACCTGCGGGCCAGTAGGCGATGCCGTGCGCCAAGGTCGTCGGCTTGGGCAGGCCTCTCCAGCAGGCGGTATAGTTCGAGGCGAGATGCTGTGTTCGACCGCTCACGGGCGCCGACCGAACGGAGCCACCCGTGTCAGACTTCTCCGCGTGGTACGACGCGCTCGCCAAGCCAAAGTGGACACCCGCGCCTTCAGTGATCGGCACGATTTGGACAATCATCTATCCGCTGATCGCCGTCGCCACCGTTGCCACGATAGTCAAGGTGGTGCGCGGGGACCTACCGCGCATCGTGTTGATTCCGCTGGTTCTGAACCTGGCGAGCAACGCCGCGTTCACGCCGATCCAGTTTGGGCTGCGCAACCTGCCGCTCGCTACCGTCGACATCGCTGTGGTGCTCGTCACGATCGTCTGGTGGCTCGCGCTGGCGTGGCGGCCCGGTAGCGAGTGGATTGCGCTGGTGCTCGCGCCGTACCTCGTCTGGGTTAGCATCGCGAGCGTCTTGCAGGTCAGCATCACTCTCGCCAATCGGTAGAATCTCGTTGTGGCGCGCGGTGCGCGTCCGCCCAGAAGACAGGACGCCTCCATGCGCGTGGCACTCGCACAGATCAACACCACGGTCGGGGACATCGACGGTAACGTGCGCAAGATTCTCGCTGCGCTGAGTGAGGCTCAAGCGGTCGACGCGGGCTACACGCTGTTTCCCGAGTTGACCATCACCGGCTATCCGCCCGAGGACCTGCTGCACAAGGACCACTTCATCGAGGCGAACCTCGATGCACTCGAACTCGTCGCGTCCGCGTGCTCGATGCCGACGCTAGTCGGCTACGTCGACCGGGTGGGCGACTCGCTCTTCAACTCGTTGGCGCTGTGCGGTAACGGGATGGTCCTTCAGCGCTACTACAAGCGCCGACTGCCCAACTACGGCGTGTTCGACGAGGAGCGCTATTTCGCCGCCGGCGCGGCGCCGGGCCTGACTGAGCTCGGCGGAACGATGATGGCTAACACCATCTGCGAGGACATCTGGGTGCCGGAGTTGGCGGCCGAGGTCGTCGAGATGGGGGCTCAGATCATCTTCAACATCTCGGCATCTCCCTTCCACGCAGGAAAGGGCGCCGAGCGCGAGGAGATGTTGTGCGAGCGCGCCCGCGCCAACGGTGTCTGGCTTGCGTACTGCAATCTTGTCGGCGGGCAAGACGAACTCGTCTTCGATGGCCGCAGCGTCGTCATCTCGCCTGACGGCGAAGTCATCGCGCGTGGCAAGGCCTTCGTGGAGGATCTGGTCGTCGTCGACTTCGCGCCTGAAGGGCGCCTCGGAGCGTCGGGTGATCTTGCACCGGTGATGACCGCCGAGCAGGAGGTCTACTCGGCGATTGAGTTGGGGTTGCGCGACTACGTGGTCAAGAATGGCTTCAGCGATGTCGTGCTCGGCCTATCTGGAGGGATTGACTCGGCGCTGACCGCGGCCATCGCCGCCGATGCATTGGGCGCCGAGCACGTCCACGGCGTGATGATGCCGAGCCGCTATTCGTCACCGGGCAGTATCAGCGATTCAGTCGAGTTAGCGGCCGCGCTGGGAATTGAGACTCGCGAGCTTGCCATCGAGCCGGCCTATCAGGCTCTTCTCGACACGCTTGAGTCTGCGTTTGACGGCCTTGCCCCCGACGTCGCCGAGGAGAACCTGCAGGCCCGCGTTCGCGGCACCTTGCTCATGGCGTTGTCCAACAAGTGCGGTTGGCTCACGTTGGCGACCGGAAACAAGAGCGAGCTGTCGGTGGGCTACTCCACTCTTTATGGCGACATGGTGGGCGGGTTTGCGCCGCTCAAGGACGTCTTCAAGACACGCGTCTACCAGCTCGCCAGGTGGCGCAACACCCAGGACGCCGCACCGGTGATCCCTCAGGCGATTCTGGACAAGGCGCCCAGCGCCGAGCTTCGGCCCAACCAGGTCGACCAGGATTCGCTCCCGCCGTACCCGGTGCTCGACGCGATCCTGACTCACTACGTCGAGAAGGACGATAGCGGGGATGACATCGTAGCCATGGGCTTCCCCGCAGCAATCGTTGATCGGGTTATCCGGCTCACAGACACCGCCGAGTACAAGCGCCGACAAGGGCCGCTCGGCGTCAAGATCACCGCCAAGGCCTTCGGTCGAGATC
>JBAXEO010000238.1:0-2778 GCA_037140395.1 Coriobacteriia bacterium
TGCAAGACCTGCGGCTACGAGCCCACGCGGAGACCCGGTGATCGTGCCGGAGACGACTGCGGCGAGCCACACCAGCTCGTCGAAGTCGCGCCGACCGCCGGCGTCCTCCTTCAGGTCCGGTTCCAGCGCGTAGGGAGTGCCGGGGCGAGGTCGCTCGGCAAGCTCAGGTAGCAGCCGACGAGAGCGCTTGTGTGCGTCTGCGGCACACTCGGCCAGGGTGCGCTCGACCCAAGCAGTGTCGCCTGCGAGAGGGCGCGCAGTCAGGCAGGAGGTGCAGGTCACGAGGTCGAGGCGCGTAGCTTTGAGCTGCTCTCGGCGGGATCGGACCTGGTGGCCTACATCCAGCCCTGCGTCCCAGAGGGGATACAGGATGGCTTGGACGAATGGCCGCAGAGTGCTGGAGGGTTCGTCGGAGAGTACGAGCAGGTCCAAGTCGCTTGTGGGCAGCAGCGCACCGGCGCCCCAACCACCCAGAGCCGCGAGTCCCCAGCGGCCATGAAGCTGCGACGAGGCCGCCCGGGCAAGTTCGCGGATGGCCTCGTCGGTGATTGCTGAGAGGCGTCGTGCGGCGGCTGTCCCGGGCACAGCAGAAGCCAGGAGCTGCGCTCGCTCGGCGCGATAGGATTCCATCAGGCTACAGTGCGTCCGGACCCCGCTCGCCGGTGCGGATGCGCACAGCGGCCGCGACGTCGATGGTGAAAACCTTGCCGTCGCCGATCTTCTCGGTCCGTGCGGCGTTCACAATCGCCGTTTCGACCGCCTCGGCAATCGCGTCGTCGACAACGACTTCGACTTTGACCTTGGGCACGAACTCGACGGTGTACTCGGAGCCGCGGTAGATCTCCGTGTGCCCCTTCTGTCGCCCGTAGCCCCGCACATCGGTTACGGTCATCCCTGCGACGCCCAGGGCGTTGAGCGCTTCCTTCACGTCGTCGAGCTTGTGCGGCTTGATGATTGCCTCGATCTTCTTCATGACGGGTCTCCCTAGTTGTGCGGTCGGTGGTCCGGCAGCTTCATCCCGTGCGGGGAGTGCGTTGATCACGTGAGGTTGATGCTAGTCGAGAATGTAGCCTTCTTCGGAGTGCTCGGCGATGTCGAGGCCACGCGACTCTGCTTCCTCGTCGACTCGCAATCCCACAGTCGCGTCGGTGAGCTTCAGGATGGCCATGCTTACCACGAACGAGAAGGCCCAAGCGGCGACAACGCCAGCCAACTGGACGAGCACCTGTCGTGGCGCTCCGTACAGTAATCCGTTGCGACCGGCCGAGTTAATTGCGACGGTGGCGAACACACCCGTGAGGATGGCGCCAGCGGTTCCACCAACGCCGTGGATGCCCACCACGTCGAGCGCGTCATCGAATCCGAACTTGTTCTTCAGACCCAGGGCGAAGTAGCACAGCGCGCCAGCAACTAGGCCGATGATGACTGCCGCCCAAGGCTCGATGTAGCCGGCGGCCGGTGTGACGGCGACGAGTCCAGCAACCGCGCCGGATGCCGCGCCGAGAACCGTGGGCTTTCCGGAATGAAACGTCTCGGCGATCACCCACATGATGAGAGCTGCGGCCGCCGCCACATGCGTATTGAGGAACGCCGATCCCGCGAGTCCGTTGGCTCCGAGAGCCGATCCCGCATTGAACCCGAACCAACCGAACCACAAGATTCCGGCGCCAAGTACCGTGAGCGGCAGGTTGTGCGGATGGATCGCGTCTGTCCCCAGCCCCTTGCGCTTGCCGAGGAGCAATGCCGCCGCAAGGGCCGCAGCCGCCGAGGAGATATGGACCACGGTGCCGCCCGCAAAGTCCAGCGCACCGAGCTTGAAGAGCCAGCCTTCCGGTTGCCAGACCCAGTGTGCGAGTGGGCTGTACACGAAGATTGCCCAGAGCACAGTGAACATCACATAGGCCTTGAACTTCATCCGCTCGGCAACCGCACCGGTGATGAGCCCGACCGTGATGATGGCGAACATCCCTTGGTAGACCGCGAAGACGGTGTGCGGAATGGTCGGCGCGAGAGGGGCGAGCTGGTTGGAAATACCGTTGAGGCCGAGGTAGGCGAATCCGCCGATAAACGGCGCGAGAACCCCGCTACCGTTGCTGAACGCGAGCGAGTAGCCGAAGAGAAGCCAGATGATCGTCACCGAACCCATGGCGAAGTAGCTCTGCATGGTCGTGGAAAGTACGTTCTTCCTGCGGACCATGCCGCTGTAGAACGCAGCAAGACCCGGTGTCATAAAGAGAACCAATGCTGCCGAAGTCAGCATCCACGCGGTATCGCCGCTGCTGAGACCCTGCATGGTCGTCCTCCGTGTCGCGTCGAGTTGTGGCGGGGTGTCACCGTTTCCCGAAACTGGCGTCCCTGCCGCCCTATGACTGAGCACCCTACGGGGCCTGTGTTTCCTGTTCGTTTCGGGCGAGTGTCGGAGCCGTGAAACTTGGTCATCTTGGCAAAATGCACGCGCAAAGAATGGCCGCGGCGCGATGGCTGGGCTTGCTCTCGGGCGTACAATGGAGTTTCGACTGAAACCTCATGCGCGGAAGGACCCGGATTGTCTCTCGACTGCATACAGATTCGTGGCGCACGCGAGCACAACCTCAAGGGGTTTGACCTCGAGATACCGCGCGACAAGCTCGTCGTCATCACCGGACTCTCAGGTTCGGGCAAGAGCTCGCTCGCGTTTGACACCATCTACGCCGAGGGTCAGCGCCGCTATGTCGAGTCGCTCTCGGCATACGCTCGGCAGTTTCTGGGGCAGATGGACAAGCCCGACGTCGATCACAT
>JBAXEO010000239.1:0-2745 GCA_037140395.1 Coriobacteriia bacterium
TGGTCCAAAGATAGGTGCCAAACGTGGTCATACTCCGAAAGCGATAGACGCCCTGGGAGGTCGGCTTGGGAGTCACCGGGGCTTGAGCCTGAGCCGTCACGGCGACCGAACCCGAGCTATTCCCGGTGAAGTATGGCGGCAAGCTTGCCACGGTGAAGCGGTAGTAGACGCGTGAGGTATTCGAGGCGACGAATGTCGACTTGTATTTGCCCGCTCCGAGCGAGGTCGCTGGTGTGCCTGTCACGAAGGTCCAGCTAGAGCCGTCGACGCTCGACTGCAGGAAGACATCGACGCGTCCGGATATGGGGACACCGCTGTCGGTCAGAGTTGTCTGGACCGCAACCGTCGTTCCGACGACCGGGTTGGTCACCGAAGCCGTTGCCGGAGTGAACTCCGCCGCCAGGATCGAGCTCCGCGGCACTGAGACCACGAATGGCGAGAGTGAGTGCGTGACGATGGTGACGGTGCACTTCACGTCGTCTATGCGGACAGGCGCCAGGGTCTCCCACTCACTGGTCAGCGAGTCAAAGTGCTGGACCGTGATGCCCCGGGCGAGATCCTTGGGCAGATCCTTGTCGTAGGGGAACGTGAGTTCCCACTCTGAGCCCTCAGCGACCTTACCCGTGAATTCGACTTCGAACCGCGAGCCATCCACTTCGAAGAAAGTGGCTGGCGGAGTCGCCTCGGTGGACAGGGCCTCGACCGTGATTGTTCCTTCCTTGGTGACCTCCCCGATGAGCGCGGCCGTAGCGGCCGGGGCAACAGTGCTCTCGACATCCACATACCGGCCGAAGAGTGCGGTAACGTCGACGTCAGCCTTGACGCCGGTGTCCACGCGCGGGTTCGCAACGCTGTTATCGGGCTCGGACCACCTGAGGAAGCGATAGCCGTCGGCGGTCGCCGTCACTTCGACCGAGGTGCCCGAGGTGTTGTAGTCGACTGTCTGCAACGTGTTGCCGCTGAGGATCTTGCCATTGTCCCCTGCCGTGTATTTCAGTGTGTATGTGTTGATGGTGAACGTTGCAGTGATCGTGTGTCCAGCCCTGACGTCGACGACTTTGTACTCCTTGGTGCCAGCGACACTGCCGTCAACAGGCGCAATCGGATCGCCGTTATCAGCCGCCTCAACAAGGTGATAGCCGGTAGCGGGCGTGATCGTGACGGTGGAGGAGTTGGAGCCGAAGTTGACCGTCTGAGTGAGAGGTGTGATCGTTCCATTCGTCGCGGCCCCTGCGGTGACCGTGTAAGTGTTAATGGCAAAGTTGGCGGTGACGTCGATGTTGGATTTCACCGCCGAGTCGGTGCGGGTGGCGGTAGTCTTGCCGTCGGACCAGTTCACGAAATGGTAGCCAGTCGTTGCCGCCGCGGTGACCGCAGTGCCAGACGCGTTGTAGTTGACCGTCTGCGACGTCAAGCCACTCGAGATCGAGCCCCCGGTGCCGGCCGCGTACTTCAAGGTGTAGGTGTTGATGGCGAAGTTGGCGGTGACGTCGATGTTGGATTTCACCGCCGAGTCGGTGCGGGTAGCGGTAGTCTTGCCGTCGGACCAGTTCACGAAATGGTAGCCAGTCGTTGCCGCCGCGGTGACCGCAGTGCCAGACGCGTTGTAGTTGACCGTCTGCAACGTCACGCCACTCGAGATCGAGCCGCCGGTGCCGGCCGCGTACTTCAAGGTGTAAGTGTTGATGGCGAAGGAGGCGGTGACGTTGACGTTGGCCTTGACGGCTGTGTCAGTGCGTGGGTTCTGAGTCGAACCGTCGGACCACTTCTCGAAGTGGTAGCCGGTGGATGGTGTGGCGGCTACCGCTGTGCCTTCGCTGTTGTAGTTCACGGTCTGCGATGTCGAGCCACTTGAGATGGTGCCGTTCGAACCGGCGGCGTACTTCAGGGCGTAGGTGTTGATCGCAAAGTTGGCGGTGACGTTGACGTTTGCCTTGACGGCGGTGTCCGTGCGCGGGTTGACCGACTTTCCATCCGACCAGTTGACAAAGTGGTATCCGGCAGACGGAGAGGCCGTTACGGCTGTGCCGTTGCCGTTGTAGCTCACGGTCTGCGACGCCGAGCCACTTGAGATCGTGCCGTTCGAACCGGCGGCGTACTTCAGCGTGTAGGTGTTCGCGAAGTTGGCTGTGACGTTGACGTTTGCCTTGACGGCGCTGTCAGTGCGGGGGTTCGCGGTCGATCCGTCCGACCAGTTCACGAAGTAGTACCCGGTGGACGGCGAGGCGGTTACAGCTGTGCCGTTGCCGTTATAGCTCACTGTCTGCGACGTCGAGCCGCTTGAGATCGTGCCGTGAGAACCAGCGGCGTACTTCAGGGTGTAGTTGTTGATCGCAAAGGTCGCGCTGATCGTACGGTTCGAAGTGACATTGGTGAACTCGTAGCTCGAGACAGCACCGACCGAGTCACCGTCGACCAAGACGTCGACGATATGGTAGCCGGGAGCGGTCAAGATACTGAACGTCATGCCATTGCCGTACTCGACAGTCTGCGGAGTAGAGGGAGTGATCGTTCCATGCATACCGGCTGTCGGGGTGATCGTATGGGGCACGTGAGCATCAACGAAGAGCTCGGCATCGATACCGGTTGTGGTGGTCTCGACCGAGACGTCGATGTCGTCGGCCGACTCCAGCGTGCCCTTGTCGTCGTAGTACTGCGGCGCGTAGAAAGCCCCTCCGTTGTAGCCGCTGGCGTCACCGTAGCCGCTGGCGTCGAAGAAGCCGACCCGGTAGGTGCCTGTGACCA
>JBAXEO010000240.1:0-2694 GCA_037140395.1 Coriobacteriia bacterium
CGCGGCGGTACCCTCAACCCCCACGTCTCCTGCGTTCGTCCCGTCGCCCGCTTCGCTGCCTGCCGACAGGCCCCGCACCCACCGCGGCTGGATCTGGGTGCTCGTCATCGCGCTGAGCCTCTCGGCAGTCATCGGTTCTTGTGGATGGGCCGTCTCGCTCATCGGCGGCGGGAAGTCCGACGGAATCGTCACGGGCAACGGCATCGCAGTCATTCCCATGGACGGCGCCATCGCCGGAACGGGCTCGATGGCGGGCGGCATCATCACCCCCGAGGGCTTTCTCGACAAGCTCAACCAAGCGCAGGACGACTCCAACATCAAAGCCATCGTGCTGCGCGTTAACTCGCCGGGCGGCACGGTCGCAGCCAGCGAAGAGATCTCTGCTTACGTGAAAGCCGCCAAGAAGCCGGTGGTCGTCTCGGTAGGAGATGTCGACGCGTCCGGCGCCTACATGGTCTCCTCGCAAGCCGACAAGATCATCGCGCTCCCGGGCTCGGCGGTGGGCAGCATCGGTGTCATCACCGAGATTCCCAACGTCAACGGGCTGCTCGACAAGCTCGGGATCCAGTTCGTGACGATTACCGCGGGCAAGTACAAGGGCGCGGGCAGCCCTTATCGCGCGCTGACCGCTACTGAGACGGCGCTCATCCAAGGCTCGGTTGACGAGGTGTACACGCAGTTCGTAGACATCGTCGCCGAGGGTCGCAAGATGGATCGTTCCAAGGTCGAGAGCCTCGCGACGGGCTGGGCATGGAACGGCGCGCAAGCCAAGAAGCTGGGGTTGATCGACGAGCTGGGCACGTATGAGGATGCGCTCAAGGCCGCTGCCAAGCTCGGCGGAATCACCGGCGAGTACAAGGTCGTTCGGTACGACGATTCGAGTATCAACACCCTCCTGACCACGCTTCTCGGCATCAGCAATCAGCTCGGTAACCTCAACGCCGCTGGTCAGCTCAGCGGGCAAGGCGGGGGAGTCGCGGTTCCCAAGTAGACGGCAGTCCTCGAGCTAGGGTGGTCGGTCACCATGAGTGAGCCAATCGTCATTGCGCAGATCTCGGACTTGCACTGCGGCTCGCCGCTTCACATTCCGAGCCTGGCGAATCGCGTTGTCGACGAGCTCAACGAACTTGCTCCCGACATCGTGATGGTGACCGGCGACCTGACCGACATGGGATTTCGCGCCGAGTTCAAGCAGGCCCACCGCCTGCTGCAGCGCATCGAATGCGAGCGTCAGGTGGTGCTGATCGGGAACCACGACGCTCGCAATGTGGGCGACGTCCACTTTGAGGAGCTGTTCGGCGCCCGGCGCCGCGAGCTGGAGCTGGAGGGCATGCGGATCATCGGACTGGACTCCAGCGAGCCCGACCTCGACTCCGGCCGAATCGGCCGCAACCTTTACCTCTGGCTCGAGGAGCGCTTTGCGCTGGATCCAGCCGAGTTCAAGGTCGTGGCCATGCACCATCACCTCGTGCCGGTACCGGGCACTGGTCGCGAGCGCAACATCGTCCACGATGCGGGGGACTTGCTGCGCGTGCTTGCCGACAACGGCGTGGATCTGGTGCTCTGCGGTCACAAACACGTTCCCAACGTGTGGCGCTTGGAGGACATGCTGATCATCAACGCCGGGACGTGTTGCACACATCGGCTGCGCGGCAAGGTCCGGCCTTCGTACAACATCATCGAGATTCGCGACAACACCAACGTGCGCATTCTTCGCAAGGAGCCCTACGTGGACTCCGAGATCGTCGGCGACTACCGAGGCTTGCACAGCACGTGTGCGGCTGGCGGCCCGAAACCTACGTCTCGGGCGGTCCTGGTGCCGACACGCTGCCTATCGATCTGGAAATCGCCGAGGCCGAAGCGTGAGTCGCGTCGTCGCGCTCATAGATGGCGAGCACTACCCTCCGGTGGTCCGCTTTGCCCTCGACGAGCTTGCTCGCGAGCACGAGGTCGTTGCAGCGGCATTCCTCGGCGGTACCGAGAAGATCGACCTCGACGCCGGCCCGGCACTCTACGGCGTGCCGCTCGTGACCGCGCCGACGGCTGTAGAGGCGCTGTCGGCGGCTCTCGATTGCTACGCGCCCGACGCCGTCATCGACCTGTCCGACGAGCCCGTGCTCACCTCGGCTGAGCGCTTTCAGCTCGCCAGCATCGCGCTGGCCTTCGGCGCCGAGTACCGCGGTGCCGACTTCGCCTTCACGCCACCGCGCGCGCTCGTGACCACCGCGACTCCGACGCTCGCGATCATCGGCACCGGCAAGCGCGTCGGCAAGACGGCCGTCAGCGCGCACATCGCGCGGCAGCTCTCAGCGGCCGGAATCGACATCGCGGTGCTGGCTATGGGCCGAGGAGGCCCCGCCGAGCCGGAGCTCATCTTTGGCGACCAGGTCGCGCTCACCACACCCGACCTGCTCGCGCTCGCGCGCAAGGGCGTGCACGCTTCCAGCGACAACTACGAGGATGCGGTCATGAGCCGCGTCACCACCGTCGGCTGTCGACGCTGCGGCGGTGGGATGGCCGGCGAGACGTTCTTCAGCAACGTGTCCGCCGGCGCGCGCCTCGCCGACACGCTCGGCAAGCAGCTGCTCATATTGGAGGGATCCGGCTCGGCCATACCGCCGGTCGCCGCCGACGCCAACGTTCTCGTCATCGGCGCGGGCCGAGGCGAGACGTACGTCCGCGACTACTTCGGCC
>JBAXEO010000241.1:0-2688 GCA_037140395.1 Coriobacteriia bacterium
AACGGTTCTCGCCCACCTTCGTGAAGATGCTTCACGAGGCCTTGGAGAACGGGCGGCTGTCGGCTCGCAAAGCGGCCAAGGCCATGGGCCTCGGCTTGGGCGGGTTGACCGAGCTGTTCGCTCAGTACGACCTCACCGCACCGTTCGAGCTGTGAGGTGAGAACGGTATGCAGAAAATCCGAGTCTTCGCGGACACCAATGTCATCCTCGAATCGTTCCGAACGAGTTGCTGGACGGCCATCAGCAATCACTTCGCCATCGAAACCGTCGAGAAGTGTGTCGAGGAAACGCTGACCGGCAATCCTGGTGATCCCCGTCACGTTGCCGTGCCGCCTGCTGTTTTGAATGCTGGGCTTGCTGCACAACATCCGGTCAGCCGCAAGGAGCTCGCCACGTTGGTGTTGAGCCACCCTCCGAGCAGCACGCTCGACGATGGCGAGAAGCATCTTTTCGCGTGGCTGTTCGCCAACAAGCTGCTGCCGTCACATGTCATCGTGGTCACAACGGCCGACAAGGCCGCCTTGGTCGCATCGAACGGGCTGGGCTGGCTCGACTGCATGATCTCGTTGGAGGATCTGGCTCGCAAGGCGGGCGTTGGGCGAGTCAATCTCGATGCGCTGGCCTTGCAATATCGCGACGACTGGTTGTCCAGCATCAAGACCAAGATCAGGTTGGGAATCATCCCGTGAGAAACGTCTGTCGCTGAGGGCGAGTCCATTTACGGGAGGAAAGCCACTCAGCAATGTTTAAGGAGCATCGAGTGGCCCAGAAGTCTCACAAGAACAACAGCCTCTCTTGAATTCCGAGTGGGTAGTATTGCGTCATGTTGAACAGCGAATTGAGGTGCTGAGATGACGGCCAAGGTGTTTGAGGCGGCGCTTGGAATTGCTGCGCCGTGGTCTGTGGCGTCGGTGGATTTCGATGAGCCGGCAAGGGTGCTGACGGTAGTGATCGACTTCACCCCGGGTAGCCGATTTGCGGTGTCGGGGTACGAAGGCGTACATCCGGTGCATGACACGGTGACCAAGACCTACCGGCACCTGAACTTCTTCCAGCACGAGTGCAAGCTGCAGGTGCGTGCGCCCCGGGTGAAGCTGCCCAACGGGTCGGTACGGCTGGTCGAACCGGATTTCGCGGGTCGCTTGTCTGGCTTCACGCTGTTGTTCGAAGCGATGATCCTGATGCTGGCGCAGCAGATGCCGTTTGCCGCGGTGGCGCGCATCGTTGGCGAGTCGGCGCACCGGGTGACGGCGGTGTGCAACCGCTATGTCGAGATCGCCCTGGGCCTGGCCGACTTCAGCGAGGTGAAGGCGCTGGCCATCGACGAGACATCGCGTGCCCGCGGTCACGACTACGTCACCCTGGCGGCCGACGCCGTTGAGCGCCGGGTACTGTTCGTCACTGAGGGGCGTGATGCGGCGACCATCAAGGCGCTGGCGGCCGATCTTGCCGACCACGGTTGCCCGCCCGAGCAAATCGAGTCGGTGAGCATCGACATGTCGCCAGCCTTCATCAAAGGCGTCAGCGAGGAACTTCCCAACGCCCGCATCACGTTCGACAAATTCCACGTCATCTGGCATGCAAGCGTCGCGGTCGACAAGATGCGCCGCATCGAGCAGCGCACCGACAAGTCTCTCAAGGGCATGCGCTGGTCGCTGCTCAAGGATCGCTCCAAATTGCAGCCTGACGCAGCCGCCGACCTCGATGCCTTGATCGCCAAGATCACCACCGTGCGCACGGCTCGCGCCTGGCTCTACAAGGAGCGGTTGCGCGAGATCCTCGAGCGCAAGCAGATCAACGTCGTTCGCGCCATGCTCGAACACTGGTGTACCTGTGTCATGCGCAGCAAGGTCGAGCCAATGAAGGAAGTCGCCGCTCTGGTGCGCCGTCACATCGAGGGCATCGTCGCCTGGGCGCAGACCCGCCAGACCAACGGCTTCCTCGAAGCCATCAATGGCTTGTTCCAGGCCGCCAAGCGCCGCGCACGTGGCTTTACCCGCCTGTCCACCATCCGGACGGTCATCTTCCTGATCGCAGGCAAGCTCGATTTCCACGCGATCAACCCTCATGCCCGGCAACCCACTTGAATTTCAACAGAGCCTGAAATGCTGAAGCTGTCGCGTGTCGTCAGACGGCCACATCCGAAAATAATGGCCGATGTCGACGAAGATCCCGGCACGTTGATCGGTGCTCGGTCACTTCGCCGCGACCGCCAGGACCGCCTTGGGATTGGTGCTGGCGATGGCGAGCAAGGTGCGTGCCGCTCCACTGGGCTGCTTGCGCCCTTGTTCCCATCCTTGCAACGTGCGGACGGACACTCCCATCAGCGTGGCAAACTGCGATTGGGACAATCCGGTCTTCTTCCGCGCCTCGATGACCGGAGAGGTAACGACCTGCGTCTGACCCGCCTTCATTTGCCGGACAGAATCGAGCAACTCTGCCGCGAGGTCGCGCTTGGCCTCATAGGCGTCCAATTCGGCCTTGGACAGCGGCCTATTCTTCGAGGGCACGACGAATCTCCTTGAGTCTCACGCCGGTGAGGTTGTTCGTCCTGGATTTCGCGTACAGCGTCAGCAGGACCACCTCCCCTTCGGCGGTGCGGGTGAAGTAAATGACGCGGACGCCTCCCGACTTGCCACTTCCTGCACGGGACCAGCGCACCTTGCGGATGCCGCCGGACTCCGGGAC
>JBAXEO010000242.1:0-2686 GCA_037140395.1 Coriobacteriia bacterium
ATTCCGTGATTTGCGCCGGTCACCAGTGCGACCCGACCTGATAGCCCAGTATCCACCATCGTCTGCCCCTTCCACGACCATACGCTTACGTCTGGTCACAATGAGTTGGCCGGCCCGAGTCCGCGAATGGCGTGGATCAGCCGCGGGAACAGGCCCGCGCTGCCGATACACGGAGGGAAGGCCGTCCAACAGCTTACCCACATGCGCTTCGCTTCCCAAGTCCCCGCGTTGCCTCAGAAAGAGAGTACTCGCGGGACCTTTGACCGGTGTTCGGTAGCACGTTAGTATCGGCCAGAGGGGATTGCCTACTGGCATTGGGAAGCGTACGGTGAGCCGCATTCACGGGGGAGGGCGACATGAGGAGATACACCACGGGGACCAGTCAAGCCCTTCGTATCACGAAGTGCGCCGGCATCGTGTTAGCGGGGGCGATGGTCATCGCCGTACTCGTCGGTTGCTCGCAGGCGACCACGTCGGCGGTCAAGAGCGAGGCCAAGGCAGAGCTGAGCAAGATCGAATCCGAACTGGGCACCGTCCCGGTCAGCTCCGAAGCCTTCGCCGAGGACGAACCGACCGGCACGGTCGCCACCACCGGCACTTCACCAGCCAAGAAGAAGTCCGCCGCGCCCAAGAGCGGCCCGTTCGGACCCGTCATCAACTACGCGAGCGGCTACGACCCGGCCATCGCCGGCGTGGAGTCCGCCAACCTCCTCATCGAAGCGCACATGAACGAGGGGCGATTCCTCTACACCGTGAACACCGTGGACCCGAACAACGCCCGCGTGAACTGGGGTCCTCAGCAGGATGCCTCGAAGCTGGTCGGACGCGCGGTCTCCCCGGCCATCTCCGTCTCCAACGGTGGAATCGTCGCCCTCGCCTGGCCCGAGAACAACGGAGGCCAGACCGGCAACCTCTACACCGCGATCGGCACCGTCTATAGCCAGAGCATCGACTTCGGGGGCAGCCAGTGGTTCGCCTACCAGTCCAACGGAACCCCCGGTCCGGGCTACTATCCCAGCGTCGCCATTTCGAGGGACGGGAAGACCGTCGTGGTCGCATACCAGGACTCCGGGGTCTACACCGGGAATCCGGTGCACCTCTGGTACCGCGTCGGCAGCGTGGATATCCAGAACAAGCGCGTCAACTGGGGAACGGCACGGACATTCGCAGATGGCTGGGCACCCAGCATCAGCATCAACGACAGGAACCAGCTGGTGTGCGTGCATAACTCATGGCAGAAGGGCACCGGCATGTGGTACGAGGTGGGAACCCTGAACCCGGCGGCGCAGACCGTCAGCTGGAGTTCGGCGGTCAGCTTCAACCAGGGGAACTACTACACCTCCGTGGCGCTCGGCGACGTGCCACCCGGCCTCGACCAGACGACGCTCGTCTGTGTCTATCCCAGCAGACTCGGCAACCACGAGTTCTGGGTCGAACAGGGAACGCTGGGTGCTCCTCCGGCGAGCAGCGTGAACTGGGCTACAAGCTGGGACCGCGGGACGATGGGCGCCTACCCCAAGGTGACATATGCCTACTCGAACACCTTCATCGAGGTGCACGAGGCCTGGAACGCCGCATCCAACGCGCTGTACTACTCGGTGAGTCAGTAGCGGCGGGGCAAGGGCGCGGGGCTAGGGGCTGCACCGACTCGAAGAGCCGCAGGACGTGCTCTGCGCACACAGCCGCCCACACCATGAGCTGATGGTCGGAGTCCGCGAGCGTCCCCCCGCGGCGGATGGCAATGAAGCGGGGGTCGCGGACTTTGGGGAGAATCACGGTTTCCCCTGTCCCGTTGCCCCTCTGTCCAGTGTGGTGCGCATGCGCGGCGCTCATGCGCTGACGGGATGACACAGCTAGCGGCGTCTGCAACTGTTCGCCGAGCGCCCGCCACACCCAGTAGCATTCGTGTGCTACACTCGGAACTGTCCGAAACGTCACGCCGTATTGGAGGATACATGACTCAGGGACTCAAGCTGCGCCGAGTGGGCGGGTCCATCGGTGCGACACTGCCCAAGGACATGGCCGACAGGCTACATCTTGCTGTAGGCGATACCGTGCTGGCCATCGAGACGGACCGGGGCATCCTGCTGACGCCGTACGACCCGGACACCGAAGAAGCGCTCGCCATCGCGGCCAAGGTCGCCGGCAAGTACCGCAACGCGCTGCGCGAGCTGGCGAAGTAGGCGCCGTGGGATTGACGCAGGAACCGCGCTGGGTGGACCGTCTCGTGGTTGACGCCGTGCACTTTGATCAGCTGCGCGCACACGGAGGCATGCCCGGCGTGCGTGATGAGAACGCGCTCGAGTCCGGACTCGCCCGCCCGCGCCAGCGCTTCGCGTACGAAGCCGACTCGGACCTGCCCGACCTTGCCGCCGCCTACGGCTTCGGGCTGGCGCGCAATCACCCGTTCAACGACGGCAACAAACGCGTCGCGTTCGTGGTGATGGGCGTGTTCATGGGACTGAACGGCTATGAGGTCGAGGCTCCGGAGGCCGATGTCGTGGTGGTCATGCTGGACCTCGCTGGAGGCGAACTCCCTGAGGACGCGCTGGCCGAATGGGTCCGAGCGCACATGGTGAGCATCGGGGATCGGTAGTGCGGCAAACGTGTTAGGCATTCGAGCAGGTTCTATCTAACCGTTTGTCTAACCGCTGACAGGAATCACGGCCTCTGGCAGGACTCATAT
>JBAXEO010000243.1:0-2670 GCA_037140395.1 Coriobacteriia bacterium
TTGTTGAGCAGATCGCCGCCGGGCTCGTCGTAATCGAGATGTGCCAGTGCGGCGATCACCAACTGGGAGGCTACTTCGCCAGCGGCGTGGCCGCCCATACCGTCGGCAAGGGCCAGCAGCCGCGCGCCGGCGTACACCGAGTCCTCATTGTTGGCGCGTACGAGTCCCCGGTCGCTCCGGGCGGCGTAGCGAAGGGCCAGGGTCATGGGCGCAACTCAATCACTGTTTTACCGACATGCACCGGCGTGCCGATGGGAACCCGAACCGCGGTCGTGACCTTCGACCGGTCGAGGTAGGTCCCATTGGTCGAGCCGAGGTCCTCGACGTACCAGTCGGGACCACGCTGCGAGAGTCGGGCATGGCGGGTGGAGGCGTAATCATCGGTGAGCACCAGGGTGGAGTCGTCGGCGCGTCCGATGAGCACCGGCTCTCCCAGTAGAGTCTTGTGAATGACGGAGGCGCGTTTGAGGGCGGCGGCGGGGAGTGCGTAGTACCAGGCCTCGCGCAGCATGAGCCCGCCGACGCCGAGGCGGTAGGGAAGCGCATCGCCGATCTGGCGCTGCCCAAGTGCGCGCACATCATGGCGGTCATCTCGGCGGGGGAGGTTGTGGTCCCGCGGGGCGATACGGTGCTGAAGGCCGGCGACGAGGTGCTCATTCTGTCGTCGTGCGGCGAGGAAGCCAACTTGCGGCAGACCTTTGGCGTGCACATGGAGCCGCGGCAGCACGGGGCGCAACCCGCGTGACCTGCGTCCTGGGACAGTAGGACCACGGCAGGAGCCGAGCCGTTCGTAGGGAACCTCATAGGGAGCGTCCGCATTCGGCGGACTGCCCATGGGGGATTGCGGGGCGACTGCAAACGATGGCTGAGCATGACGCGCGGTGTGTGGATGATTCGTGCTGGGCGAGGAGTGACGTCGAGCTCTATGAGTCGCTGAAGACGAGCGCCCAGGGTCTCACCTCCGAGGAGGCCGCCAAGCGCCTTGAGGAGTACGGGCGCAATGAGATCCGTGAGATCAAGGGCCGCTCGCTGATTCTGAAGTTCCTTGAGAACTTCTACCATCTCTTCGCGATCATGCTGTGGGTTGCAGGCGGCCTCGCCTTTGTTGCGGGGATGCCCCAGCTAGGGTGGGCCGTCTTCGCGGTCATCTTCATCAACGCGATCTTCTCGTTCTGGCAGGAGTTTCGAGCCGAGAAGGCCACCGAAGCCCTGAAGCAGATGATCCCGCACAACGCCAAGGTCATCCGAGATGGCAAGACCGTTCAGATTGCCGCAGCCGAACTCGTCCCCGGTGATCTGATGGTGCTTGAGGAGGGCGATGCAATCTCGGCCGATGCACGGCTGGTCGAGGAGTTCGAGCTCCGAACCAACAACGCGACTCTTACCGGCGAATCTGAGCCGGTGCGAAAGACCGCCTCGCCGCACGACGATCCCAACCTCACGCTCATCGAGATGCCGAACCTGGTGTTCGCCGGGACCTCAGTCGCCTACGGCGGCGGCAAGGCGATCGTATTCGCCACGGCGATGGAGACGCAGTTCGGCAAGATCGCCGAGCTGACGCAGAGCGTTGAATCAGAGCTGAGCCCGCTCCAAAAGGAGATGGGCAAGGTGACGCAGCTTGTGGCCATCATCGCTACGAGCGTGGGCGTCGTCTTCTTCATTCTCGGCTACTTCTTTGGCGGGTTGACGCCCATAGAAGGGTTCCTCTTCTCGGTAGGAATCATCGTCGCGCTCGTGCCCGAGGGGCTCCTTCCCACGGTGACGCTGTCGTTGGCGATGGGTGTCCAGCGGATGGCCGACCGACACGCGCTCATCAAGAAGCTTTCGTCGGTAGAGACGCTCGGATGCACTACCGTCATCTGCACCGACAAGACCGGCACGCTGACCAAGAACGAGATGACGGTGCGCGACATCTGGGTCGCAGGGCAGCACCTTGAGGTCTCCGGCGGCGGCTACGCTCCATCTGGCGACTACCAACACGAGGGCCAAGATCTCGACGCCGACCAGCTCAAGGCGCTGCAGCTTCTGGTGAGAGCCGCGTCGCTCTGTAACAACGCGCGGCTGATCGAGCCCGGTGGGCCCGAGGATAACTGGACAATCCTCGGCGACCCGACAGAGGCCGCGCTGCTCGTAGCCGCAAAGAAGGCGGGCTTTGACCACGAGGCCGAACTTGAGACCACACGCCGCGTTTTTGAGCTGCCGTTTGACTCGGTTCGCAAGCGGATGACCACCATCCATATGAACAAGTTCAATCGCATCGGCTACGTCAAGGGCGCGCCCAAAGAGGTGCTCGACCTTTGCACGTCGACCGAGACGCTTGATGGTCAGCAGCCGCTGACCGAGGCCACGCGCGCCGAGATTGTCGCGCAGAACGACGAGTTCGCTCGCAACGGTCTGCGCGTGCTCGCGATGGCGTATCGGCCCATCGCGCAGGAAGAGACCGAGTTCTCGCCCGACAAGACCGAGCGCGACCTGATCTTTGTCGGACTCATGGCGATGATGGATCCGCCGCGCGACGAGGTGGCCGTCGCGGTCCAGGAGTGCAACACGGCCGGTATCGAAGTCATCATGATCACCGGCGACTACGGACTGACCGCCGAGACAATCGCCCGCCGCATCGGCATTATTCGCGGGGACCAAGCGCGCATCATCACCGGCAACGACCTGAAC
>JBAXEO010000244.1:0-2668 GCA_037140395.1 Coriobacteriia bacterium
GGGTCGTCTTCCTCGGCGAGGACCGGACCGGTGAGCGCCTCGGCATCTTTGAGCATCGTCCGCAACTTGTAGACCGAGAAGGGCTTGCGGTTCTTGCCGCTGCGCTCTTGAGCAAAGAACAGCGGGAAGCCGTCGGTGGCGACGATCGCCAGCGAGGCCACGAGCAGAATGGGGCTTGTGAGGATGAGCAGGAACAGTGCGCCGAGAAAGTCGAGCGCACGTTTGGCGGCTGCGTAATAGCGAGGAACCGTGGAGCGGGTGATTTCCATGAGCGGGACGTCGCCGACGATGGCGTCTACGGTGCCGATGAAGATCTCGTAGAGTTCGGGTACTACGTCGACGCGCACAGATACCTCATCGGCGAGGACGAGAGACTCGACCAGCTCGCGCAGGGCGATGGGGCTTACCACGATAACGCGATGGGCTCGGGTCTCGGTAGCGATGCGCGCGATGTCCGCAGCGCAGCCTAAGACGGGAAATCCGCCGATCTCGTGAACCGCTGTCGAGCAGGCCCCGGTGCTGGGATCGATCAGGCCAGAGACCTTCCATCCCCACTTGCTCCTGAGTACGACTTGCTGAGCGAGCTCGACGGAACCGGCACTCGTCCCAACGATGAGCACGCGGTGCTCTGGCCAGGAGAGCCGCCCAAAGCGCAGGAAGACGAGGCGCCAGCCCATGAGGAGCACGAGGTCGAGCACGAAGGCGAGCAGAATCGTGGTACGTGCAAAGGAGGCGGTGCGTTCGCCTCCGAAGAAGGCGATGGCCGTGGTGATCAGCGCACCAAGCGTGACGGCGGCGACGACGCCTCGGGCTACCAGCCACGCCGTGTCAGAGCGCTCCGGGTCGTAGAGGCCGTAGGTCCACGCGCCGCCGATATAGAGCAGTGTGATGACGGGCGCCAAGAACAGATAGGCTCCAAAGTTGAAGACAGGAAGGTTGCCGCCAAAGCGCAGCAAGAACGCGAGGATGTAGCCCGCGTTGACCAGCACGGCATCGAGCACGATGGAGAGCGCGATGAATCGGTTGCGCGACATCTACGCCCTCCCCTTCTTGGCCGCGCGGATCTCGGTTGCCTCGCTGTACACCGCGCGCATTGACTCGACCATGCGCGGAATCGTGAACTGCGTCAGCGCCCGCTCGCGGGCCTGAGCGCCGAGGCGCTTACGCAGCGCATCGTCGCCGAGCAGCCTGCTGAGCGCCGCGGCGAGCGCAAGAACGTCGCCGACGGGCACCGTCAGTCCCGTGACGCCATCGAGGTTGGCGTAGGGCACGCTCGTGGGCAGGTTGGTCGAGATGGCGGGCGTGCCGGCCGCGTGCGCTTCGATCTGCACGAGCCCGAACGCCTCGCTGTTGGCTACGCTGGGCAGGCAGAACACGTCGGCCGCGCGATAGTACGCCGAGAGCTCGGCATCGTCTTGCGGTGGCAGAAAGCTGATGCGCGAAGTGACGCCGCTGGCGACGGAAATCTCGCGCAACTCGCTCTCCAGCGGGCCGGTACCCAAGATGACCAGGTCGGCATCGACGTCGGTCATCGCTCGCACAAGCACGTCGGCGCCCTTGTAGTAGACCAGCCGGCCGACGAACAGCACGATTTTGCGCCCGCCGTGCTCGGCGCGAATCTGCTCGGCGCGGGCGATTACTGCGGCCGGGGGCTCGGCGATGTCGCCCACGTGAAGGCCGTAGTCGACGATGCGGACCTTGTCGACGCGGTCGCGCAGGAACGGCGAGTTGTCCCGCAGGTTGGGACTGGATGTGGTGATGAGGTCGACGCGGTCGAGAACGCGGTCGAGGAACGGCTTGTACGCGGCGAGCATGCGCTTCTGGCGCACGATGTCGCTGTGGTAGCAAAGCACGGTGGTCACGTCTGGATTGGCCTGCAGCCACGAGAGCTCACCCCACGGGTAGGGGTTATGCAGGTTGATGACGTCGGGCGGCGTGTCCGAGCGCATCTGGCGTGTGAGCTCACCCGCCATCCCCAGCGCGATAGGCGCCGAGGAGAGCGCGAACTGCCGAGGCATGCGGATCACGTCGACACCAGCGATGGTCTCCTGGGCGCGCGTCTTGGCCTCGTTGCTGACCACGGCGGTGACTTGGGCGCCTGCATGCTCGACGAGCCCCTCCGACATGTTGCGCACCACGGTCTCCACGCCGCCCAGATGCGGCGGGTAGTAGTACTTGTTGACCATGGTGACGCGCAGAGGGCGATCCTGCGGCATCGGCGCGATCTCTCTCCCCTAGCCTTCGACCAGCGCGCGCCCGGCGGCGAGCAGATCGTCGACGACACCTGCCGAGGGGGCCTCGGCGTACACGCGCACCAGCGGCTCGGTGCCCGAGGGGCGCAGCAGCAGCCAGGCGTCGTCGGCGAGCAGGAACTTCACGCCGTCGGCGCGGACGATGTCGAGCACAGGTACGCCGGCGATCTGGGTAGGAGCGATTCCTGGTGCGCGTGCAAGGAAGGCATCCTTGACCGCGGGTGTGAGCTTGAGGTCGACGCGGCTGTACTCCATGGGGCCGGTGATCGCGAGCATGTCGTCGACGAGCTCGCCCAGGCCCTTGCCACGCTGCGCCATCATCTCGGTGAGCATGAGCGCCATGAGCAGGCCGTCGCGCTCGCGCACGTGGCTCGGGATGCCGATGCCACCGCTCTCCTCGCCGCCGAGCAGAACGT
>JBAXEO010000245.1:0-2652 GCA_037140395.1 Coriobacteriia bacterium
GGGGCATAGAAGGCGGCGGCGGTGAAGATGATCGGTGCTGTTTCGCCTGCAGCGCGGGACAGGCCAAGAATCGCGCCTGTCACGATGCCGGGAGCGGCAGCAGGCAAGACCACCCGCAGAATCGTCCGCAGCTTGCTGGCTCCAAGAGCGAGCGACGCTTGCCGAAGGTCCCTGGGAACCTGTCGAAGCGACTCTTCGGTCGAGGTGATGATGATCGGGAGGGTGAGCGCTGCAAGTGTGAGGGAGCCGGCCAGCAGCGACACTCCGAACTTGAGCACGATGACAAAGAGCGACAGACCGAATAGCCCGTACACGATGGAAGGCACGCCGGCCATGTTTGCGATCGACAGGCGCACAACGCGCGTGCCCGGCCCGCGCTTCGCGTACTCCGCAAGGTAGATGCCGGCGGCCACGCCCAGCGGCAGCGCGAACAGGGCTGTGCCCAAGGTGAGCATGATCGTGCCATAGACGGCCGGCCAGATGCCTCCGGCCGTCATGTTCTTCTTGGGCATCCCAAAGATGAACTCCCATGAGATTGAGGGCGCGCCACGCCAGACGATCGTGCCGATGATGGCCACCGTCGCCAAAACCGCAAACATCAGGCATGCACCCGTCACGAACTTGGCGATGGCCTCAACGGTACGGGCGCGCTTCGCTCGGGCAGAACCAGCCGCCGTCACGCTCATCGGCGCCACTTCCTTTGCTGACGCTCAAGAACGACGTCGGCCGCTAGGTTGATGACAAAGGTGATCGCGAACAGCACGAGCCCCATCGAGAAGAGCACCGAGAAGTGCATCCCTCCACGGGCAACCTCGCCCATCTCCTGCGCGATAGTTCCGGTGAGCGTACGGGCAGCCTGCATGGGCGAGGATGGGATCAAGCCGGAGTTGCCGGCGAGCATCAAGACCACCATCGTCTCGCCAATAGCGCGGCCGAGCCCGAGCATCACTGCAGCAAAGATGCCCGAGGAAGCCGCGGGCACCGTCACCTTGTAGGTAGTTTCCCAGCGGGTGTTTCCCAGTGCGAGTGATGCCTGTCGAAGATCGACTGGCACCGCATGCAGCGCGTCCTCGGAGATCGAGATGATGGTCGGCAGACACATGACACCCACAACAATGCCGGCAGTGAGCGCGGTCAATCCCGACTGCAAGTGGAACACCTGCTGGACCAACGGCGCAATGTAGGTCAGCCCAAGCAATCCGAGAACGACTGAGGGCACCGCCGCCATGAACTCCACAACGGACTTAGTGACGTCTTTGAGGCGGCCGCTGGCGAACTCGGACAGAAAGATCGCGGCGAGTACGGCGATAGGGACTGAGAGCACGAGCGCCACGCCGGAAACCCACAGCGATCCGGCTTCGGATGGAAGGAAGCCGAAGCTGGGCGGCGTGGACGTGGGGTACCAGTCGGTGCCCGAGATCATCGGCCACAGACCGACTGCCCGGACCGACTGAATGGAATTGAGGGCTAGGAAGGCAAAGATGGTGGCGAGCACCACGATCGCCAGCCACCCGGAGGCGTGAATGAAGCCTTGAACGACGGCATCGGCCGCCCGGCTTAGAGCCGAGCGGCCTCTGCTCGCCGTCTTGACTGAAGACGGCTCTGTCATGAGGTCTGGATAATCCCTACTACTTCGCGAGGGGCACGAAGCCCTGTGTCTTGACGATTGCCTGACCAGGCGCGCTCAGAATCCAGTCGAGGTAAGCCTTCTTCTCGGCGGTGGGCTCACCGTTGCTGTACATGAACAGCCCGCGGCTGAGGGCGTAGGTGCCGTCGAGGACGGTGGCCACTGATGCGGTCGTGCCGTCAACGTTGATCGGCTTGATGGAGGCGTTCTCGTAGCCCAGACCGATGTAGCCGATTCCGTTGGCGTTCTTGGCAACCTCGTCAACGATGGCCTGGGTGGACTGCAGATTGAGCATCGACTTGGCGTACTCGGGCTTGTTGGGAAGCTTGCCGAGCACCTCGTCCTTCACAAAGCTGTACGTGCCCGAGGAACTGTCACGTCCGAGCAAGACGATCGGGGCGTCGGCTCCACCGAGGTCTTTCCAGTTGACAATCTCGCCGGCGTAAACCTTGCCGAGCTGCTCCTTGGTAATCGCCGTCACGCCGTTCGCCTTGTTCACGATGACGACGAGGCCGTCTTTGGCGACCTCGGTCTCAACGGGGTCAACGCCGCCCGCCTTGGCAGCGGAGGTCTCTTCCGACTTGATCTCGCGGGACGAGTCGGCGAAGTCGACTGTCTTGTTGATGAGCGCGGCGATGCCCACGCCCGAGCCGCCACCCTTGACCGAGACCATCACACCGGCGTTCTCGGTACCGAATGCCTCGGCCCAGGCCTGCGCGAGATTGACCATGGTGTCGGAGCCGGAAACGTTAATCGAGCCGGTGAGCTCAGTCTTCGTGCTGGGCGCACTGGTAGTGCTCTGGCCACCGCAGCCGCTCAGGCCAAGCGCACCTAGAGCCAGCGCCGAGGCAAGCGCCGCAACAATCCACTTCTGTGCCTTCACTGCCACTCTCCTTTGATTCGGGTTGTCCCCCAAGAACGGGTCGGAACGGTTCTTCCTGCCGCCAGAATCCTAGGGTTGCCCGGAGCGCGAGTGGTTGCACGGCTGTTAACTCGGATACACGTGTGTAAATAGACTGTAAAAT
>JBAXEO010000246.1:0-2648 GCA_037140395.1 Coriobacteriia bacterium
GCTTGACCGCTGAGATCCAAACGCTGGTTGCTCGGCGTCTGGCCGCCCAGAGCTCTTCCGAGCAGGCACGCACTATGAAGCTCTTGCTCGCGCAGAAGACGGCTTCCTCGGGTGGGGTCTATCTCGGGGGCAAGCCTGCAAGTTCCGAAGCTGCCGCGGCCGTCTACTACGCTGAGAAGCAGATTGGCAAGCCCTACGTCTGGGCTGCGGCGGGCCCGGACACCTTTGACTGCAGCGGACTGATGCTGTTCGCCTACGCGAAGGTTGGCATCGACCTGACCCACTACTCAGGCGATCAGATCAACCAAGGGGAACACGTAGACAGAGCGGACCTGCAACCCGGTGACCTGGTCTTCTTTGGTAGTCCGATCCACCATGTCGGCATGTACGTTGGAGGCGATGCCTTCCTTGAGGCGCCGTACACGGGGACGGACGTCCGCATCACTCGGTTGTCGAGTCGCAGTGACTTTGCGGGGGCGTGCCGGCCTTAAGACTCTTGGAGATACATCAACTGCCGACTCATCTATCGTGTTGCCTGCTCCCAGGGAATCTCGTGAATTGAACTGCTCGAGGAAATGCGAATTTGATAGCTATGAGCCTTCTTCCGTTGTGCCGTGAGTCACGAGAGGGGGGTGGCAGGGTATATGCTGAAAACCATCCTAGGGAGTTTTCGCGAATTGAGTCGAGCCGATTGGGCTTGGTACGGTAGCCCCTCGGCCGATTTGAGTTGGGACGGCAATGATCCAGTCGATCCATATCCGCCGAAACACATGGGTGGTCACGGTGGCGCTACTGTCCTTGGCTGTGATTGCGGCGCTTCAGGCGAATGTTGCGCACGCCGCTGTTGCAATCCCGAGAGATACGACACAGCCCCCGCTACCTTTCGCCGACCCTGCGAACTCGGCGTCTGCTGATGCAAGCACGAGCGTCCTGGTGGGCTTCGATCCCACGAATCAGGACGAGGCGATCACGTCGGCCTTGCTCATGGGCGCCGAGTTCCCTCGGCTGGCCATGAGCGGCGGCTTCTGTGTGGTCCAAGTGCCACCGGGCACCGACGTGGTCGAGTTCGTGCGTGATCTGACTGAACAGCCGGGGGTGCAGTATGCCGAGCCGGACGGAGTCGTCTACGCGACCATGATCCCCGACGACCCCGACTTCTCGCTGCAATGGGCCGCGACGAAGATTGGGGCGCCCGCCGCGTGGGATGTGACACGCGGCTCGTCTGTCAAGGTTGCCGTTATCGATTCCGGTGCTGATCTAGACCACCCTGATCTCATCGGTCGTCTCGATACTGCCAATGACTGGGACTTCGTAAACAAGGATGACGTCGCCCAGGACGACTACGGTCACGGCACCCACGTCTCCGGCATCATCGCCGCGACGACGAACAACGGCATCGGCGTCGCGGGCGTTGCCAACCAATGCACCATTTTGCCAGTGAAGGTGATGGGTGCGAATGGCATAGGATCGACCTCCGCTGTGGCCGAGGGAATCAGATATGCCGCCGACGAAGGCGCTTCTGTGATCAACATGTCGTTCGGTACTCCAACCGGCAGCGACACGCTCGACGCTGCTGTCCAGTATGCCGTCTCCCGTGACTGCGTGGTCGTCGCGGCGACTGGCAATGACGGTCTGCGCGCGGTGCTCTATCCCGCCGCCGATGAGAACGTAATCGGTGTGGGGTCCACCACATCTTCCGATGCGCTGTCATATTTCTCGAACTACGGACCCGGGGTGGACATTGCCGCTCCCGGTTCAAGCATCTACTCGACAACATTTGACGGCGGCTACGGCTACAAGACCGGGACCTCAATGGCAGCCCCACACGTCGCCGGTGTCGCGGCTCTGATTCGGTCGAAGAACCCCTCCTGGTCAAGGAGTCAGGTTGAGAACCAGTTGCTCGCATCAGCGCTCGATCTTGGCGCAGCAGGAAGGGACGACGACTTCGGGTACGGGCGAGTGAACGCTTCGCTGACAATGGGCGTCTACCGTTTCCGCAACCTCAGAAACGGCTTCTACCTGTGGACGGCTAACGCAGCCGAGAAGGACAGCATCGTCAGGACGCTACAAGGCACCTGGCTCCTCGAAGGTCTGGCCTATCATGTTGATACTTCAACCCAAGGAAACGTCTCGCCGCTTTGGAGGTTCTTAAACATCCGGGGCGGCTTTTACCTCTACTCCTCCGACCCCGCCGAGAGGGACACAATAATCAACACTCTTTCGAGCGAGTGGCGCTTGGAGGGCGAGGCCTATCGGGTTTCAACCACCGTCGGCGCCCCTGTCTGGCGTTTCCGAAATCTAGACAACGGAACCTATCTGTACTCGGCGGACCCGCATGAGAGGGACAACATCAAAGCCACTCTGGGGAGGACTTGGGTCGAGGAGGGCGTGGCGTACTACTTAGCACCCTAGTGCAAGATCACGGCGATTCCTGCCTCGGCCTCGAGTTTGAGTGGTGCGCTGAAGCCATCGTCGAATGCGTCACGAGATGGCGCTTCTGTCGGCGGTAGCCCGCTCTCAGGCGCTCTCGACGAACACCGCACGCAGACCAGCCTGTGCATCCGCGTCGATGTGTAACCCCTCGGCGAAGTATCCCTCGATCGTGCCGTAGTCCTTGTGCATCTGGTCGAGCGCCGCCTCGAGGTACT
>JBAXEO010000247.1:0-2626 GCA_037140395.1 Coriobacteriia bacterium
GAGGCTTTATCTTCCAAGCGTCTGAGATATATGGTGGCTTGGCTGGTTTTTGGGACTACGGTCCATTAGGCGTCGAGATGCTAAATAAACTTAAGTCCGAGTGGTGGAAAGCTTTTGTGACAGAACCAGATAATATTTATGGAGTTGATAGTGCTATAATTCAAAACCCAAAATTATGGGAAGCAAGTGGTCATATATCAGGTTTTACAGACCCAATGGTAGAAGATGTAAAAAACGGGAAACGATATCGAGCAGACCAACTGGCTGGAGTTGATTCGACAGATTTGAAAGAGTTAAAGAAACTACTTAAAGATAAAAAATCGCCAGATGGAAATAACCTCAGTGAACCACGGTTTTTTAATATGATGATGCAAACATGGATTGGACCTGTTCAGGATAGTTCATCAGTGGCATATTTACGTCCTGAAACAGCTGGTTCAATCTTTACTAATTATGAAAATATTCGTGAAACAATGCGAGCAAAAATTCCATTTGGGATTGCACAAATCGGAAAAGCCTTTCGAAACGAGATTTCGCCACGCGATTTTATCTTTCGAGTTCGTGAATTAGAACAAATGGAAATGCAATATTTTATTCATCCTGATAATCAAGAAAAAAATTATCAGTATTGGCGAGATTTTGCGTGGAGGTTTTTGATTGAAAGATTAGGAATAGACGAAGAAAATTTGCAATGGCATGAACATGATAAAGAAGAACGAGCTCATTATGCCGCAGCTGCTCATGATATTTATTTTAATTTTCCTCAAGGCTTCAAGGAATTATGGGGGACACATAATCGAACTGATTTTGATTTAAGTAATCATCAACGGGTTAGTGGAAAAAGTCTTAATTATTTTGACGATAATACCCACGAACACTATATTCCGTATGTTATTGAAAGTTCTGTTGGTTTAGGACGAATGCTACTAGCTGTATTGACCAATGCTTACCATGAAGAAGAAATTAATGGTGAAATGCGTATTGTATTAAAGTTAAAGCCAGAACTTGCACCATATTTATATGCCGTATCACCACTACTAAAAAACAAGCCCGAACTGGTTACTAAAGCCCGTGAAGTTTACGAATCACTAAAGAATAAATACGGTGCTGTAGTTTGGGATGACAACGGTAATATTGGCAAACGTTATCGTCGCCAAGACGAAATTGGAACGCCACATTGTGTTGTAATTGATTTTGATACACTGACAGATAATACTGTGACGATTCGTGATCGTGATACGACCGAACAAAAAAGGGTTGCAATAAACGATTTGATTATTTAACTAGCTAACAGTCAATTTGCTACGATAAACATTAACGGGTGGGCAAAACAAGAGGAGAAATATTAATGAAAGTTTTCCCAGTAGTTCATATAAATAATAATGGTGTTTATGAAGCAATCCGTGAAAGTAATCGCGCACTTGAATTAGATGCCGACGGTATATATTTGACTGATCATTGTAACGGGGTCAAGAATACAAAATCACTTATTGAAACCTACAGTAATTTATTAGATGAGTCGCCTGATAGCTATATTGGAATTAATATGTTGGGTTCAGGTCCATACGACGCCATGCGAATGCTGGCTCGGTCAATTAACAAGTCAAAAGATTTGCTTTTGCCGCCATCTGGTTTGTGGGTTGATGATATGCGCTATGATGGGGCCAGAAAGTCAGCTGCGATTGAACTTAGAAATTCTGAACCAAGGCTAAAACATGTCAGACTTTTAGGAGGTGTTGCGTATAAAAATACACATTCATATACCGAAGATCCAAATAGGGCACAATACGAAGTCGAATGGTTAAAAGATTCAGTTGACGTTATTGTGACCAGTGGGGAATCAAATGGACGAATACCAATAGCCGAGAAACTAATTGCCATGAAGGAGGCTGTTGGCGATAAACCACTGGCAGTTACAAGTGCTATGTCGTTA
Organism: Coriobacteriia bacterium; assembly: GCA_037140395.1. GTDB lineage: Bacteria > Actinomycetota > Coriobacteriia > Anaerosomatales > JAAXUF01 > JBAXEO01. Next base: position 1,934 of record JBAXEO010000247.1, read on the forward strand.
GAAAATATTCGTAAATATGAAGGTATTGTTGATGAGGTTTTGGTCCACAGTGGGATTGAAACTTATCATGGTATAGATATATTTGATCGTCGTAAACTAGAAGATTTGATTCAGCTGGCCCATAGTTTTGCGAAGTAATATATAAATCCTTTAACATTTAAAAGACGCTGGTTTGGCGTCTTTTAAATGATTTTTGGTTCAATTATTTTGCTAGTTTTGCTTTTTTAGGCTTTTTAACGTTTTTTTTAGGTTTAGATGCACCTTTTGCCATAATTTGTTACCTCCACTGGACAACTATTGTCCTTAATATACCTTAACTATTATGCGCTAATGGTTTGTAAATTCAAGGGTATTTAGAAGTATGATAAAATTGAAACAATGATTTATTATTACACTGATGGAAGTTGCAGCCCTAATCCTGGGCCTGGTGGTTTTGCGGCTATTAAAGACACCGAACTGGCGATTGTTGGTCATGAAACATTATCAACAAATATTCGGATGGAAGGCAGGGCGATAGTATCGGCCTTACTTGATGCTGATGGTGAACCTTGTCATATATCTAGTGATAGTGAGTTTTGGGTTAAAGTGATTTCTGAGTGGGGGATTAAATGGGAATCGAATGGCTGGACTAGAAAAAATGGCGAAATCAAGAATTTGGATATTGTCAAAGAAGTTATGCGACTACATAAACAG
>JBAXEO010000248.1:0-2619 GCA_037140395.1 Coriobacteriia bacterium
GTCAGAGATGATGCCGTACCACAGCGTGCCTCCATCATCCATGCGCTGCGGAACGGCATCGGAAAATCGCCAACGCAGCCCCTGCCGGGGAAGGACGACACGGAACTCGCAATGGAAGGGCCCCAGGGTGCGGGCGGACTCGAAGATGTCGGAGGATACTCGATCGTAGTCGTCCGGATGGATACGGCCGAACACCGGCGTGGCGTCCTCTCGTACCTCCTCAGGGGAGTACTCGTAGATGTCGTTCATACCTGCGCTGGAGAACGGGAAAGCCGAACTCCCGTCGGGATACAGGCGGTACTGATAGACAACCCCGGGGACCTGGGCGGTGAGGTTCGCAATCATGTCGTAGCTTTCGCGGAGTGCTTCCTCAGCATACTTGCGCTCGGTGATGTCATATAGAACGACCAGGTGCTCACCCTCATATGCGCCAGCTATCGAAGCGGCGGAGACGAGAACTGCCTTGGTCGTTGCGTCTTTGCAGCACACCGTCAGTTCAAGCGGCTCGAACGCTTCGTCTGAGCGCTTCGCCTGAGCGATCCTTGCATCCCAAGAATCGGCCACCCATTGTCGATACTCGAGGTCGGGATAGGCCTTGGCCCACCAGTGCGCGAGGGTCGGGATGTCGTCTTCGGTGTAGCCGAACGTCTCGACAAACGCGGGATTCAGGAAGGTTACGTTGAGCTGCTCGTCGTTGAGCGCCATCGGCACTGGAGAGGTGCCCACGATTGCACGGAACCGTTCATTGCTCTCTTTCAGCGCATCCTCGGCCTGCTTGTCCGCAGTAATGTCTCGGAGGATCGAGCAGAAGCGCACAGCGCCTTCTGTCCTGACGATGAACGATGAGTCCTTCACTACTCGGCGCGTTCCGTCGGCGTGCACGATCTCTTGCTCTCGCGACCCCCCGTGCCAGTCCGTCGGCGATTCGACGGCGCTTTTGAATCCGGTTTGGAGCTGTTCCAGCAGCTCCGGCATCTTCTGCTCCTCGGGGATCATCCGCGCCTGTATCTCCCAGATGAGACTGCCGACGGCCACGCGTTCATCTATGCCCGTGAGAGACGCCAAGCTGCTGTTCCAGACGGCGATCGCCCCATCCTCGCCAGTGATCACTATCCCGTCACTCGACTGCTGGACGAGGGCCGAATATCCTTCCTCGCTCTCGGCGAGTTCACGGTCCTTTCGGATGCTGTCAAGGGTTGAATAGCAGTGTCGAGCAAAAGACTCGACGACGGGAATCGGCAACACCACATCCGGGGTTCGTGTGACGACCGCGAAGTTGCCGAGCACTCTCGCCCCATCGGCGATTCCGATGGCGAAGAGGTCACGGATGCCGAGCGCCTTGGTCAGGGTCGCCGCGATCGGCCGGGGAATCTCGCCGGCCGCGAGTTCTGCAAACCCGCCGGGGACCCTCAGGAGGGTGCCCTTCAGCAGATCGTCGCGGAAAACGGGGGGAATGGCCCACCGCTTACCGACCATCTCGAAGCCAGCAAGGGCCGCGGCCTTCGCAACCATGGACGTGTCTGCCCCGACGACCTTGCGCGTGATGAAGAAGACCATGTCGGGGGTGATCTCGTCGACGACGACGATGCTGCCCGGCGCGAGCAGGAGCATGAACTCGCCGATGACCCCGTAGACGTCGTCCTCGCTCCTACAGCCGAGGAGAGCCATCGCGGCGTCCGCTAGCTGCGTGTCTTGCGAAGCTTCTCCGGCGATCTCCTCGGTCCATCCGAGTTGCGACGCCTCCCGCTTGTCCGTGCCTCCCACAATGCCTCCGTTGTATCAATCCGGGCGGCTGTCCGAAAGGGCCGACCACTATGTCAGCGCCACGCCGGCACAACCAGCACACGCACCTTTTGCCGCTACGCTATACCCATATCACGAACGGCCAGCAAGCCCTCGCAAGCCCCCCACCCATGTCCCACTCCAGAGTTTGTACCCAAGCGGCACAGCGGGCGCGATTCCACCAGCGGGTACTGCATCGTGCATTTCCTCAATCGCCGGACGTTAGACCAAACGTCCACGGTGTTTGCACAGGTATCGATCGACGAAGCCCTCACCCCTCCCGACCTACCATCTTGCCGCTCTCCCCTGCCGTGGTCGCACTCCTCAAAGCGCACCGCAAGACTCAGAGGCTCGAGCTCATACGTGCCAGGAGCGTATGGACCGACACCCGCCACGTGTTGACAACCGAATCGGGCAAGGCCGTCGAGCCTCGCAACCTCTTCCGCTCGCTGGTCGTCGCCGCGGACTATGCGAAGATCAAGAAGGTCGGACTGCATACCCTGAGACACTCCGCTGCGACCTCATGGCTCGAGGCCGGCATCAACCTCAAGGCCGTCTCAGAGCTCCTCGGCCATGCTGATATTCGTGTCGCTGCGGACTGCAACGGCCACGTCACCGAATCCACCTCTAGGGCGGCTGTGGACTCGCTTTCAGACGCGCTCGGACTCTGATCGTGAGAGCAGAAACGAAAACGCGTGGCGGTTGCAATTGCGGATGTTGGCAGAAAGGGAGTGAGAGGCCGGATTCCGATTTCTCGAAATACAGCCTCTCACCAGCGGTTTCTATGGTGGGCGATGTAGGATTTGAACCTACGACTTCTTCCGTGTGAAGGAAGCG
>JBAXEO010000249.1:0-2618 GCA_037140395.1 Coriobacteriia bacterium
CGTCTAGTTCTCCCTCAAGTAGTTACTCGCCTAGTATTAGTCCTTCCGTATCTCCAAGTTCCAGTTCGAGTGTTAGCCCGTCTAGCTCTGTCTCATCGAGTGCCAGTGCCAGTTATTCTCCTTCTATTAGTCCGTCTCAAAGTCCGAGTAAATCCCCTTCATCTAGTGCCAGTTCTTCAGCCTCTAGCTCAGCGTCAGCTTCTATAAGTGCTTCAAGTAGTGTCTCGTTGTCTCCATCAGCTTCTCCTAGTCAATCGCCTTCAGCCTCGATTTCAGCCAGTGCGAGTCCTAGTTCTAGCCCTAGTTTGAGTGCGAGTTCTTCGGCCTCAGCTAGTATCTCATCATCCCCATCATCTTCGTACAGCCCTAGCGTGAGTTCGTCAATATCTCCGAGCTTGAGTCCTTCGCAAAGTCCAAGTGCTTCAATAAGTAGTAGTCCGTCATCTAGCTATTCGCCAAGTATCAGCCCTAGTAGTTCTCCTTCAAGTTCGGCTTCACGCAGTCCGTCTAACTCTGTATCATCTTCTCCGTCTGCTTCATATTCTCCAAGTATAAGTCCTTCCAGTTCTCCGTCTAGTAGCGTTTCTGCTTCTATTAGTTCTAGTCCGTCTAGTTCTCCCTCAAGTAGTTACTCGCCTAGTATTAGTCCTTCCGTATCTCCGAGCGTCTCACCCTCTAAGAGTCCTAGTAGTTCTCCTTCTATGAGTGCCAGTGCCAGTTATTCTCCTTCCATATCTCCTTCAGCTAGTCCCTCAGTTTCACCATCAAAAAGCCCTTCAAGTTCTGTCTCAAGTAGTGCCTCTGCTAGTTATTCTCCTTCTATCAGTCCTAGTAGTTCTCCAAGTAGCAGTAACTCTAAATCACCCTCAAGTTCACCTAGCTCTAGTGGTTCAGCTTCTATATCGGCTTCTAGCTCAGTCTCAAGTTCAGCCAGCTCATCTGCTAGTAAAAGCCCGTCAGTCAGCCCATCGTTAAGCCCTAGTGCTTCTGTTTCGGCTAGTTCAAGCCCTTCAGGGAGTCCTAGCGTTAGCCCATCTAAATCGCCAAGTTCTAGCGTTTCTCAATCAGCAAGTGCGTCAATATCTGAAAGCTCGTCTGCTTCCTTATCACCAAGCGTTAGCCCAAGTATCAGCCCTTCAAGTAGCATTTCTGTTTCTCCATCTGCGAGCATAAGTGAAAGTTCGTCAGTTAGTCCTAGTGAGTCAAGTTCTGAATCAGCTAGTGAGTCTAGCAGTGCTTCAGCCTCTCCTAGTTCTTCAGATAGTCAAAGTCCTAGTTCAAGTTATTCACCATCTGTTTCACCTAGTGTCTCTGAATCTTCCAGTGAAAGCCGAAGCGAATCTAGCAGTGAAAGTGCCTCAATATCAGAAAGTTCTTCGGTATCTTCGTCTGAATCAGCGAGTCCGTCATCTAGCGAAAGCGTTTCTGAGTCAGCCTCTATTAGTGAAAGTTCCAGTCCCTCATTAAGCGAATCAAGTTCAGAGTCGGCTTCAATCTCTGAAAGTAGCAGTGAATCCTCGTCAGCCTCAATCAGTCCCTCAGTTTCACCAAGTGTTTCTGAAAGTTCATCTGAGAGTAGTAGTGAAAGCTCGTCAGAGAGTGCTTCAGAATCTGTTTCACCTTCTGTTAGCCCGTCAGTTTCAGAGAGTCAATCAGCTTCAGCCTCTATTAGTGAATCAAGCTCAGAGTCTAGTTCAGCGTCAGTCTCTCCTTCGGTTTCACCTTCATTGTCTGAGAGTGCCTCATACTCTCCAAGTATCAGCCCTTCATCGAGTGAATCATCCTCTGAATCGGCTTCATATTCTCCGAGTGTCTCTGAGTCTACTTCAGAATCAAGTTCAGAGTCCTCCTCTGCTTCCTTATCTCCATCAGTTAGTCCCTCGGTTAGTCCTAGTCAATCCGATAGTGCTTCAGCCTCTAGCAGTGAGTCAAGTAGTGAATCATCAAGTGCTTCAGCTAGTTATTCTGAGTCTGCTTCAGAATCTAGCAGTGAAAGTTCAAGTGCGTCAGTTTCAGAATCACAAAGTCCTTCTGCTAGTTATTCAGAGAGTTCCAGTCCCTCAAGTTCAGAAAGCCAAAGTGATTCAGCTTCTATAAGTGAATCAAGTAGTGAGTCGGCATCAGAATCTAGTTCTGAGAGTTCTTCCGAGTCATCATCTGCTTCAGTTTCTCCTTCAGCCTCAATCAGTGAATCTAGTAGTGAGTCTTCATCTTCCTCTACCTCTCCATCAGTTAGTCCATCTAGTTCAGAGTCGAGTAGTGAGAGTGCTTCAGAATCTAGCTCAGAATCTAGTTCTGAGTCTTCAAGTGCTTCTATTTCTCCATCGATAAGTCCTAGTTCTAGCCCAAGTAGTAGCGAAAGCTCTAGTGACTCTGCCTCTATAAGTGAAAGTTCTTCTGAAAGTTCTAGCGAATCTGCTTCCGAATCTAGTAGTGTTTCAGCCTCTGAGAGCTCGTCTGATTCATCTTCGGCTAGTATTAGTCCGTCAGTCAGCCCTTCGGTCAGTCCTAGTGTCAGTCCAAGTTCTTCAGAAAGTTCATCAGAGTCTTCTAGTGAAAGTTCAAGTGAATCTGCCTCCATATCAGAAAGTTCATCAGCGTCAGTTAGTCCTTCAGTG
>JBAXEO010000250.1:0-2616 GCA_037140395.1 Coriobacteriia bacterium
CCATTCCACGCCATGCCGGACAGCATTCCACGTGATCTCGGACACCGATGCACACGATGCCGGACACCGTTCCAGCTGATGCCGGACGTTTTCGGCCCTTTCCGTGGAATCGGGTAGGACGGGTCTTCGAGCCAAGACGACGCATGGACCGGGCGCCACACTCATCTTCTCAACTGACGAGACGAGAGGAACGTGGATGCCCACGAGGAGACTGTCCATGCGAAGGACCAAAGAGATCTGTCGGCTTGTCGGTGCCGGCCTGTCGGGGCGTGCCATCGCCCGCTCACTCGGGTTGTCGAACTCGACGGTCGGAGACGCGATAGCGCGCCTGAAGGCCGCTGAGCTGACGTGGGAGAGTGCCTGTGCGCTCTCGGAGTCCGAGCTCGAGCGGCGGCTGTACCGCGAGCGGGGCCACACCGCCCCCGACCCGCGCGTTCCCGACTGGGGCCACGTACGCACGGAACTCGGTTTCAAACACATGACCCTGCAGCTGGCGTGGCGTGAGTACCGAGCCGAGCACCCCGACGGTTTCGGCTACAGCTGGTTTTGCGCGCACTATCGCACATGGCTTCGCACTGCCGACCCGGTCATGCGCCAGACGCACAAGTACGGCGACAAGCTGTTCGTTGACTGGGCAGGAGACACCGTGCCCCTCATCGACGCCGACACCGGTGAGATCACCGAAGCACATCTGTTCCTCGCGGTGCTCGGGGCCAGCAACTACACGTATCTCGAGGCGTTTCGAGACGAGGCGAAAGCGGCCTTCTTAGCCGGGCACGTCAATGCGTTTGCCTACATGCAGGGCGTCCCCGCACTCCTGGTTCCCGACAATCTCAAGACCGGGGTGACGCGCCCTGATCGCTACGAGCCCGACCTCAACACCGACTACGCCGACCTGGCCAGCCACTACGGCACGGCGGTCATGCCCGCTCGGGTGGCCAAGCCCCGCGACAAGGCCAAGGTGGAAAGCGGCGTGCGCCATGCCTATCGCAGCATCCTGGCCCCGCTTCGCCATCGCACGTTCTTCTCACTTTCCGAACTCAACGAGGCGATCTCAGACCTGCTCGAGGAGGTCAACGACCGCCCGTTCCAGAAGATGTCCGGTTCGAGGCGAAGCGTGTTCCTGAAGCACGAGGCCCCGCTCCTGCGTCCGTTGCCCGAGCACCCCTACCGCTACCGCGAGCACAGAAGCGCCAAGGTGGGCATCGACTACCACGTCGAGGTCGCCGCTCATCGCTACTCGGTGCCCTTCCACCTCATCGGTGAGAAGGTCGAGGTCTTCATCGACGAGCGCACCGCCGAGATCTACCATGCCGGTGAACGCGTGGCGCTGCATGTGAGAAGCCGTGTGCGCGGCGGTTTCTCCACGACACCCGAGCACATGCCCTCGACGCATCGAGCTCACGCCGAGTGGACGCAGGCGCGCATGGAGAAGTGGGCGGCCCAGACCGGACCTGCGTGCGCCGCGTTCGCCTCAAGGATCATGGAGAGCCGCGCTCACCCCGAGATCGGCTTTCGGGGCTGCATGGGGCTCATGAACCTGGGGCGCAAGTACGGTGACGGGCGCCTGGAGGCAGCCTGTGAGCGCGCGCTGGCGTGCGGTGCCAACCGCTACCAGTCGGTGAAGTCGATCCTGGAGAAGGGCTTAGACACCGTGCCGCTCCCCGCACCACCGACGGCGCCGCCGGTACCCGAGCACGACAACCTGCGCGGTCCTGACTACTACGTCTGAAAGAAGGAGAGACCCATGAACACGACACTCACGGTCGAGAGACTCTACGACATGCGCCTCGGTCCCATGGCCGAAGCCTTCACCACCGAACTGGCGCGCAGCGGGGATCCGGCCCTGGGATTCGCCGAGAGGTTCGGCCTCGTGGTCGAACACCAGTGGGCCATGCGCGAGGAGGGGCGTCTGGCCAGACGCCTGAAGAACGCGGACCTCAAGGTCGACGCATCCATCGAGGAGATCGACTACACCGCAGCCAGGGGGCTGGACCGCTCCGTCATTGCCGACCTGGCCGAACTCTCGTTCCTGAGGTCAGCCGGCAACATCATCGTCACCGGTGCCACGGGGCTGGGAAAGACCTACCTGGCCTGCGCGATCGCGGATCGGACGTGCCGCCGCGGACACACCGCGCTTTACAAGCGCATACCCCGCCTGATCTTCGAGCTCTCACTGGCCCGAGCCGACGGGAGCTACCTCAAGGCCGTCGACAAGCTCGCGAAGATCGATCTGCTCGTCTTAGACGACTGGGGACTGGCGGCCATCGAGGCCCAGGCCGCAAACGATCTCATGGACGTCATCGACGACCGGACCGGACGTTCGTCCACCATCGTGGGAAGCCAGCTCCCGGTCTCGGAGTGGCACCACCTCATCGCAGACCCATCCGTCGCCGACGCGCTGCTCGACCGGCTCGTGCACCGTTCGGTCAGGATCGAGCTGAAGGGAGGATCGATGCGCAAGCAGACCCCCCAACGCCCCAGGAAGTTGACCTGATGCCGGACACCACGTCACTCTGACAAGACAACGCGTCGCTTGGTTCAGCCCGTCCGCCATCAAGTGGAACGGTGTCCGGCATCAGCTGGAACAGGTGTGCGGCATCCGTGGAATATGCA
>JBAXEO010000251.1:0-2591 GCA_037140395.1 Coriobacteriia bacterium
TGGGCTCTCAGGCGGAGTCGACTCAAGCGTGGTCGCAGCGCTGCTGCATCGCGCTATTGGCGACCAGCTGACCTGCGTCTTTGTTGACCACGGCATGCTGAGGCTCGATGAGGGCGTCGAGGTCGTGCGCGTGTTCCGCGACCAGTTCCACATCGACCTGGTACACGTTGACGCCGAGGACCGCTACCTCGATCTGCTCGCCGGCGTCACCGACCCCGAGCTCAAGCGCCGAATCATCGGCGAGGAGTTCTGGAAGGTGTTCTTCGACGAGGCGACCAAGCTTGAGGGCGTGCGCCTCCTCGCTCAGGGGACGCTCTATCCCGACGTCATAGAGAGCGGCAACAAGACCGCCGCCAAGATCAAGAGCCACCACAACCTGATCCCGTTTCCGGAAGGCGTCCATTTCGAGCTCATCGAACCGCTTAGGGCGCTCTTCAAGGACGAGGTGCGCGCGGTTGGCGCTGAGCTCGGCCTCCCCGATCACATCGTGCACCGTCAGCCGTTCCCGGGCCCCGGGCTCGCGGTTCGTATCATCGGCGCAATCACTCACGAAAAGCTCGAGCTGCTCAGGCTCGCAGACGCCATCGTCCGAGAAGAGATCGGCGCCTGGGACACCGACCGGGAGGTATGGCAGTACTTCGCCGTACTCCCCGACATCCGCTCGGTGGGCGTCATGGGCGACGAGCGCACCTATGGGCACCCGATCATCATCCGCGCGGTCTCCTCGGCAGATGCCATGACTGCCGACTGGGCGAGGCTGCCACACGAGCTGCTCGCCAAGATGAGCAACCGGATCATCAACGAGGTCGAGGGAATCAACCGCGTGGCCTACGACATCACCAGCAAACCTCCCGGCACGATTGAGTGGGAGTAGCGCGCGGCGTTGCGAAGACCCGATTCGGTTGTTTCTGTCCCTGAGTATGAGGGTACCTTCCACATCGTGCCGGTCCAGCGCCGGAGTACTGGATGTCGGGTGCCGTGCAGGCGCATCAAGGACTGGGAGTGCGTGTGCGTATTAGTGAACTCACCACCGAGCAGGTCGCCGGGCGTCTGAACGACATCCTGCTGCTCATGACTCTTGACGGCCGGATACTCGACGTCAATGAGGCAGGGCTCAAGGCGTACGGCTACACGCTCGAGGAACTCCGCACGATGGACATCCGCGATCTGCGGACGCCGGAGGAGCAGGAGCGAGCCGGTGCACAGATGCGAACCGCGGCACTCGAAGGGATTCTCTTCGAGAGCGAGCACCACTCCAAGGGCGGCGTCATCTTCCCCGTTCAGGTTCGCTCGGCGCGAGTCGAGGTCGACGGCCAATCCGCTCTGTTCAGCGTGATTCGCGACATCACCGACTCCAAGCGGATGCAGGACGTGCTGAGCGAGCGCAACGCGCGCCTGGCGGTCATCGTCGAGGGCGCCGGCGTCGGAACCTGGGAGTGGAACGTCCAGACCGGCGAACTTGTGATCAACGAGAGGTGGGCGCGGATCATCGGTTTCACGCTCGACGAACTCGCTCCCGTGAGCGTCGAGACGTGGGAGAAGTACGGACACCCCGATGACCTGATCCGTTCCGGCGAGCTGCTGGACCTGCACTTTGCCGGTGAGCTGGAGTATTACGACTTCGAGTGTCGTATGCGGCACAAGGACGGGCACTGGGTCTGGGTGCGCGACCGCGGACGGGTGCTGACCCGCACTGCGGCTGGTGAGCCGCTGATCATGGTCGGAACCCACACCGACATCACCGAGTTCAAGCACGCGGACGAGGAGTTACGCCGCGAGCGCAAGATGTTCGCCCACGCCGAGGCGGTCGCGCACATCGGCAGCTGGCGTATGTCGCTCGGGGACCGCGAAGTGGTGTGGTCGGACGAGATCTACCGGATCTTCGGTCTTGACCGTGCGACGTACCAGGGCGACCTGAATTCGGCTGCGCGCGATGCCGTACACCCGGACGACATCGAACGCTTCATGGCTGCTTCCAACGCGGTGCGGGATGGTGAGGAGATTCTGGCACTCTCGGCCGTCCGCATCATTCGCCCGGACGGGGAGATCCGCTGGATCGTGGGGTCAGCGGAAGAGGAACTCGACGCTGATGGGCGGGCAATTGCCCTGCTGGGATTTGCCCAGGACGTCACTGAGATTGTCGATGCGCAAGCTGCAATCGAGGCCCGCGAGGCAACGACCTCATCCCTGCTCGACGCCATCACGGAGTCCGCGTTTCTCATGGCGGGTGACGGAACCATTCTCGCTGCGAACAAGGTCGTTTCCGAGAGGGTAGGCGGCAGTGCGGATGTGGACCTGACAGGCAAGAACATGTACGGCCTTCTCGATTCGGACGTTGCGGCGGGTCGACGCGCGATGGTCGAGCAGGTCCTCGCTACCGGGCAGCCCGTTCGATTTGAGGAAATTCGCAACGGGCGCTCCATCGTGAACTCGCTGTATCCCGTCTCCAGCGTAGACGGGGCGCCACACATCGCGGTCTTCGGCTACGACATCACGGACCTGCGCCAGGGCGAGGCGGCGCTGCGCCAAAACGAGCGGTGGTTGCGGGAGTCGCAGCGCGTCGCAAAGCTCGGGCACTTCGTCTATGACAT
>JBAXEO010000252.1:0-2590 GCA_037140395.1 Coriobacteriia bacterium
CTCGCCCAGGCAGAGCGATGTTGAGGCGCAACTGGGCTATTTCGTCCACAACGTCAGACATCCTGATCTCGTCTTTGAATTGTCGGGGAATTGATAGTTATTCCCGGAAAATGACTTGGCACATTTTGAAGCGGTCCAGGCTGGTTCAAAAATGCCGCCGTCGGGCATGTTGACGGGCGTGACAAGTAAGGCGGCATGGTGGAATTCTCCGGGTGTGAAAAAGAAACAACAATCCCACTCGGGATTGAAAACCAGAGAGGATCCACCATGCCACAGCTAATGTTGCAGGGATTCCCTGACGGCGCAATTCGAATTGGACCGGTAGTGAGCGTGCTGAGCAAGGACGAGCGGGTCACGTATTTCGTTGGCCCTGACAACTATTTCTCGCACGCCGCTGGCGATGCCGCAGGTCAGCGCATGGCCATCGCAACGCTCATCACCAACCGGCATGTGCGCGTCTGCGAGGTGGAGACTTCCCCTCTCGGAATCGCACGCCGCAACCTCATGCGCTGGACCCGTCAGTTGGCCGAGAAGGGTTCCGGTTCCTTCTTCACGCCGCGTCCAGTGCGTGGCGGTGCAGTGATGACAGCGGAAAAGGCCAGTGAATGCGGGCGGCTTCTCGGCGAGGGGAAGTCGATCCCGTCCGTGGCTTGCCTAACAGGCGTGAACGAATCGACATTGCGCAAGGCGCTGGGTGGCGGTCGTGTGGTCAGGACGGGCACGCCAGGCGTGGCGGTCCCGCAAGGGTTTGTCGCGGAAGGCACAACGAAGTCGCAGCGGTGCCGCGAGGACGCGCTGGCTGCGGAAGGGATGGGCACGGCCTGTACGCGGGCTGACGAGCGCATGGCGGCTGCCGTCGGTTTGATGAAAAGCGCCGTCACGCGCTTCGAGCCATGTCGGGATGTGAACATGGGCGGACTGCTCGCAGGACTTCCCGCATTGTGCGGCAACGGTCTGCTCAGCGGACTGGACCGGCATCTGTCGTTGCCCAAGGGCTTCTATGGTGCGCTGCATGTTCTAACGGTCCTGGGGTTCATGGCGCTGGCGAGGATCCGCCGGCCCGAGGGACTCCGGCATGTTCCGCCTGGCGAACTGGGCAAGGTCGTAGGCCTCGACCGGGTGCCGGAGGTGCGCACCTTGCGTGAGAAAATCGCACTGATGGCTGACAACGGCACGCCGCAAGAATGGATGCGCGAACTCTCGCGCACCTGGATGGAGGCCGACCCGGAGGAAGCCGGATATCTCTATGTGGACGGCCATGTGCGCGTCTATCATGGCGCTGGCACCCTGCTGCCCCGGCGCTACGTCTCACGCGAAAGACTTTGTCTGAGAGGCACCACGGACTATTGGATCAATGACGCGCTGGGGCGGCCGTTTTTCGTGGTCTCCAAAGCGGTCACCGACGGCTTGGCCGCAACTTTATTAGATGAAATCGTCCCCGAGTTGTTAGCCAGCGTCCCTTGCCAACCCACGCAAGCCCAACTTGACGCCGATCCACTGCTGGCGCGTTTCGTGATTGTATTTGATCGCGAGGGCTCAAACCACAGATTGTTCTCCAAGCTCTGGGAGCAGCGCATCGGCGCCATCAGTTATCGCAAGGACGTCAAGGATTCGTGGTTGGAAAGTGAGTTCCAGGAAACCGAGGTGCCCGTCCCCGGCGGCGGATCGACGCGCATGCAACTCGCCTCCAGGCAAACCACACTGTCGGGCACCGACGGGACGATCCCTGTGCTGGAGATCCGGTGTTTGAGCCAAACCGGGCACCAGACGGCCATTATCACCACCGCAAGAGGCTTGCACAATCCGGTCGTGGCAGGCCGCATGTTCTCCAGATGGTGCCAGGAAAACTTCTTCAAGTATATGATGCAACACTATGACATCGATGGGCTTGTACAGTATGGAGACGAGGAGATTCCTGGCACAGTCGAGGTTGTCAACCCGGCTTGGCGCATCCTCGACAAAGCCGTGACAGATAACCGCCGGAGCATCCGCAAGCTGCATGCCAAACTCGGCGCGGCGGCCCTCCTCAACGGTGGTGGGGACATCCAGTTACAGGCCGAAACGCTTCAGGACATTGAGAGGTTGGAAGCCGACACGGCTGATTTGCGCACCAAGCGGCGCATTACACCTCGGAAAGTGCCCATCGCATCACTGCCGGAAGACCAACGTCCACGGCAACTTGCTCCGCTGGGAAAGATGCTAACAGACACCGTCAAGATGATCGCCTATCGCGCTGAGACGGCGCTCGTCGGACTGTTGCGCCCGCACCTGGCCAAGGAGGATGAGGCACGGGCTTTGATCCGGGAGCTCTTTGTTTCCGCTGCCGACATTGAACCCGATGAGCGCGAAAACACGTTGACCATCCGCATCCATCGCATGGCCTGTCCGGCTCACGACAAGGCCATCGGCACCCTGCTCGCTGAATTAACCCAACTCAATTTCCTCCACCCAGAAACCCATGCGCGCCTGATTTACCAACTCGCCTGAAACGCCCAAAAAGTGCCAAATCATTTTCCACCGAGATCAGGAACTGTGAACGTCGGACGGATGCGTTACGGGACCTTCAGAAAACAGGGATTCTTCATCGGAT
>JBAXEO010000253.1:0-2585 GCA_037140395.1 Coriobacteriia bacterium
AGGAGCTAGAATGCTGAAGAGAGGCGTCGGCGCGTCGGCTGATACCTAACACGTTGGACAGACAACCGACGGGGTGGGGGTCTGGACAGAGTGTCCAGTGCGAGAGGGGTCTCATGAAGCGTTGTGCGAAATGCGACTACGAATACGATGATGCTTATGACGGTTGCCCGGTCTGCGCGAGAACGCCCCAGACCAAGGAGTTGCCGTCTGGGAGTCTAGGTGGGGCGGCACTCTCGGTACTCGGGTACATTCTGCTTGCCGGGTTCTTCTCCGGAGTCTTCATCGGCGCGGGCCAGACTCAGATTGGCACTGGCCTGGGATCGATCACGGCCGTGGTCACGCTGGCACTCATCGTGAGCATCGATGCGAACGGCATCATCAAGCCAGTCGAATCAAAGCCGAAGGGAATACTCGGCACACCTGCTATGGCATGGGCTGCGGGGTCACTGCTACTGGCAGTCATCTTTGTCCCTACCTACTTCTATCAGCGGCCACGGATTAAGGCTGTCTACGGGTCCCACGATCAATGAGGACGCTGTCCAACAAAGGTATCCAGCAGAACGCCAGAGGCTAGACTCAGGAAGATCGGCGTCAGCGCGTCTGCTGATACCTAACACGTTAGGCCGACCCGCAGTTCTTCTCTCTCTCTCTTCTCTTGACAGTATGTCGTATCTGACATAGTCTCGGGTTCATGACTGCATTCGCGAACAAGCCCCTTGTCTGGCTTCACGGCGAAGTAAAGACGCCGCCGCTTTCGGCTGCGGCCAGGCTTGAGGCCGGCCTGCTGCTTCGACGGTTGCAGCGCGGTGATCGGTTCGGTCTGCCGCATTCGCGACCGATGCCGGCGATCGGAGTCCGTTGCCACGAGCTTCGGATCCCCGACGAGAACGCCACGTGGCGAATCGTCTACCGCATCGACGGCGACGCCATCGTCATCGGTGAGGTCTTCAGCAAGAAGACCCAAGCGACGCCCAAGACAGTCATCGACTCGTGCAAGCGCAGATACAAGGAGTACGACGCCATCGTTGGCGGGAAGGACTGAGCGACGTGGACAAGACGAAGCAGAGCCGGCTCGAGGCGGCGGGTTGGCGGGTCGGCGACACGGCGGACTTCCTCGAACTCACCTCGGAGGAGGCGGCGTTCATCGAGCTGAAACTCGCCCTCGCTGACTACCTGCGTGATATGCGCGTTCAGCATGGCTGGACCCAGACGCATGTCGCACGAACCCTCGGCTCGAGTCAGTCTCGGGTGGCCAAGATGGAGTCGGCTGATGCATCGGTCACCGTCGACCTTCTCGTAAAGTCGCTGTTGACCCTCGGCGCCTCGCGAAAGCAGGTCGGACAGGTTATCGCCAGAGCGGCCTAACAATCGGATCAACCTGATGGCCAGGAGCTACACTGCTGAAGAGACGCGGATGCGCCACAGGTTATCCGCAACACGTTAGCGAGACGGCCATGGATCCCGGGATCGCGCCGCCACGAACCGGTCTGATGCGGAAGTGATGGTGCTGTGACCCTGTCGCAGGCGGGGAGCGCGGTCACTCAGCAAGGTTTGCTGCACACGCCATCATGGCGACTCGCGCGTGACCCGTCTGCCGTCGGTCGCGCCGTGGGCTGCGGAGCGCCCGGGCGCCCTGTGGCACCCGAGCGCGTCACCTGCTGCCGCGCTACGCACACGCCTGTGCTCGCCTGGAGGCGCTACGGCGCGAGCCGCCTTCGAGAGTCGTCCGCTGCTGAGGGCGCTTCGCTAACAAAGGTATTCAGCAGAACGCCAAAAGCTACACTGCTGAAGAGAGGCGTCGGCGCGTCTGCTGATACCTAACACGTTAGCCGCACAGATCAGAACGGCGTGTGGGTGTGAATGTGGTACCATTGGCACTAGTAAGGGAGGTACCACCTATGAGCGCAATGCCTAACATCGTCCCCATCAGCGAACTGCGGCAGGACGCCTCAGGAATCGTCAAGCGTGCGTCGGCCTCTGGCGACCCGGTCTTCATCACTCAGCACGGCAAGGCGTCTGCGGTTCTCGTCAGTGCGGGCGCGTACGAGCGCACGCAGCGCGAGCTTGAGATTCTTCGGATCCTGGCCCAAGGCGAGGCCGATATCGAGGCTGGCGTCGGTTTTGACTTGGACGTCGTGATGGCGGAGGCAGACGCACTGCTGGATCGTCCGTGATCCGCAAGATCCGGTTCACACCTCCGGCGCGAGCGCAGTTCTTGGCTGCGGTTGCCTACATTCGTGCTGATAGAGCGTCAGCCGCGCTCGGCTTCCGGACCCGCACCAAGGATGCGCTGGCTGTGCTGATCGAGTTCCCCGATTCCGGTCGCGTAATTCCAGAGTACTCGCAGCTCGGGTTCCGGGAAGTCCTGGTCGACTCGTATCGATTCTTCTACCGGGTCAAGGGCGACACCGTCTGGGTTGTGGGCACCTGGCACGATGCTCAGATTCCGGATGAGCCTGTCGATCCGGCTGGCGGCTAACAAAGGTATTCAGCAGAACGCCAGGAGCTACACTGCTGAAGAGAGGCGTCAGCGCGTCTGCTGATACCTAACACGTTAGCCGCACAGATCAGAACGGCGTGTGGGT
>JBAXEO010000254.1:0-2552 GCA_037140395.1 Coriobacteriia bacterium
AAGCTCAGCGACGCGGCGCTGGTGACCGGCGGTGTAGGGGTCGCGCATCTCCGAGACGTTGCCGATGACATCAACGATCGAGGTGACGAATTCGCGCAGCGCCTCCTCGGACCGTTTGCGCTCTGTGACATCGTGAATGAAGGCGGCGATTGACCCCCCGCCGGCTGACTGGTACTGGACGCTGACCTCGGCGTCGAAGACGCTTCCGTCTTTGCGGCGGGGCTGGGCCTCGAAGCGAAGTCCGCCCTCGGCAACAGCCCTCTGAATGCGAGGGCCGACGTCTTCGATTGTGCCGGGGGACACCAGATCGGCGATGTTCATGGTCAGGAGTTCTTGCTCGCTGTAGCCGCTCTCCCTGCAGTAGGCCTCGTTGACCTCGAGCAAACGCCCGTCGGTGTCCACGAGCCAGAAGCCATCCATGGCGGTCTGGAGGATCGCGAAGTGGCTCGCGGAGCTCGCGGCCAGTGCCTCCTCGGCGTGCTTGCGATCGGTGATATCGATGTTGTAGCCCTGGAATCGCTCGAGCTCACCGGCGTCATCGAGGATTGGCGCCGCGTGACACCAGAAGTCCCGGTAGACGCCGTCGCTTCTGCGCAGCCTGAAGTAGTTATCGTGCTCCGCCTTGGCTTCCCAGGCCTTCTGCCAGATCTCTCCGGCTTTCTCCAAGTCGTCCGGATGAACGTACGCTGTCCAGGTCTCGGGCGTGAGCGGCCCTTCTATCTCCAGCCCGGTGAAGCTGAGGTACTCCCGGTTCACGAAGTCGTAGGTCTCGCCGTTGAACGACCATATCTGGAATGGCGCGGTAGCGAGCAGGTTCTCGATTCTCCGCTGGTCTTCCTTGGCCGAACTCGCGGCCCGTTTGCGCTCGGTGATATCCACCATCGTCGTCATGAGGTAGAGGGGCTCACCGGCATCGTTGCGGCGAACTGACGAACTCAGGTCGGTCCAGACAACGCCTCCGTCTTTGCGCAGATAGCGCTTCTCGAATCGAACTGAAGCCTTCTCGCCCGAGAGAATCGCATCGACCTGCCGCTGCGTTTCTTCAACGTCCTGTGGGTGAGTCAACTGCATCCACGTCACCTTGTTGACGAGTTCCTCCCTCTTGTATCCGAGCATTTCGCAGAAGGCGTCGTTGACCTCGACCTCCCCGGTTGGAAGGGTGAGCGCGCCGGCAACCACGGAGTGCTCCCAAAGGAACTTGAACCGCTGCTCGCTTTCCAGAAGCGCCTCGCCATCGTCGGCCCGGTGCACCGTCCCCTCGAGATCATTCCAGAAGTCCCCGGCTTCTCGCGCGCCATCGCCGGTCATGGCGTGCGCCTTCTCTCCTTGTCCGCGTACATATCGGCGTCGGCCTCCGCCTTGAGCTCGTCGAGTCGGCAAACGGTGCCCGCATCGCGCCATGCGGTGCCGCTGCTCAAGGCGATCCGATAGGGTCGTGCCGTCGTCGCGTTGAAGAGCTCGATACCCTCTTGCACCCGCTTGCCCAGGCGCACCACCGCATCGCGGCTGCCGTCGACGGCCAGGACGATGAACTCGTCACCGCCGATGCGGGCGATGGCGTCGGCAGAACGCAGGGTGTAAGTGAGGATGGACGCAACGTCCTGCAGGACTTTGTCACCTTGGACGTGCCCGAACTCGTCGTTGATCGTCTTGAGACCATCGAGGTCACAGAAGATGAGACCGACGCCCTGGTTGGCGCGCTGAGCCTGCGCGATAGCCTGCTTGGCCAGCAGCTCGAACCCGCGGAGATTGTTGAGGCCCGTGAGGCGGTCGACGTTTGCGGCATTTTCGAGGTGGCCGACTCGCTCCTCCTCGGCACGCTTGCGGTCGGTGATGTCCTCGATCATGCATAGATGCTGCCTGCGGCTCTGATTCGGTTCGCCGATCGGAGCAATCGTCATCGAGATCCATACGATCGAGCCGTCTGGCCGCAGATACCGCGTCTCCATTTGGAAACCCGGAATCTGCCCCGCGCTCAATCGTGCCATCTCGTCGAGGTCCTTCTGGATATCGTCGGGGTGCGCGATCGCCATCCAGCCGATCGCAAGCATCTCCGCCTGCGTCCTGCCCGCAATCTCAGCGAAGCGCGGGTTCACTTCACAGAAGTGGCCTGTGTCGGAGTCGATCAATGCCACACCCATCGGTGCCTCACTGAAGATGGCCCGGTATCGGCTCTCGCTCTCGACGAGCGCGGCCTGGGCCTTCTTGGCAAACACGATGTCGAGGACCAGCTCCGCCAGCTGCACGACCGCGTCGACGTCGCCTTGGTCGTAGTCGGTGAGCTTGTTTCCCACGCCCAGGATGATCCGGGCCTTTCCGCCCCGGAATACGGGCACTGTCAGCTCGCGAACCAGCGGCGCATGCCCTTGGGGAAGACCCTTGCGATTGGAGAGCGAGGCGTAGTCGTTGTGCACGATGGGCCGGCCTTCACGCACGCAGTCCACCCACACACCCGCCTGGTCGATGGAGTAGTGCGAGCCCTTGCCCTCCGCTGTGCACTGGGTCGCCAGGGTGTTGGTCGACCACGTCTGCAGAAGCAGCGACTCCTGGTC
>JBAXEO010000255.1:0-2543 GCA_037140395.1 Coriobacteriia bacterium
ACTTCAGGTAGAGCGCCGTCTTTTCGACGAGCTCGGCACCCAGAAGGGCCCGCTCGTGCTCACGGGCGCAATTGAAGGGTGCTCGGCTGGTGTTTGGAGCGGAGATACTCGGCGAGGCGTCGCCCGGGGCAATCATCTCTGTGGCGCCGAGATACGGTGCGGCTATGTCGTGCAGGAGCGCAGCCCAGCGCGGGATTATCTCGTTTGGGGCAGATCCGACTGCTTCCACCGTGTGATCGAAGAGGGATTGCATCTCCTCGCCGGAGTCCCACGCGATTTCACTCTGGAGTCCGATTTCTGGCAGCAGAAAGCGCATCAGACCAGTCTCGGCGAGTACGCGTAGGGCCGAACCCACGCCCGGCCCGACGAGCAGTCGGTCAAGCTCGATCATCCACCGCTCGCGGGCCACCGACAGGATTTGTGGAGCAAGCTGCGCCGCCGCCACACACGTTTCGCTGTCCAGGCGAAAGTCGAGTTGGGAGACGAATCTCGCCGCACGCAACAGACGCAGCGGATCTTCCGAAAACCTCGCATGCGGGTCGCCGACTGCCCGGACGAGGCCCGCGTCGAGGTCCGCTTTGCCACCAAAGAGATCGATGAGTTCGTCGCCCTGCAGAGCCATGGCATTGATGGTGAAATCGCGTCGGCTCAAGTCCAGCTCGAGGTCGGAGAGAAACTCGACGTTGGGCTGACGCGAAGCCTCCAGGTACTTCTCAGAGCGAAACGTAGTGACCTCGACAGTGAGGCCACCAAGCTTGAACGCCACAGTGCCAAACCGTTTGCCCATCAAATAGGGTCTTCGTCCAGCGTCGCGAACGGCTTGTTCTATGAGGTCGGGGCCCAAAGGAGTGGCGAAATCGAAGTCCGCACACTCCCTGTTCATCAGTGAGTCGCGCACCGAGCCGCCTACCAGATAGACGGGATCGATAATTGCCGAGACGCTCTTGATGACGTCGCGTGCCAACAGCAAGGTCGCTCCCTCGTCAACGGCCAAGTGGGCGGTTCTATCATACGCCGCGTTGAGGGCCCTCTTGACGCCATCGCTGCCCACGATAGCGAATCTGATTTCGCCGGATCATCTCCTCATCCGAGGGGCGCCATCGATCGCCGGACTCGTCGAGCAGGTCGGCCGACTCGATGAGTTGTCGCAGCCTGTCGAGAAGCGGGTGACCCTCGACCGCTTCGTAGTACGCGGCTCCACCATCTCGATACATCTGAACGATACCCTGACTCCGGAGCCAGGCTAGTTCGCGCTGTACTCCGGAGAAGCCGGTTCCGACAAGTCGGCATAGCTCCCTGACCCATACTCGTCGTCCGTCTGGAAAGAGCAGAACCCTGAGTAGCCGAGCTCGAGTGCGCGAGCCCATCAGATGATCTGCCGTCGTCACGTGCCGATGATTCATCGCGGTGGCCTCCAATTGGCCCTGTGCTGGTGTGTGTCCCAATGTCCCAGTCTCTGAACCGCGGGCCGCAGTTCATCCGGTAGTAGCTTCTACATCACAGTGCGACGCGCAGATTCACGCGCATGCCCGGGGAGGAGATGACGGTTTCAGTACTGCTGCGCAAAGTGGGTACGATCGTACCTACTTTCCTTACGGGTTTCTGACAAGGTCCTAACCCTCTCGGGCTAGACAGGCTAGACAGCGGACCTTGAGCGAGCCCTGCCCCAAGCTGCGGCGTATACTCGCTGTACACACTGTTGTGTACGTTGGCGACGCGCGGCTGAGCCGCGGAGCGGGAGGGGCGGCGCGTGAGGCTGTACCGAATCGGTGACAAGGTTGTGAGTGAGGACAAACTCCACGACGCTATCAGGGCGATTCTTGAGGAGCGGGAGGCGGGCGCCACGCAGGAAGACACTGCGAGAGCGCACAGCGTGCAGCGCTCGTTCGTGTCGTTTCTAGAGACGCTCGGCGAGGTTCGCCGAGGGGACAAGGTGGCCCTTGTCGGCTTTCCCATCGCCAACGCCGAGGAGGTCAAGAACCTCGCGCAATCGCACTCGCTCGACTTTGTGCTCGTACTGTCGCAAGACGAACGCGAGCTGATTGAGTCCGGCGATGCCACACGTGTGTTCAACCAACTGCTAGAGACAGTCGCTGCACTCAGGGACTACGACACGCTCGTGCTCATTGCGAGTGACTGGCGTATTCGGACGATGGAGCGAATTCTCGGCACGGAAGTCATCGGAATCCCGTTGGGGGCGTCGCCGCTCAGGGCTGACGTGTCGGTGGACCTCCAGGAGCTCGACCGTGTCTTGGCGAGCGTCCTCTCGGCGCGTCGCGGCAGGCCCAGCCACGGTCGCAGGGGAGCAGCGGCCGACGAAGTTGCCGAACTGTCGGGAAGGTGGAAGCAGTGAAGCAAGTCGTGAGCGTTTCCATCGGATCTTCGGCGCGCGATCACGAAGTTGAGATAGACCTATTGGGCGAGCGATTCCGCATTCGCCGCGAAGGCCATGATGGGGACCTCGATGCCGCCGCCGCCCGATTTGCGGAGTTGGACGGTAAGGTCGACGCCTTTGGGATGGGCGGAATCGACATGTATCTCAG
>JBAXEO010000256.1:0-2530 GCA_037140395.1 Coriobacteriia bacterium
GGACATGGGCACGATGCTCGCCCAGCTCGCCCGCGGAGGCGTCGAAGAGCTCGACGTGCTCACCATCGGTGCGCTGGCGGACGACGACACCCGCATCGTGCGTACGGCCGCAGTCAAGGGCCTGCTCACCCGCGCGAGCGACGAAGGCGTCAACTTCGTCAACGCCGAGTTCCTCGCCGAGCAGCGCGGCATCAAGGTCACCGAGTCCAAGCGTTCCGAGACGCACGACTACGTCTCGATGCTGGTGCTTCGCAGCGTCACTCCACACGGCCAGGTCGATATCGGCGCGGCACTTCTCGGCAAGAGGGATCAGCCGCGCATCGTGTCGCTCTTTGGCTACGAACTCGACATGGCGCCGAGCAAGCGCATGGCGTTCTTCCTGTACAAGGACCGCCCCGGTGTCATCGGGCTGGTCGGCACCATCATCGGCGAGGCGCACGTCAACATCGCCACGATGGATGTTGGGCGCATGGAGGCCGGCGGCCTCGCGCTCATGGGCATCAACGTGGACTCACCGCTGACCACCGAGACGCTCGAGCTCATCAGCGAGAGTGCCGACGTGGATGACGCGTGGTACGTGGAGCTGTAGCAACGACGTTGTGAGCGTGATTCCCGATCGGCCCGGTGAGCAGTTGCCGGGCCGATCGGCTTTCCGGGGGCGTAGCCATGGTCGGGCGCGAGGGCGCAGGTAAGGCCGCGATTGGAATCGGGTTAGCTTCGGCTGGCATCCTCTGCTTTCGGGTTCTCCGAGCGAGTGGGGACTACTGCGCGGGACGGGGAGGGTTGATCATGTGTCGGAACACAGCTTGCGTGTCGCTGCACTGGGCGGTAGCATAATGCTACCAAAAACGCACTTGATTGCCAGCACAGTCATTGAAGGCGCGCGCCTTCAATGACGCCGACCAATCGGAAGGATACGGCGCACTACCCTCTAGCCCAGATCAAGCTGGCGTTTGCTGAACGTCGAATCAGGTTGTCCAAGAAGGCGCGCGACAGCATGATCATCGAGGGCATGGACAGCTGCGAACTGGTTGAACATGTGCAAAGCCTCAGGGCAGCGAATTGTCATCAGTCGGTCACCGACATCTATGACCACACGGTATGGCTGGATAGCTACCTGTTCAGGCGCGCGGACGGCATGACCTGGTACCTGAAGTTCAAACCAAACACGGCCGGTCCACAAGGCGAAATCTTCGTAGTCAGTCTGCATCCAAGCGACGCGGGTCAGCCGGGGCATCGTCGAGGGGGCGAGAGGAGTGAATGACATGGAAGGCATGAGAACGTGTCCTACGTGCGGCGCACATACCCTGCACCGCGTGGTGGGAGAGGTGACTGTGCCATTCCGGAAGACCTCTATTGAGGTCCCAAATGTGACGCACGACGTATGCGACAGCTGCGGCGAAGAGCCAATGTCCACTGGCGAGTTTGATGCATTGCAGAAAAGGGCCGTTGCCCTGGCGCGAGAGGCCAAAGGGCTCCTCACTCCGGATGAAATCCGTGAGCTCAGGCGTGTGCGGGGCCTCAGTCAGCGCCAACTGGAGAGAGTTCTCCGCGTGGGCGAGAAGACAGTCGTGCGATGGGAAAAGGGCACGGTGTTTCAGAATGCCGGCTCGGACACCCTGATGAGGTTGATTCGCCAGGATAACGACGTGCTTCAGGCGCTGCTCACGACTCGAGCGGCCGTCGCCGATTCGCGTTCGAGGTCTTCAGGTGCACAGCGCGGTCAACGCAACGAACACGTGAGATAGGGCCGACGAGAGCGACGCCGTTATGGCAACTTGAGTTGCCATAACGGCAGGTTTACACTCCATACCTATGAGACCGACACTGACAATCGCCGACATCTACGCCACTCCGGCGTGCGCCCCTATGCTGCGAGTGCTTGCCCTTTCGAGCAGGCCGGATAGCACCCGCCGACTAGCACGTGGCGCCCAGATCAGCCACACGGCCGCCAGTGCCGTGCTCCAGCAATTCGAGTATCTGGGATTGGTCACGCGCGACATCGTCGGGCGTGCCCACACCTACTCGCTCATCCGATCGAATATCTACGTTCGCGACATGGTTTTGCCGGCAATCGAAGCCGAACGCGCCGTAATCACGGAGCTCCGTCGCGATTTGATCGAGGAGTTTTCTGAGGGCACGCTCTCTCTCATGCTCTTCGGAAGCTACGCCTACGGCGAGCAGCATCCGTTGAGCGATATCGATGTGTTTGCGCTCGTAGATGGGCTACTGAACAAACAGCGGCTAGAAGAGCGCGCAATGGCTTGCGGCGTCGAACTGCTCGACAAGTACGGCTCGCCGTTGTCGCTCATGGTCTACACGCGCAGTGAAGCAGTCGAAAATTTGGCCGATGGTAAGAGTTCGTTCACATTCGAGTTAGCAACGACTGGCATCATCCTCCACGGGCTTGGGGTCGACGAGTGGGGGATCGACACCCTGTAGCCCCCACTCCCACCTGCGCTATACTCCCCGCATGACGATTGCAGCTCACATCCTCGCTTCTGACGCGCGACTTATCCAGCCGGCCCCC
>JBAXEO010000257.1:0-2515 GCA_037140395.1 Coriobacteriia bacterium
GGCCGGGTCGGCTCAATGCCGATAGTGACCAGATAGCCGTCGGCGGCCACGTGGGCAGCCGCCGTGATGCAATCGGCCCACACCTCGCCGTCCTCGAGCAAGTGGTCGCTGGGCAGCACCACCATAATCGCCTCGGGGTCCTCGGCAACGAAGGTGGCGGCGGCAAGCGCGATGGCCGGCGCGGTGTTCTTGGGGAGTGGCTCCTGGATGTAGCGCACCGCGTGCAACTCGGGGTCAGCCTGAGCGGTTAGATGGTTGCGCAGCTCGTCGAAGAGGCGCTCGTTGGTCGCGACGACAACCGATGAGCCCCCGTCAGCGAACGGGAGAATGCGGTGGACGGCCGCGGCGATGAGCGACTCGGTCCCGAACATCGAGAGCAGCTGCTTGGGATTGAGCTCGCGCGACAGGGGCCAGAAGCGCTGGCCGCTTCCCCCGGCGAGGATGGTTGCGTAGAGGTGAGACGGCGAGGCCATGAATGCTCCTAGGTCGACGGTCAAGCGCAGCCGATAGCATACCAGCGGAACCGGATGGCGGCATCGAAGTGTAGTCATCGACCGTGCCCCACAGGATCAGCGGCCAAGAACGAAAGCTACCCCTGGCCGCCGTTGACGCGCTCAGGATGAAACATTCCGAGTAGGCTCTCGCGCAACGCCGGGCCGTACTCTTTGTTCTGGAGCGTCAGCGCAATGTTGGCCTCGAGCCACGAGAGAACATTGCCGGTGTCGTAGCCCTCATCGGGCTCAATGACCACGGCGTAGATCTCCTCCTTCGCGAGAAGCGCGACCAGGGCATCGGTGAGCTGGATCTCCCCGCCTTTGCCCGGAGGCGTAACCGCCAGGATCGCCATGATCGCCGGGGTCAACAGATAGCGCCCAAAGATCGCCAGGTTGGTGGGTGCCTCGCCCACGCAGGGCTTCTCGACGAGCCCGGTAACGCGCCACACACCGTCGTCGTCGGCTTCGCCCGCAATCACGCCGTACCGGTCGACCTGCTCATCAGGAACGGGCATGACGGCGATAACGCTTGAGCCGGTGCGATCATGTACCGCTTTGAGTCGCGGCAGAATTCCGCAGTCAGGAACAAGTACGTCGCCGAGCATCACGTAGAATGGCTCGTCATCGGTGAATGGCGCTCCGCACGAAACGGCGTGACCGAGCCCGCGTGGTTGCTTCTGGCGGACGTAGAAGACCTCCGCGAGTGCCGATATCTGGCGGACCAGCTCGAGTTCGGCCAGCTTGCCGTTGGCCTCCAGGAGTACCTCGAGCTCGACCGAGTGGTCGAAGTGGTCCTCAAGCGCGCGCTTGCCTCGGCCGGTCACCATCAGAATCTCGCTCGCCCCCGCCGAGACGGCCTCCTCGACGACGTACTGGATGACCGGCTTGTCGACCACAGGGAGCATCTCTTTGGGCTGGGACTTGGTCAGCGGCAAGAAGCGCGTGCCGAGACCGGCGGCGGGGATGATGGCTTTCATTCGTTCTCCAATTCAGTTCGAAAACCGTGCCGGACCCGAATCAGTGTAGCCTACCGGCGCGATTCATTCCGTCTCGTCAACCCAGAAGATCCACTCTAGGCCGGCGCCCCCAACTCATCACGACTTCGTAGCATCAGGTCCCTTGCCGAGTCTGTCCAGGCCCGCAAGAAGCACCGCGCATCCAGTGACTGCCAGCGGAGAGATGTCCTGGCCCCAGTAGCTGCTACTGGCTCCAATCGTGGCGAGGAACACCAAGAACAAGATCAGGTAGCACGACAACGCGAGGCGGGCAAGATCGGCCTCTCGGAGCAGGAGGAACAGACCCGCGGCGCCGATGATTGCTAGCACGAATGCGGGCATCACCGCATCGCCATACGGGAACATCAGATACGACGTCGCGCCGAGGAACTTGACTTCAAACGGCTTGCCCATAATTGCGAGAGTGTTCCCCATCGTATTCTCTTTGACGGCAACATCTCCCATGTAGGTGGCCGCGATTGCATAGTGCACGGCATACAGCCCCATGAATGCCAGCTGTGCCACACCGAAGATGGCCACGGTCCGTGCGGCGAGTCTCTTCCTGAGCCAGAGAACCGCAGCGACCACGAGTACCAGCATCAAATAGACTACGAACACCTCGCGACACATCGCGGCGGCAACAGCAAAGGCCGCAGAAGCTACGTAGGATCTGCGGATGAGGAATGCGGCGCTGGCCATAAGCATCAGAACCGCCCACCAGTCCGGCAGAAACAGGTTGAACCAAGCCTGGTGGAAGACGAACAAGGGAAACAGAGCGGGCGCAATGAACAGCGCTCTTTGGCCGAGCGTCGGGAAAAGCGCCCAGTACCAGAGCGCCCAGAGGCCGATAGACAAAAGCAGCGAGGCCCAGACTATTCCGGATGCACCAAGGAACCCTGCTGTCGCCCAGAGGTAGAAGACCGTCGGGGGCTTCACTCTCGACGGGGAATTGACGCCCCATGCGCCGTTCCACTTGTTGTTCTTGATCTCGTTAATTCGGCTGTCGCCCGCGACTGCGGCGATGAT
>JBAXEO010000258.1:0-2508 GCA_037140395.1 Coriobacteriia bacterium
CCCAAGCCCCTCGCCCCCGGCGCGCGTCAAGGTAGTTGTCGCCTGAGTCATGCAGCCAAAGGCAAAATATCGGGTGTACCCGCGTGCGCTCTGACCACCGAATCGCGCTCGGGATTGAGCGTCACGGTGCCAATCGGTGACCAGTTGCGCGTGTTGCCTGACCAACGCGCGGGATTGCGCTCTCGCGCCGAGGTGTACAGCGCATGACGTGCGGCCAAGATCGCGTGATCATCACCGCGGTGTCGCTGCTCCGGGCTGACATAGCGTATCCCGCTATGACGATGCTCGACGTTGTACCACTGCACGAAGCCGGCGGCCCAGGTGCGAGCCGCATCGAGGTCGGTGAAGCCTTTGGCCGGGAACTCGGGGCGGTACTTGGCCGTGCGGAACAGCGCTTCGGCGTAGGCGTTGTCGTCGCTGACGCGTGGCCGCGAGTACGAAGGCTTCACCCCCAACCAGTTGAGCATGGCAAGTACCGTGGTGGCCTTGAGCGTGGACCCGTTGTCACCGTGCAGCACCGGTTTGGTCACCATCGTGGCGATACCTTCGGCCAGTGCCGTGCGGCGGACCAGATGCGCGGCATGATCAGCGTCGTCGGTGTCATGCACTTCCCAACCCACGACCTTACGGCTGTACAGGTCCAAGATCAGGTAGAGGTAGAACCACCGGCCCAGGACCACCGCGGGCAGATAGGTCATGTCCCAACACCAAACTTCGCGCGGCGCGGTGGCGAAGTGCGTGGTCGGCGGGCGCCCAGCTTTGGGGCCTTGGCCCGTCCGCGATGGACGGTTTGCCCATGCTCACGCAGCACGCGACTGAAGGTGGACTCGCTGGCCAGGTAGATGCCATCGTCGGCCAGCATCGGTACGATGCGCGCCGGAGGCACGGCGGCGAAACGAGGCTCGTTGGCCACGCTCAGGACCTGTGCGCGCTCGGCCGGGCTCAGGGCGTGGGCAGGTACCGGCCGCGTGGCCTCAGGCCGGCCATCGCCCGCTACGAGCCCCTCCGTGGCCTGCCACCGCTGCAGCGTACGCAGGTCGATGCCAGCGGTCGCGCAAGCGAGGTGAAGTCGCGCGCCGGTCGCGTGAGCGATGTTGATGCTTTGGGCAAGGGCTTGGCGATCTTCGAGGCCGATCATTCGTCCTCTCCCAGTTTGAAGATCGCCCCTACTTTTTTTGACAGCACCAGCAGCGCCGCGGTCTCCGCCAGCGCCCGATCCTTGCGATGCAGTTCGCGCTCCAGTTCCTTGATCCGGCGGCGGTCTCGCGCGGTCTGCTGCGGACTGGCCCGCGCCTCCGCCGGTTCGGCCAGCGCCTGCGTGGCACTCTGCCGCCACTGCGCCAGATCCAGGGGGAACACCCCATGCTCGCGGCACCAGACGCTCTTGCCGGCCTCATCCATGGCGGCCACCGTCACCACCGCGTCGAATCGACCCGCCGCTGTCCAGGCCCGCTCGCGAGCGGGCCTGGACAGGGCCTCCGCCCGCCACCGCTCCAGCGTATTCGCCCCCACGCCAACCTCGCCCGCAACGACTTCCACCGGCGCACTCTCCGGCGGCAGCAACCGTGCGGCCACTCTGTCTTTGAAAACCTGTCCGTATCGAGCCAACTCGTTCTCCCATCATCGCCCCCAGATCATAGATCCTATCGAGACGAGTCGCGGTAGGGACAGGAGTCACCCCCTGCCCCCCGCACAGATCCCTGCGAGCGGCATTACCGCACAAGGCTCCTGCCTTGGGTGGGTAACGCGAAACCGTGTTTCCGGGTATGGATGAAGGGTGCGGTACGGCGGGATGTAACGCCTCTCCAGTTGCTGGAAGCGTTTCCAGGACAGACGATGACGCTGGCTGCGGCGACGGAGCACCTGTCGCCACGTCCGGCAAATCTCCTTGCGGAAACTTGTCAGCCGGTAGATGTTTCCCGGCACGGCGAAGTAGTTGAGGTAGCCCCGCACCACGCTCCCGAGCCACTTTCCGACTCGGGTTATCGGGTGGTGCATCATGGTCCTCAGTTTCGCCCGGATTGCTTGCAGCGTCGCGCGCATCCGTTTCTTGACCGTCATGCGTAGGATGAAGAACCACCCTTGGCGCGTCCGGCTGCAACAGTGCGTGAAGCCCAGAAAGTCGAAGGCTTCCGGCTTTCCGTCGCCCCGTTGCTGGCGGTCGCGTGCCGCATGCCGACCAAACTCGATCAGCCTCGTCTTGTCCGGATGCAGCGTCAGGCCAAACTCCAGCAGCCGCGTCCGCAGTACCACCAGGAACGCTTCCGCATCGGCTCGACGTTCGAATCCGAACACAACATCGTCCGCATAGCGCACGATGATGACCTGCCCTGTCGCGTGTCGGTGCCGCCACCGATGTGCCCAGAGATCGAGCGCATAGTGGAGGTAGATGTTCGCCAGCAGCGGCGAGATGACCGCCCCTTGCGGGGTGCCCTTCTCAGCTGCCACCCGGCGCCCGTCTTCGATCACGCCCGCCGCGAGCCATTTACGAATCAGCCGCAGTATCCG
>JBAXEO010000259.1:0-2494 GCA_037140395.1 Coriobacteriia bacterium
ATCGAAATCCCCGAGGTGCTGCGTCCCTACATGGGTGGCGCCGAGCGCATTACCGCCGAGGGGTAGTCGCGAGATAGTAGTGCTCGAACGAGGCGACGAAGGTGCGCGCCTTCCGGCTATACCGCCCCCGCTGGTGCGATAATCGCGGCAGCCTGGAAGCGCCCATCGACTGCGAGCGGGTAGGCATCGACGGTCACGTGTTTGGTCTGATTGTCGAGAGAGACGATCTTGAGCGGGATGCCCTTGATGGGGCTGCCGCCTTCGAGAAGGAGCTGCCGCCTCTCGCGTCCCGCTGCGAAAGAATCAGCGTGGACGACGATGTCGACGGGCCGACCCTCGATGTCGGCTGGTGATTGTGCCGCCAGAAACCCTCGGCAGGCTGCGTTCGCAAACAGAATCAGCTCTTTGTCGTGGATCATGATGATGTCGGGAACCACTTCAACGATTGCCTCGAACATGCTCTTACGATTTGCTCTGTCTGCAGCAGCGCGCGAGTGGCCATTCGGGCTCTTTCGATCAGACGGAATCCTGCCGGTGTAGACGAAGGCAACCTGTTCTTGAAACGATATCGGACACATATCTGTGATGCCGGAGTAGATCGTACCGTCGCGCGCAACTATCTTGGTCGGCAGCTCGGACAGGCCCTGACCGAGTTCCTCAGCGATTGTGCGTCGCAAATGAGCTGCCGAGCGGCTGTCCGGGTGCGAGAGTTGTTCAGCCGGAAGTCCAATGAGCTCCGAGGCCGAATTGGCACGCAGGAGTCTCGCAGTCGCCGGGTTGGCGTAGAGAACTGTCTTGTGGTCGGAGACGAGGATCGTTCGTTCGAGTAGGTCGAGCGCGACAGCACAAAGTCTGGCGAGCTGGTCGCTGCTGATAACCGATTCGGGCAAGGTGGTCTCCGTTGGCAGACGCGAGATCAAACACGGTCGAAATCACAACTTGCAAGCTGAACCGACGATCTCGGCGCCGGGCGCCAGCGCTCCACCGTAAGCGAGTGCCGTGCCCAACCGCGTGAATCTTGAGATTTCTGAACGGCCGCCGCGTGCTACTCGGCGAGGAGCCGCTCCGCGTTCCCGCCGAGAACCGCCTCTATGACCCCCTCGGCGAGGGGCAGTGAGCGCAGCCAGGCGATCTCAGCGGCGGGGTCGGTCCAGGGGCCATCGCTGCCAAACAGCACCTTCTCGGCGCCATGGGCATGCACGATCTCGACGAAGTCAGCGTCGGGTAGATGGCCGAGCGTGTACGCGGTGTCGAGGTAGACGTCACGCCCCACGAGCACCTCGGCTACGTGGTTCCACACCCGGTATCCGCCAAGGTGAGCGAGCACCACTCTCATCCTCGGGAAGGCGTCGAGCACCGTGGCAAATGACTCGGGCGTGCCACGAACGGTTTCGTGGAGCTCGTCGGCACCGGCGTGGAAGAAGACGGTCGTGTTGTGGGCGACTGCGGCCTCATAGATGGGTGCCATCCTCGATTCGTCGGGCGCGAATGCCTGGTGCTCCGGATGCAGTTTCATGCCGCGCAGGCCGAGCGACGCCATTCGCGCGATCTCGGCTGCGGGGTTCTCGACTTCGGGGTGCATGGCGCCGAACGCGATGATCCCGCTGTCTGCAATCGCGGCCGCCCAGTCGTTGATGCTGGGCACCTGAGCGGCCTTCGTGGCGACCGGCTGGACCACCGAGACGGCCACGCCGCTGCGCTCCATGCGGCCGAGAAGCCCAGC
The DNA here is from genome assembly GCA_037140395.1 of Coriobacteriia bacterium. Classification (GTDB taxonomy): domain Bacteria; phylum Actinomycetota; class Coriobacteriia; order Anaerosomatales; family JAAXUF01; genus JBAXEO01. The sequence continues at coordinate 1,724 of JBAXEO010000259.1, forward strand.
GACGGTGCCATCGTAGAACGCCATCAGCGTGCCCATGCGCTCCATCGATGCGATGGCGTTGGGGGCCACAGCGTCAGGCCACGCATGCGTGTGAATGTCGATGATCTTCACGTGGGTGCTCCTCGGCGGTGGTGTAATGGGAATCCTCTTGTAGCGTACCGCACTCGTCTCTGTGAGGAGCCTGGATGTCTGAGCATCAAGCCAGCCAAATCGCGCCAACCATTCTGGTGGTGTTCGGCCCCACCGGCGACCTGATGGCGCGCAAGGTGGTGCCGTCGCTGTTCCACCTGATGGGGAAGGGACTGCTTCCCGAGCGGTTCGTCGTCGTGGGTTTTGGACGCCACGAGTGGGGAGATGCCGAGCTGCAGGCGCATGTGCGCGGGATTCTTGCCGAGCGCGCCACCTCGGCCGACCCGTCGGACGTCGAGCGGTTCCTAGCGCTCTTTCGCTACCAGCGCGGGGAGTTTAGCGACTCAGGTGCCTACCACGACATGGCGCATGCGCTCGCTGCGATCCAAGAAGAGTGGGGCGTGTGCTCCAACAAGGTGTTCTACCTGGCAGTTCCGCCCACCAGCTACGAGCTGATCTTTCGCCAGCTCGCGGCAAGCGGCCTCACCATCGAATGCTCGGACGCCACCGGTTGGACTCGCGTGCTCGTGGAAAAGCCCTTCGGTGACGACCTCCAGACCGCGCGCGAGCTCGACACGCTGCTCGGCAGCCTGTTTCGCGAGGAGCAGATCTACCGCATCGACCACTACCTCGCCAAGGAGA
>JBAXEO010000260.1:0-2493 GCA_037140395.1 Coriobacteriia bacterium
GTCTCGGTGGTAACGTGCAGACACGCGCTGATGCGGACGCCCGCCAGTGGTTTCTCGGCAGCGAAGCGGTCTCGGATGCTTGCGAGAACGGGCATGTCGGCGTCGGCCCACTCGATGCGCGCTTTGCCGGCGTCGGCGAGGGATGCGTCTTTGTAGTCGTAATCCATGGTGACTCCTTCATCTCAACTATTGACCCGATCGGGGGACTCCCCCGTGGGCCGTTAGGGCAACCGCAGAAGTATAGCAAGTGCGAGGGTACGCATGCGCTCGGCCGCGAGTCGGCCCGTCTCCAGGACTTCTGCGTGGGAGAGCCCCACTCCGGCGGCGGCGTTGGCGACAAGGGAGAGGCCGAGAACGCGCATCCCCAAAGCGCGTGCAGCAATGACTTCGGGCACGGTCGACATGCCCACGACGTCTGCGCCGAGCGTGCGCAGCATGGCCACCTCGGCTGTCGTCTCATAACTCGGGCCGACGAGGCCCGCGTACACACCCTCGGGCACGAGTGCGACGCCTGACTCGCGTGCCGCTCCGAGCGCGATTGCTCGCAGGTCCGGGTCGTAGGCGTCACGCAGGGCCGTAAACGGGTTACCGCCCCGCGGTCCTGGCCAACCGACGAGCGGGTTGTCCCCCATCAGGTTGATATGGTCACTGATCAGCACGAGGTCGCCGACCGCAAGCGCAGGTGCGACGCCGCCGGCGGCGTTGGTAACGACGAGCGTCTCGGCACCCATCGCCCGCGCGAGGCGGACCGGAAACGCGACTTCGCGCGCCGAGAACCCCTGATAACAGTGGATCCTGCCCTGAAACGCGACAACGCGCTTGCCTCCGAGGCGGCCCACGACCAGCTGTCCACGGTGCCCGACGACGTTTCGCTCGGCACGCGGGAAGCCGGGGATATCGGCGAAAGAGACCACGGTCGGACGTTCGATGCTGTCGGCAAGGTCCGACAGTCCCGACCCGAGAATGATCGCCACCTCGACGGGGCCAAGCGCGGCAAGCGACGGTGGGGCCTCTAGAGTGAACTCGTCGGGCATGAGTGCGGCCTCCTTGGGGGCTGAACGGCGCGCTAATGCGTTCACTGAGCGATTATGCCCAAAGCTGATTGCGGCGGCTTGCGACGGTGTCCGGCGGGCGGCGGTGTGAGCAGAGGCAAAGGCAGCTGTGATACCCTGTCGCAGGCATCGTTATGTGGCCATGACCTGCAGGAATCGTCTATTGGGAAAGCGAACACATGGCAAAAGTAACTGTCGTCGGAACGGGTTACGTGGGGCTCATCCAAGGCGTGTGTCTCGCCGATGTCGGGCACCAAGTCACCTGCGTCGACCTCGACGCCGACAAAATCGCGCACCTGGCATCAGGTGTACCCACGATCTACGAGCCCGGCCTCGAGGCGCTGCTGCGAAGTGGCATTGATTCTGGCCGACTGACGTTCGCGACTCCCGAGGCTGGCTGGAGCGGACTGATTGGCGAGGTCGTCTTTGTGGCGGTCGGAACGCCCATGGGCGAAAACGGTGGAGCGGATCTCTCTTATGTCCGCTCGGTCGCCGACACTATCGCCGAGCACGCCACCGCTCCCCTCACACTGGTGATGAAGTCGACGGTTCCGCCCGGGACCGGTTCGACGCTTCGCGACCGCCATCTAGCGGACGCCGCCGTCGAAATCGGCTATGTGTCCAACCCCGAGTTCCTGCGTGAGGGCCACGCCATCGAGGACTGGTACCACACAGATCGCGTAGTGATCGGCGGAGATGACGCGCGAGCCATCGACAAAGTCGCTGAACTCTACGCCAGTCTCGACGCGCCTATCGTCGTAACAGACGTGGCCAGTGCCGAAACCATCAAGTACGCAAGCAACGCGTTTCTGTCGACCAAGATCAGCTTCATCAACGAGATCGCCAACCTGTGCGATGCTATCGGTGCCGATGTCGATTCGGTCGCCAACGGCATTGGACTGGACGCTCGCATCGGGCCGGCATTCCTCAACGCGGGTATCGGCTACGGCGGCTCATGCTTTCCCAAGGACACTCGAGCACTCGACTTTATCTCGACCATGCACGGCTACCAATTCGACCTGCTCAAAGCCGTAATCGACGTCAACAACCGCCAGCGGCTCCTACCGCTCATTCAACTCACCCGAGCGATTCCCGACCTGTGGCGTCGCAAGGTCGCCGTCCTCGGCCTCTCGTTCAAGCCGATGACCGACGATGTCCGCGAATCCCCCGCCCTCGACATCATCCCGCTTCTCCTCGAGGAGGGCGCCGAAGTCACCGCCTTCGACCCTGTCGCGGGTGCAATCGACTTGGGCGGCGCCGTGCGTTGCGAGAGCGTCTGGGAGGCGCTGCAGGGTGCCTCGGCGATGATACTTGTGACCGACTGGCCCGAGCTCATCGAGCTGGACTGGACGAGAGCCCGCTCGGCGATGGCGGAGCCGGCAATCGTGTTCGACGGTCGCAACGCGCTGGACTCCACGGCCGTCATGGACGCAGGCCTCGT
>JBAXEO010000261.1:0-2434 GCA_037140395.1 Coriobacteriia bacterium
CTGGGGCCACAAGTTCACGAGCTACAGCGGCATTGTCGCGGGAGGATTGAATACTATCTCGGCACCGTATGCCAGCATCAGCGGGGGCTACAACAACATCGCTTCCGGCCCACAATCCAGCGTGAGCGGCGGTTACGGCAACACCGCTTCCGGCACCTACGGCAGCGTCAGCGGCGGCGTCGCCAACACCGCTTCCGGCCCACAATCCAGCATCAGCGGTGGCTTCAATGGCATTGCTTCCGGGGGCGATTCCAGCGTCAGCGGTGGCTTCAATGGCATTGCTTCCGGCCCACAATCCAGCATCAGCGGGGGCAAATACAACACCGCTTCCGGCACCTACGACTGGTGGGGCGGGAGCTACCACACTCCCTAGCGGCCATTTTCGCCCGCCTCGAACTCCCCGTGGAGTGCCGAGAGTGCCGTGGGGGCGGTGCACATGTTCGTGCCCCCTTCGGCCCGCCCCCTCTGGTTCGGTGGTGCACTGCGCCGCTCTGGTGCGACGCAGTTGGAGTCTGCGTCTACTGACCCAGATAGTAGGCAACTCCCTCGAGCTGGTAGGTACCCTTCAGAGTGTTCTCGATGGTCAACTTCTCGTTAGGATCGCTCGTCCAGAAGTGCGTGGAGTTCTTCAGGCAACGGAAGCGCCACACCGGCATGGGTGTCTCAGTCAGTGAAACCTTCCACGCCGGTCCCTCAAGCTCCCAAGTTGCGCTCAGGTTGTTCTCAAGGTTGGCCTTCTCGGCGAGATCGGCGGTGTAGAAGTACGTCCAATCCAGCTTGTTGCGGAAGCGATACATCTGATTGCTGTTAAGAGGGTTGTCCCGGTTGATGGTGAAAGCGGCGCCCTCATAGATCCACGTAGTGGGCAGGTTGGCCTTGATAGAGGCCGCCTCGGTGGGATCCGGCGTCCACAGATAGCTGCCGACCATGGTGGCGCTGCGGAATCTCCACACCGTCGTCAGGTTGGGAGCAGCGGGGGTGAAGGTGGCAATCACGTTGACGTCGGCGGTCACGTTGGTGTCGGTGCGCGGGTTTTGCGTGGATTCATCGGACCATTTGACGAAGCGATAGTTGGCAGACGGTGACGCGGTGACCGAGGAGCCGCTCGCGCCGTAGTCGACCACCTGCGTGGCCGATCCGACGATCGAGCCGCCAGCGCCAGCCGCGTAGTGCAGGCGCACCGGCGTCGGGAAGACAAACTCGTAGGCGCCCATATCCCAGGAGCCGCCCTGCGGACGCGCGACGCCGTCCTTGTCCTTGGCGGACGCGGGCACGCTCGCGGCTGTATTGGTCCCCGCGTCGATGCACTTTGAGCCCCATTTCAGCCGGTAGTCGCCGGTGCGGGTAGAGACGAAACTCGGGTCAGCAGAGATGTTGTGAAAGCCGGGCTCTACGGACGCAGTCCCGATGTCTGAGTATGTAGCTGTGCAGCCAACCAGGTTGCTGCCGTCGTTGCCCCACACGACGCAGTTCGTGATGGTCGGTGAGGATCCGTCTCCGGAGGAAATGCCGCCCGCGAGGCTGAAAGCGTTGTTCCAGGCGGTGTTGTCGGCGACGGTGCAGTTGGTGATGGTCGGCGAGGATGCGCCGCAGGCGATGGCACCACCCTCCCCACTGCCGTCGTTGCCCGCGACAACGCAATTGGTGATGGTCGGTGATAAGCCGCCACAGTAGACCCCGGAGCCAATGCGGCCCCAGTTCCCCGTGATGGAGCAGCTAGTGATGGTCGGCGATGACTTGTCGCAGTAGATGCCGCCGCCGATTACAGCGTCGTTGCCCGTGACGACGCAGTCCGCGATGGAAAGCGCGGACGAGGACGAGCAGTAGACCCCGCCGCCATCGCGCCAGACGTTGCCCGGGGTGCTGAACTGGACGCCGACGCCACCCGTGATCGCAAAGCCGGAGATCGTCGTGTCCTCACTGATGTCGATTGCCCTGATGACGGCGGTGGCGCTACCCGTCAGCGTCGTCTCGTCCGAGCCTTCGCCGACGAGCGAGACGCCGTCCTTCATCACGATCTCGCCGTCGGTGGCCGACGTGAAGTTGCCGGGCCCCACGAACACAGTTCCGCCGAGACCGGACTTGTCGATTGCGTAGGGCACCGTCCGATACGGCGCGGCTTCGGAGCCGTCGCCGGCAGTGTTGCTTCCCTCAATCGAAACGTAGAGGTCCGTCTGGAACTCGTACGCGCCCATGTCGACACCAGATCCTTGCGGTCGTGCCACCCCCAGAAGATCGGTCCCAGGCGCAACCGTAGCCAGGCCCGCATCCCGAGCCTGCGAATCACTCGTGAGCCGGTAGTCGCGGTTGGCCGCATCCACGAACAGCGGGTCTACGCCCTGTATGGAGTGAGCGCCTGGATTGTCGCTCGTTGGCGCGTTGTAGAAGAAGTTGTAGTCCGACGAACACCCGGACGTCCCCACGGTATGGTTAG
>JBAXEO010000262.1:0-2411 GCA_037140395.1 Coriobacteriia bacterium
ACCGCCAGGATGAAGTCCTTGCCGGTCGTGTTGACCGACATGGTTGCCAACAGCGTTCCGACACCAGCGATGCCGACCGATCCAACGATGAGCGGCAGCGCAATCAACCAGAACGGGCCGCCCATGGGCTTGCCGGAGAGGAAGAGGAAGTAAAACAGCGGAAGAATCAGCACCTCGACAATCGACAGAAAGATGAGGTTACCGGTGGCTTTGGCGAAGAAGATGATCGGTCGATCGACCGGGGACAAGAGCAGAGCGTCGAGGCATCCCTGGTCCTTCTCGTGCACGAGAGAGCGGTTCAGGCCAAGCATGGACGTGAACAGGATCGCAAGCCACAGCAGCCCGGCCGCGATGCGCTGCACATCGAAGGACGATCCTGCCTGCGACAGCGCAACACCGTAGACGATGAGGACAAGTACGGCGTAGAGGCCCATCGAGGTAAGCATCTCGCCGGTGCGCATCTCCATGACGATGTCTTTGCGCAGAATCGCCTTGAACTGACGGGACGAGGAAATCTTTGCCATGGGCTAAGACACCCCCATTCCGACCGTCTGTCGGTAGGTCGCCGAGAACACGTCAGGGTCGATTGCTTCCTTCTCGGCAAAGAGGACGACTTTGCCTTTGGCGAGGATGAGCGCGTGGCTGCAAAGCTCGAGGCCCTTGGTCAGGTCGTGGCTGATCATCACGAAGGTGTGCTGGTCGCGCACTTGAGCGATGAGCGAATCTAGGATGTCCATCGCGTGTGGGTCGAGGCCGGAGTACGGCTCATCGAGAAAGATGACGTCGGGCTTGTGCAGGAGCGAGCGCGCGATGGAGAGCCGCTGGATCATACCGCGAGAGAATGTCCTGACTGCATCGAGGCGGCGGTGGTCAAGCTCGACTGCCGTGAGCAGCTCGTGGATCCGGTCCGGCGCCTCGTCGATGCAGTAGAGATCGGCGAAGAACTCGAGGTTCTCTTGGGCTGTGAGGTCGGGGTAGAGCAGCGGATTATGGCTGATGAAGCCAATTCTGTTGCGGAGCTCCACGGCGTCCTGAACCACATCCAGACCGACCACCTTTGCCGAGCCCTTGGAGGCCCCGGTGAGCGTCGATAGGACCTTGAGCATCGTGGTCTTGCCTGCACCGTTGGGGCCGAAGATCGACAGGAAGGCACCTTGCGGCAGTTCGAAGTTCACTTTGTCGAGTGCTTTGCGCACACCAAAGGTCCGGGACAGGTCCCGGACCTCCAATGCGAGTTGTGTCGTAGGTGGCTGCGCCATGTGCTAGCGAGTCGCCGGCTTGGGCCGCTTTGATGCGCTCTTGGGTGTGAACTTCTCCGAGGCGCGAGTCGGGGCCGCGACTAGTCGAGCGCCCTTCTTCGGCCACATGGCCAGAGTCGTGCCGAGAAGCATCAGGATGAACCCGCCCCACGAGAACCAGATGAGCGGGTTGATCTTGACGTTGATGGTCGCGTTGGCCCCATCCACGCCCTGGAACACCACGAAGATGTCGCGCAGGGGCTCGGAGAGCACCTTGGCGTCCAGACGCGTCTGTGCCTGAGCCGTGAACTCGGTCATGCCTGGCTCGATGGTTCCGACCTCTTTGCCACCGCGCGAAACAGCAAGGATGACGTTGGTCTTGTTGTTGCCGTTAGCAAGTGTCGCCTGCTTATCACCCTTGTAGGTGAACGTGTACTGGTCGACTTGGAAACTCGATCCGGCCTTGGCGGGGACCGTGTAGGTCTGGTCGAGGACGAACATCGCCGAGCCGATGAGCCCAATCAGGATGATGCCCATCCCGATATGCGTCAGGTAGCCACCCGACTGCGTCCGCGCGTTGGCGAAAATCGCGCCGAGTGCCGAGAAGAAGTTCTCGCCCTTGGCCGCCGCCCGCTTGCGGGCTCCGTCGATGAAGAGCGAGATCTGCGTCGAGATCAAGAGTGACGCGACCACCAGGCCAAAGATGGCGAGTCCGTTGTAGTACCAAGCCGGTCCGGCGCTCGCGATCTTGATTCCGGCCTCGTTGCCGCTCGACGCAAGCGATACCATCTTGGTGTAGATGGGTCGCAGAGTTGCCGAGTAGTCGAGGAGCAGGAGTCCCGAGAGGACAACCGTACCCACCAGCGGCCACTTGACGCGTTTCCAAAAGGTGGCGGCATCGGTGCCACGCCAGGAAAGTAGCGGGCACACAGCGAGTATGAGCAGGTAGAGGATTCCGACTGGGCGAGCCACGGAATCGAAAGTGGTCGCCGGAATCGACTTGCCACCAAACGGCAACCAGGCGGGCAACGCCGAGGTGATCGTGAGATAGGCCACCAGTACACCGGCGACGAGCATGATGACGTTGTTGAAGTAGTACGCCGCTTCTTTGCTCGTAAGCGACTCGAACTCGTCGTTGCCCGCGAACGTCTGGTAGCGCAGCAGAAGCCCGAC
>JBAXEO010000263.1:0-2352 GCA_037140395.1 Coriobacteriia bacterium
GGGGCCTCTACTTCAGGTAGCGCATCGGGTCTACCGGGTTGCCGTTGACGCGCACCTCGAAGTGCAGGTGCGGCCCGGTCGAGTAGCCGGTGCTGCCGACCGTCCCGATGCGCTGACCCTTCTTGACGGTCGATCCGTTGGAGACCTTGATTCCACCGGACTGCTGGTGCGCATAGAGCGAAACGACGCCGTTGCCGTGGTCGATCATGACCACATTGCCGTAGCCGCTTCGCGCGCCGGCCCAGATGACCTGTCCGGCGCCGGCAGCGACGATCGCTTGGCCATTGATCGGAGTGCTGCCGTTCTTGCCCAGATCGATTCCCGTGTGCATCTTCTTGGTTTTGAAGATGGGGTGGATGCGCCACCCGTACGATGAAGTGACGTTGTAGAAGCCCGGAACCGGCCATGTCATAACGCCGTTGTAGCTGCCGGATCCCTTGTGTGAGGAGAGCATCGACGCGATTCGCGCAGACTCAGCCTCCTCGGCTTTGGCGATTGCAAGAAGTCGTGACGCGTTCTTCTTGCTGACCGCCATCAGGTCGGACTTCTGGTCCAGGATCGACTGCTGGGCATCGACCTTTGACTGCCGTGAATCTTGAACCTGCTTCAGGTGCCCCTCAGCGGCCGCTGCTTCCTGCTTCTTGAGGTTGATGCTTTCCATCGTTCGGTCGAGCTCGGCCTTGGATCGCTCTAGGTCGGACTTAGTCGACGAGATCTGGGCTGCCACATCGTTGTTGTAGTGGATGACGCGACTGACCAGATCGGTCCTAGTGATGAGGTCACCGACGTCACTTGCGCCCAGCAGCATGTCGAAGTAGTACCACTGGCCTTGTCGGTACGTCGCCTGGACACGATCTGCGAGAAGCTGCTGCTCAAGACCATACTGAGCGCTCGCCTCCTCGATATTGGCCGACTTGATCGCAATCTGGGCCCGCAGGCTCTCGAGCTCTGCACGAAGTCGATCGGTACGCGAGGAGGCCTTGGCGATCTCAGGATCGAGCGCGGCGGCCTCGGCTTCCAGTACGGAGACTTGGCCGTCGAGCTTGTCGGTCTCGACCTTGAGTCTCGCCGCGAGAGCAGCGGCCTCTGCGGCCTTCTGTCGCGCGACGTTCGCCGCGTTTGCGTGGGCAGTTACGTCAGCCGAGGTCAGGGCATGCGCCGGTACGGCGACACACAACACCATGGTGAAGGCTAGAATCGCGGCAAAGTATGCGCGAGAGCGATGCATCGTAAGTGATTCCTCCGGGGGCTGCTGCGTTGTAGTGGTGTGGGGCCTTCCGGAAGGCGCCTATCAAATCCGATGATAGCAGCGCCGCCGACTAGCGGCAATGCCTCCTGGGTAGGTACAAGGTGCGATGTATTTGGTGGCGTTTACGCTGTCTGCTAATCTATCCAAAGGAGGGTTCGTCGAAAGAAGACGGACCCCTAAGTGCGGAGGAGCATCAACATGTTCAGGCGAGCGCAGTTTTCATCGTTGCTGATTGTTTCGCTTGTTGTCGCAATTCTTGCTGCGCCGGCTCTCGCCATAGCGGCACCCGGACTCCATCTCACGATTTCGGTCTCCCCGACGACAATCAGTGTCGCTGGCCCGGTGACGTACACGTATGTTCTGACATACGGCGGACCCTCAACTGAGGTCACGAGTGTGGTGCTCACTGACAGGTTCGGCGTTGTGCCTGGCCCCTCCAGCGGTGATACGGGAACTGCCAGCGTGCTCACATCATCAACCGAGGCGTGGGTCTATTCCAGGACGACGACGATCACGGCAACGACGACCAATGTGGCCACTGCCACGGCCGGGCAGATGTACGAAAACACCCCGTCTACCATCTCAACGAGCACATTCGCGACGGTCACCTACAGCCCAACGACAACGTCCACGGTCGACGGCGGCCACATTCCCCACACTGGCTCTCCCTGGTACGGCATGCTTGTCCTCGGTCTTGCTCTGACGCTCGCGGGAACCGCAGGCGTTGCGGTCGTTTCAAGAAGGAGACATGCATAGCAGTCAGCCGGATCCGCGAGGCTCCGTGCCGTGGTCTGCTCGGCTGCGCAAGCTGTTTTCGCCTGAGCTGCCGTTCATCGTTCTCATACTGGTTGGGGCCGGACTGACGGTCTGGTCGTTGATGGCAATCCGGGACCAGACCGTGCCTCCTGTTGTCATCCAGCCGCTGCCTTCCCTTGCCGCCCGGTCGTCCGAGACCAGCGAATTGACCGCGACAACGTCTGTGATCGCGAGCGAGGCCGCATGGATTGATGCTGTAATGGCTCAATCGCGCGAACGTGTCGCGCCTACCCCCACAACAGGCGAGAAGTTTGGGACCCTTGAGATTCCCGCGCTGAAGAAGACCC
>JBAXEO010000264.1:0-2336 GCA_037140395.1 Coriobacteriia bacterium
TGATGTCGCGGTAGTTCAGCAGGACACCGTTGATGCTCGGATCGTTCACGAGGTTGGTGGCGGTGAGTTCAACGGGCTTGCAGCTTCCGTCCTTGCACAGGTACTTGTATTCCACGGTTGCTGCCGCCCCATCCCTTTCGAGAAGAGCGGCGAATCCCGCCTGAAGACGCTCCACGTCGTCCGGATGGACTGTTTGCCAACCATCCGTTCCCACCAGGTCCTGCGGCTTCCAGCCGAACCATTTCTCGATGTTGGGGCTCTTGTACTTCATGATGCCGTCGGCACCCATGATGCCGATCACGTCGGAGATATTGGCTATCATCGAGCTGTATCGGGCATCGCTCTCCTGCAGTGCCTTCGCCACGATCTTGCGATCCGTGATGTCCGTAACAAGCACGGCGAACTGGTTCTTCTTGGGCGAGTATGCGTACGTGGCGTAGTAGCGACCCGTCGTTTCCAGATAGTCCTCGTAGTAGCTCGGAGCGCCTGTCTGAGCCACCTCTCCGAAATTGCGAATCCAGTACTCCTCAACCTTCGGCATGACCTCGGTTATCCGCTTGCCTAGTGCTTCACGCGTTACGCCAAGAAGCTTCGTGTAGCTGTCGTTGAGGTCCAGATAGACATAGTCGACCGGTTTGCCGTCGTCGTCGGTGATGATCTCGTGAAGTGCCATGCCCTGTTCGATGGACTCGAACAGTCTTCTGAACTTCGCTTCGCTGTCGCGCAGCGCTTTCTCGGACTGCTTGCGCTCGGTGATGTCGGCGAAGGCGATCCTGATGCCTCCTGTTTCCTCCAATCCGGAATCCACCGGTTCCACTTTGAGCAGTGCCCAGAAGTCGCCATCCTCGATATCCGGTCTTCCGCTGAGACGTCGCATCCGCAACTCGGAGCTCCGGGGTTCCGGATTCCTCTTCATCTCCTGCAGAAGGAGGTAGTAGGCATCTTGGTCCTCGGCGGAGATGAACGCGCTGAAGGGCTGCCCGACGAGAAGGCGCCGGTCCACTCCCAAGAGGCGTGCGGCGGTCAGGTTGGCATTCTCGACGATACTCTTCGCACTGAGGATGAGGGAACCAACCGGTGCCAGGTCGAAGAGGTCGAAGTACTGCGCCCGCTGCGCGTCCAACTCCAGCTGAGTGCGGCGCAGCTCATCGTTCTGCATCTCCAGCTCGATCTGGTGCACGCGCAGCTCGTGGAGGGTAACCGCGGTGTCGTCGGTCGAGGCCGAATCGGCCTGTGCGTCGGCAAGCCTGTCGACGAGTTCCTCGGCATGGCGGCGCAGCTCATCGGCGGAACGCGGTACAGCATTCCCTTTGCGCGGTTGTTCTGCGTCAGCCATCACGCGTCCCCACTCACTGCGGTGACCGCAAGATGGTCCACGGTGTTGTCTGAGATGAACTGCTCGGTTCTCACTCGCTTCCCCCGCTCGCCGGGCTTGGCAGACACCTGAGCGGCATCTCTACCCCAGAGTCACGGGGGGGGGGCTTTCCGAGTGCCCCAAGCTCTCACCCCGGTCTGTACCCGCTGGGTCCCGCCCTCACTCCGGCATATTGGTCAGGGAGTGAGTCGAGAGGGCGTCGGAAGGGCTGCTTCCTCGGCTGCTGAGGGAATGGGCGGTCCTTCTCCCACAGAAGCGTCTGTTTCGCCGAAGATGGTGCTTATAGTCTCTCGCGCTGAGAATGCCCGACCAGGTGTCGCACGAAGCGCCCATTGGCCGAGAGCGAAGTCACGACATTCGAACCTGAAGGCACGACGACGCGCTACCGAAGCCGGGCGAGTGCGTGCTCTCGGTCAAGCAGCAGAGCCGAGCCTACTTCGACGGCCGCATAAGCTGCGCCACATGCCTTGCAGTTCCACTCTACCTTCTGCGCGTCAGCTTGATGCTCTTGCTTACGCGCCCGAGCGCCAACTCCGGGCCACGAACGTCTGCCTGCTCACATTCGATTCCCGCCACCGACGTTCAGAATCTGTCCGGTGATCCATCCCGCCTGCTCCGAGGCCAGAAAGACTGTCGCATCTGCAATGTCCTCTGGCTGTCCGATTCGGCGAAGCGGGTAGGCGGCAGCGATGTCGCGTTCGAACTCGGGAGTCATCCAGCCGGTCTGGACCGCACCGGGCGAAATCGCATTCACGGTGATTCCGTAGGGACCGAGTTCAGCAGCAGCGGAGCGGGTGAAGCTCTCAGCCGCATGCTTGCTCGCACCGTACGAGACGTTCGACGGATGGCAGTAGGACCCGTCTGTGGAGATGTTGATGATGCGGCCCCACGTGCCATCACGTCCGGTGCAGCGCCGTGCAAACTCGGCCATCATCATCGCGACGGCACGGCTGTTGACGGC
>JBAXEO010000265.1:0-2300 GCA_037140395.1 Coriobacteriia bacterium
TTGTCGTGGGCTAGTTTCCATGAACTACCTGCGTTTCCTGCGAGCGACGGCGTGAGCGGCAGGCATCGCCGCAACGATTAGCCTTTCAGAAGAACCATTTTGCGGCGCCGAGTATCCCCTGCTTCCACGGAACGCGATGTGAGACTCCCTCGGCGCCCGCAAACTCGTCGAGGTGGCTGCAGTACCAAACGTAGTTGCGAAGGAGCGCGTCCTTGTTGGAGTACTTGGGCGCGTATCCGAGCACCGCTTTTGCCTTGTCGATTGAGACGAAAGAATCCTTCGACGCAGTCTCATAGACCCACTTGTAGAGCGGCGACAGATGAAGCGCCTCGAGCAGACGAAGGGTCCAGATCATGGGCGCGGCCGGGAATCCGCTGACCTTCTTGCCAAAGCCGGCGGAGTCGAGAACGACCTGATAGTCCTCTTTCATGGTTGTGAACTGCTCGGCGCCAATGTTGAACGTGTCGTTAACGAGATCGGAATCGAGCGTGCAACACAGCTGAATCGCGTCGCAGAGGTCGCCCACGTCCAACAGCTGATAGCGGTTCTTGCCGCTTCCAATCATTGGGAAACCGTGTCCGGTTCGCGCCCAGTCGTAGAAGAGCGCAAAGACGCCGAGGCGCTCTGGTCCGACGAAGCTCTTGGGCCTGATGATCGGAACGCAGATGCCGCGCTCACGATACTCGAGGCAAACAGCTTCGGCCGCGATCTTTGCCTCTCCGTACGGACCGACTCCAACCATCGGGTCGGTTTCGTAGAGCGGGTGGTGGTCAGGAATGCCGTAGACAGCGGTCGACGAGATCATCACAAACCGCGACACCCCGGCGGCCTCGGCTGCTTCGAGCATTCGGCGCGTGCCGTCGATGTCAGTGGTGCGAATGTCCTCGGGCGAGTAGAGGGGCAACGCTGCCGCACAGTGAATTACGATGTCGCATCCCGCCGTCGCACGGCGTGCCGTCGCAGCATCGCGAATGTCACCGACGATGTCGTCGACGCGGTCTTTGCAGTCAGGGTAGTCGAACTCAACCAGGTCGAGAATGCGCACCTCATGACCACGCTCGAGAAGGTATCGAGTCAGGTTGACACCTAGGAAGCCCGAGCCGCCAGTTACCAAGTATCTCATTGCACCGCGCTTCTTCCCGTGTATCGTGGTGGTATTAAGCGTGAATTCGCCCGCACGAATTTACTACAACCAAGCTTCAAGGCCAAAGTCCGAACTGAGCCTCGGTATTTGCAGGCAGTGCAAGCTACTGGTTGGTTGACTAGACTGGCTTCGGTTGCCCGGTCCACCGGGATCGCTACCCCGGCGACATATTCCCGACGATGAGAGCACTCAATTCGATGAGCATCCGTGACACGCTCGCACTAGTGCGCATCCGCCAGTGGAGCAAGAACCTGGCGGTCTACGCGGCCATCATCTTCTCGGGCGAGCTCTTCGACCTGCATGCGCTCACACTGGTCACCGCTGGTTTTGTCGCATTCTGCCTGACCGCCTCCGCGCTCTACGTCGTCAACGACATACTCGACGCCGAGCGTGACCGTCGGCATCCCTTGAAGAAGAATCGGCCCATCGCAAGCAGACGCATCGAGCCAATCGTCGCCTGGGGCATCGCGGCGGCACTATTCGCACTTGGCCTAGGGCTGTCCGTGCTTCTTGGAGTCCCGTTTCTTCTGACCATCGGTGCCTATCTTGTGTTACAGCTGCTCTACGCGACTTGGCTCAAGCATGCCCTCATTGTGGACATGCTCGTCATCGGAGCAGGATTCGTGCTCAGGGCTGTTGCGGGCGCAGAAGTCATCTCGGTACCTGTATCACCCTGGCTTGTGATCTGCACAGGTCTCCTCGCGCTCTTCTTAGCCGCCGCAAAGCGACGTCACGAGCTTGTGCTCCTCGAAGAACGCTCGAGTAGTCACCGCCCCGTACTCGCGGAGTATTCTGTGGAGCTGCTCGACAGCTTCATGGTCACGCTGTCGGCCGCCACGATCACGACCTACGCGCTCTACACGTTCTTCGAGGTCCGGAGCCCAAACCACACCATGATGCTGACGTTGCCGTTCGTCATCTACGGGCTACTGCGCTACCAGTACCTCGTCCTTCGCCGAGAAGGAGGCGGGCGTCCTGAGGATGTACTCCTCGGCGACAGGCCGATCATTATCGACGTCGCACTCTGGATAGCTTCGGCGGTGTTCGTGCTCTACGCGCTTCCGCATTTCATCAGCTGATGCCGGCGTTCGGATAGCTCGCCCGGCTCACGGGAGCTTAGGGCAAATCCGAGTCGCCTGCTGCGTAGATGCCGTGC
>JBAXEO010000266.1:0-2282 GCA_037140395.1 Coriobacteriia bacterium
TGTGGCGATTCAGCGTGTGGACGTGCTCCTCGGCGTTCTGTTGCTGGCGGTCGCTATCCGCAAGATTCTCAAGCGTAAGAGTCCGGGCGCAGAGACCACTCGTGCCCCCAAACATCAAGCGAAGTCCACCCCGCGCCTTCTGGAGTACTTGGGATTCGGCGCCCTGATGATTGCAACCGATGCAAGTTCGCTGGTGCTCTACATCGCGATCATCAAAGAGGCAATGCAGGCAAGCGTCCCCGACACCGCCCGTGTGGCGGCTGTCGCCATCGGATACGTCGCAGTGATGTTGCCGGCCCTGGTGCCGGCGGCCATCGCAACGATCGCTCCCGCACAGACCGACCGCCTCCTCAAGCCGCTCGGCGCTTGGGCGCAGAAGCATTCCACAGCGATTACCGTCGTCATCTGTGTCGCTTTTGGCGGCTACTTGTTGGTGAAGGGGCTCGCGCCGGGAGCGCACTAGGGAGCGGTTTCTACTGCGCTGCCTCACCGACAGAAGGGGGACGTCGTCATGGGCAAGTTCAAGGAGTTCACTACCGGTCACCCCATCATCACGAGCGTGACGCTCTGGACGCTCGCCGTCTTGGTCACCGGGGCCTGCTTGATGTGGCAGGACAAGACCGGACCGACCTACTGAACTTGAACTTGCCCCGCTCTTGTTGACACTTCCAAGTGATCAGGCGGCCGGTGCCACCTGACCCATCTTCTCCTCAAACTCCATTGGACTCAACTGACCAAGCGATGAATGTCGGCGGTACGAGTTGTAGAAGCACTCGATGAAATCGAAGACCGCGAGACGTGCGAGATCCTTGCTCTCGAACACCTCCCGCTCGACGAGCTCGGACTTGATCGTGGACATGACGCTTTCGGTTATCGCGTTGTCATAGGCATCCCCACGCGAGCCCATGGACGCTGCCACCCCGCTGCCGGCCAGCGTCTTGCCGAACAGCAGCGAGCGATACTGGGCTCCCCTGTCGGAGTGGTGGATCAACCCCGGTGGCGGGTCGCGCCTGGTAAGCGCCATGCACACGGCGTCGACCACGAGGTCTGCGTGCAGCCGCTCGGCCATCGACCATCCGACGATGCGGCGTGAGAACACGTCCATGACGAGCGCCAGGTAAAGCCAGCCCTCGCGCGTGCGCAAGTACGTGATGTCGGCCGACCACAGCCGGTTCGGCGCATCGGCGCGAAACAGGCGCCTGACCAGGTCGGGTGCCGCCGCACACTCCGGTGGCATCTTGGGAGCCGGGCGCTTGCCGCGCCCCTTCGAGATGCCGACGATGTCGAGCTTTCTCATCAGACGCGCCACGCGCTTCCTTCCGACCGGCACACCGAGCCCGATCGTGAAGTCTGCGTGGATGCGCGGAGCGCCGTAGATGCGACGTGAAGCCTCGAAGAAGTACTCAATCCAGTCACCGAGTGCTTCATCGTGTACTTGGCGAGCGGATGGTCCCCGCTTGCGCCAGGCGTAGTAGGCCGCGCGCGTCACACCGAGCGCACGGCACAGGCGGGAGACTGCGTGGTGTGGCCTCTCCTGATCGATGAACCGGTATCTCATCTGGTTCGATCGGTCTCCCGGACGAAGAAAGCCGCTGCCTTCTTGAGGATCTCGCGCTCTTCCCTGAGCACGGCGTTCTCGCGCTTCAGACGGAGGAACTCCGCTTTCTCTTCGGTGGTCAGACCCTCGGCGTCGCCCTGATCGATGTCGGCCTGACGCACCCAACGACGTATCGCTGTGTGGCCGACGCCGAGCGCTTTGGCGGTCTTTTCCATCCCGCCATGTTGCCCGGAGCGATACAGCCTCACGGCTTCTCGCTTGAACTCATCCGGATATCTCGTTGCCTTGTCTGCCATGTCGACTCCTTCCGGGCGGGTGCCCTGCACCCTCCCACTACAAGGTGTCAACTAAAGCGGGTCAACTCCAGTACTATACAGTGCGCATACCCTGCTCCGCACCCAACGGCACGGTTACGCATGAGTTGCATGCAAAGGAGGGCCACTTGGGCCTGCGCACGACGCTGGCGCTACTTCCCGATGACCGCGCGACGGACGCCGCCGTGCGTGAGGTCATTGCGTTCTTTCATGCCCACGCACACGAGCCCGTTGAGCTCCCTCGCGTCATCCGCGCGACGGGTTTGTCCACCGACCGCGTCGAGCCAGTGCTCCGGGCTCTGGCCAGGGGCCGCGTGATAGACTGCGACGGCGACCCGCTGGACGAACCCAGCTTCTTTGACCCTGACACCATGCTCGCGCTGGAAGTCAGGCGGTTTCTCCGGGCTGGC
>JBAXEO010000267.1:0-2267 GCA_037140395.1 Coriobacteriia bacterium
TCCGAATAAATCTGTCTGCTCTTGTTTTTTTACCACCACCACTGCGGATCCCGCCTGGGCCAGCGCCGCATCGGCGAAAGAAGTGGGCATAACAGCACCAGCATCGCGCCGCCGGTTGTTCTCAACATTCTTGTCCATGAAGGCCGTCAGTTCCTTGCGGGCCTCAGCCATGGCCACGTCCGCCGCCGCGACTGCACCTTTGTAGTCTCTACGCATCAAGGCAAGCTGCGCCTGCTGAGCGTGGAGGAAGGACCGATCACTCTTCGCTATCTTGAGCGCCCCGTCAAGCGCCTGCTGTGCTTTGCTGAGCTGGCCCGCATTGATAAGGACACCCACGTATTGAGCGTACGTCTGTGAGCTCGCTTTCCCGCTCTGGACGGTTTCAGTCAGTGTGAGGAGATCGCGCTCGGCTTGAGTCCGAGGCGCTGGCGGCCGCGAAAGCAATCCAAAGAACGCTGCGGACAGAACGCTCACGAGCCAGAAGACTATCACCGCCACAATCGCGAGCGTAAGCCAACGAACGACCGGGTCACTTGTGCGTTGAGGTCTCGGCGGCTTCTCTCGATTCGGCAAATCGGCTGGCAGCGAGGTTGCACCGCCCTGCTGGCTTTCTGTCAGCCAGGAAGTGAGCCCGGGCTCTCGTTCGATGGGCGATGTGGGCCCCGAATCCTGCATTCGACCTCCATACCTCGTGCCGTCCGTTCGTACTTGAGCACGAACGCGTAAACACTCGCAACCAAGGGACCCAGTGCAAACCTCGCACCAAGCTGGCCCATTTCGTAAGCAATCCTTAAGGACGAGCGCGAACACATGCCGCAGGAATGGTACACCGAGTCATGGCGCACACAAACACCGTTCAGGCAGCGCACACAAACAATCCACACAGCCCAATCTCAGCGTGCATGTGCCAATTAGTGCAGTCTCGTCCGAATGGACCCCACGAGCCCACCGCTCTCGATGATGTCTTTGATGAACGGCGGGAAGGGCTGGGCTGTGAACACCGCCCCCGTCGTCTGGTTGGTGATGGTTCCGGTGTCTGCATCCACTGAGACCTGGTCGCCGTTGTTGATGCCGTCGACCGCCTCAGGTGCTTCCATGATAGGCAGTCCGGTGTTTATGGCGTTTCTATAGAAGATACGCGCGAAGCTCTTGGCGATGATGACCGAGACGCCGGCGGCCTTGATGGAAATGGGGGCATGCTCGCGGCTGGAGCCGCAGCCAAAGTTCTCCTCGGCAACCAAGATGTCACCGGGCTGCACCTTATCCACGAAGCCCATGTCGAGGTCCTCGAGGCAGTGTTTTCCGAGCTCGATGGGGTCGGATGTGTTGAGGTGGCGCGCCGGGATGATGACGTCGGTGTCGATGTCTCGGCCATATCGATGTGCGGTTCCGGTGAACTTCATTGCGGCTGTCTCTCCTAGACCAAGTCGTCGGGCAGGGCGATGTGTCCGGCCACGGCGGTGGCGGCGGCGACGGCAGGCGACGCGAGGTAGACCTCGCTGGTGGGATCGCCCATGCGGCCGACGAAGTTGCGATTGGTGGTGGCAAGCGCGCGCTCCCCTGCTGCGAGGATGCCCATGTGGCCGCCCAGGCACGGACCGCAGGTGGGTGTGGAGACTGCGGCGTTGGCGTCGAGGAAGATGTCGAAGAGTCCCTCGTGCATTGCCTGACGGTAGATGGCCTGCGTGGCCGGGATGATGATGAGTCGCACATTGGGGTGGGCTTTGCGGCCTTTGAGGATGCTCGCCGTGATGCGCAAGTCCTCGATGCGCCCGTTGGTACAGCTCCCGATGACCACCTGGTCGACCCAGATGTCGCGAGCGTCGGCTGCGGGGCGCGTGTTGCTGGGCAGGTGCGGGAAAGCCACGGTGGGGACAATGGTCGCCGCGTCGATCTCGTAGACCTGAGCGTACTCGGCGTCGGGGTCGCTCGCGTACTCAACGGCTTCGCGCTCAAAGCGGTCGCTCACGTAGGCGCGCGTGGTGTCGTCGACGGCGATGATGCCGCACTTGCCACCGGCCTCGATGGCCATGTTGCAGATAGTCATGCGGTCGTCCATGCCGAGGCCCTCGATGGTATCGCCGGTGAACTCCATCGCCTGGTAGAGCGCCCCGTCGACGCCAATCATACCAATGATGTGCAGGATGATGTCCTTGCCGCAGACCCAGGGACTAAGTCTACCTGTCAGGTTGAACTTGATGCTTGCGGGCACTTTGAACCAGGTCTCGCCTGTCGCCATGCCTGCGGCTGCATCGGTCGAACCAACG
>JBAXEO010000268.1:0-2243 GCA_037140395.1 Coriobacteriia bacterium
CCGTCGGCAGCCATGTAGCAGTGGTCGCACAAAAGGTTGCAGCGGTTGGTGATGTTCCAGATGATGTCGCTCGGCCGACCGAGCTTGAAGGCGGTGACCGCCTTGTTCTCGACGTCGGCAAGCGGTCCCTTGAAGAAGAGTGAGCGCACGTGCGCCATAGCGATGCCTCCAGATGAGCGGCTTGCCTCGGCCCGCGAAGACAATTGCCGAGGGGTTCTACGCTTTTGTAGTATGCAACCGTCGCTCCACGGGCGCACCTTTGTAACTATTGTGACCTGAGCGACAGGCGCGCTGGTGCTCGCCTCTTTCACGAACTCGCTCCAAATGCCGATACAACCTAGATATGTGGAGAACAGGGACGAAACGCGTGAGCGTATCTCGGCCCACCACAGCACGGGGGGTCCCACAGCCATCGAGCAGTGAGGCAGTGCAAATGCATCCGAACAAGGTGGACTCTCTCTTCAAGATGATGATGGACACCACTCCGGATCTCGTCTGGCTCAAGGACGCGAGCGGGATGTTCCTGGCGTGCAATCTCGCCCACACGCGGCTGCTCGGTGTGCCCGAGGCCGAGATCATCGGCAAGACCGACTACGACTTCTACGACTCGGATATCGCCGATTCGTTCAGGCAGAACGACCTCCTTGCGATGGAAGCCGACAGCCCGCGTGCCAACGAAGAGTGGATCACCTACGCCGATGACGGCCACCGGGCTCTCGTGGAGACGGTCAAGATGCCGATGCGCGACGAAGACGGTCGCCTGGTTGGCGTCCTCGGCATAGCACGCGAGATCACCGAGCTTCGGGCGGCACAGGAGGCCCTCCGCGAGAGCGAGGAGAAGTTCCGCACGGTGGCCGACTGCACCTACGACTGGGAAGCATGGAGTGCGCCGGATGGCACGTATCTCTACGTCTCCCCATCCTGCGAACGCATCACGGGTCACGCGGTGGCCGAGTTCATGGCCGACTCCAACCTCTCGGTACGGATCGCGCATCCCGACGATAGATCGAAGGCGATCGAGCACTTCGGGCAGACCGCCGATGAGGCTCATGGCCAAGACGAAGAGCTTGAGTATCGGATCGTGACCCCGGATGGAGAGACGCGCTGGATAAGCCACTGGTGCACCGCCGTGCACGGCAAAGACGGGCAGTGGTTGGGTCGCCGTGCGAGCAACCGCGACATCACCGATCGCAAGTTGGTGGAGAACGCGCTGAAGGCGAGCGAGGAGAACTTCCGTGCCTTCTTCGACACTGTCGACGACATGGTTGTGGTGGGCTCCACGGATGGGAAGATCGTCTACTCGAATCCCGCCGTGTCCACAAAGCTCGGCTACAGTCCAGCCGAGATACTGACGATGCAGATCCTCGATCTGAATCCTACAGACAGGCGCGCGGAGGCCGAGGCGGTCTTTGCCGCCATGCTCGCCGGCGTGCGGGACAGCCGTCCTTTGCCTCTCCAGGCGAAGTCAGGTGTGCTCGTGCCGGTCGAGGCTCACGTCTGGCTCGGCAAGTGGAACGGAGAGGACTGTGTCTTTGACGTCTCCAGAGACCTCACCACTGAGCGGGAGGCGCTGCAGAAGTTCGACAGCCTCTTCTCGAGCAGCCCGGCACCAATGGCGGTCAGCGAGATGCCCGGACAGACGTTCACGGACGTCAACGACGCTTTCGTAGAGGCTGTGGGCTACTCCCGCGAAGAGATTCTGGGCAAGACGAGAGCGGATCTGCGGCTCTTCGTCCAACCAGAGAAGCAGCAGGAGCTGGCGGTGCAACTGCTCACGCAAGGGCGCATCTCCGATTGCGAACTGAAGGTGAGGCGAAAGGACGGGACGCTCATAGACGGGCTGTTCTCCGGCGAACTCATTCGGAGCCAGGAGCGGGAGCTCTTTCTGACCGTCATGGTCGACATCACCGCGCTCAAGCGAGCCGAGCAGACCGAGCACACGCTGGCATCGATGATCGACGTCATTGGTAGCATATCCGGCATGCGCGACCCCTACACAGCCGACCATCAGCATGGAGTTTCGAAACTCGCCGCGGTGATGGCACGGGACCTGGGCCTGTCCGAGGCTGATGTGTCCGATATCCGGATGGCGGGGCTGATGCTCGATATTGGCAAGATATCCGTGCCGTCGGAGATCCTCTCGAAGCCGTTCCGCCTGTCTGCATCGGAGTTCGAGCTGATCAAGACGCATGCGGAAAGCGGCCACTCGATTATCGCGTCCGCCCACATGGACGGTCCGATCG
>JBAXEO010000269.1:0-2206 GCA_037140395.1 Coriobacteriia bacterium
GTTCGGGAGCATCGCTGACGTTGACCGGGCAGCCACGGGCGTCTGCATCGCGAGCGATCTGCAGGCTGACCTCTGGGGATGCGCCGGCGCAGACCGCCAGTGCCACTCCCTCAAGGTCCCCTCGGCTGTACTCGCGCGGCTCGAGGCCAATCAGGCCCTCGGCCTCCATCTCACGGAGCCGATCAGTCGCCTCGGGTGAGATGACGATGACGTCAGCGCCGTAGCGAAGAAACGCCGAGGCCTTGCGCTCGGCGGCCACGCCTCCGCCGACAATCACGACGCTACGCCCGGCGAGATTGAGGAACATTGGGTAGTGCGGCGTCGCCTCTTGTGCCGACACCGCAGCGACCTACAACCCGAAAACGTGGAAGCCGACCGGCGCCGTGCGGGCGATGATCGCAGTTACTACAACGAATATGAATCCGACCACTGCCACCCACGACGAGGTGCGGGTCGAGGCGTTGTGGCGGTACACAAGCGTCAGGTAGAACCCAAAGGTGAGCCACACCACGCCCGCCATCATGATGCGCGGGTCAAACCACCACCGGTCGACACTCTCCTCAATCGCACGAATGATGCCGAGGAGAATACCTGCCGTATAGATCGGGAATGCGAACGAAACTGAGCGGCGCGCCACCAACTGCAGGGTCGCAAGCGAGGGCAATCGGCGCGTGACGATGTTCGACCGATGTTTCTTGAGCTGCCCTTCCTGCCAGAGAAAGAGAATCGCCGACACGGCACCAAAGGCAAAACCCGCGTTCGCGAACACAATCATGGCGACATGAAAAGCTACACGCCAGCTGTCAAGTTGAGTCCTCTGAAGCGCCGACAGTGCCGTCGGCGGGGCCAGCCTGTAGACGACTCGAGCTGCCGTCATGAGTATCGCGGCGACGGGAACCAGAAACGTCCCGTATATCTTGATCTTGATCACGTGCTCCATCACAAAGTACAGAAGCACTAGCGCCCAAGAGGCGAGCATGAGCTGGTTGGCACCCGTGAACTCGGTATTCCACATAGACCACGACCTGGCTCCGATCGACAGCGTCTGGCAGATGAAGCCGGCGCCGGTAAAGAAGCGCGCCCACCAGCCCACTGAGGATCGCTTCAGGACGAACTGATAGGCGTACAGAACCGTCGCGCCAATGTAGAGCGCAAGGGCGAACCAAAACAGTACGTCTGATGCTTGCGCCACGTTCGTCCCCCTCTCCAGCTGGTTGTCCCGCGACTACATGCTAGCGGCGCGCCATTGCCTCTTCGAGCACAGCGATCTGCTTCTCAAGACCGTTCAGGCGCACCATCACGAAGGCCACATAGCCGAACATTCCCACCCACAGCAGTACGTACGCAGCAAGCACGAACGGGGCTGCACCCAGCACGGTCTTGTATATCTCGGCAAGTACGGGATCCATGGTGCGTCTCCTATCCTAGCCCTCGAGGGCTTCCTTGAGCGCGTCGATGCGTACCTTAGCGAATTCCTCGCGGAGTCGAAGCTGGTAAATCGCCCACGAAGTGAACATCATCCCAAACAATCCTAGGAGAAACGCGAGCAGCTGCGAACCGGTCAGTCCACCACCCGCCCTGAGCACTACGGGGTGGATCGACGTGGGGATCATCCGCGTGATGACAAACGAGATGGGGGCGTCAATCCACGCGATGATGCAAAACACCGCGCCGTAGGTAGCTCGGCGCTCGTCGTCCGAAACCGCTGCGCGCAGGACAAAGTACGCCACCACGAGCAGCGCCATGATGGCGTAGGTGGTCAGTCTCGGCTCGCCGAACGCCCACCAGACTCCCCACTCAAAGCGCGTCCAGATGTCGCCCGTGATGAGCGTCAGCATGACGAGTAGCAGGGTGACTTCCATGCCTGTTCGCGATCGGATGTCGTAGTTGCTGTCCTTGCGAACAAGGAACAGTACCGCGTAGGCGGCGGCGAACGTAAACACGAGGAACGAACCGATTGCCACCGGCACGTGGAAGTAGAAGATCTTCTGGGAGAAGAGCAGCTGCTGGCTCACAACGACGCCGCCGATCATCTTGCTCCCCCCTACGCCTGCTCCATAGACCACGGGGGTGTAGAAGAACGCGAGAATGAAGTCGGCCGTGGTCAGAATCGCGCCGACGCCCAACATCAAGAGCGTCCATGCGTTTCCGGTCAGGCCCAAGAACTTGCGCTGCTTGATGCCCTGCTCGGCCACGCGCATCCGCC
>JBAXEO010000270.1:0-2185 GCA_037140395.1 Coriobacteriia bacterium
CCGACGTAGCCGGGAGGCGAGCCAATCAGACGGCTGACCGTGTGCTTCTCCATGTACTCGGACATGTCCAGTGAGATGAGTGCGTCTTCGCTGCCGAAGAGGAAGTTCGCCAGCGCCTTGGACAGCTCGGTCTTTCCCACACCGGACGGGCCCATGAAGATGAACGAGCCGCTAGGCCGGCGAGGATCCTTTAGTCCGGCGCGCGCACGACGGATCGCCTTGCTTACCGCAGTAACCGCCTCGTCTTGGCCGACGATGCGCTCGTGCAAGACCGCTTCCATGCGCAACAGCTTCGCGGTCTCTTCTTCCGTGAGAGCCGTAACGGGAACGCCGGTCCACATCGAGACGACGTCGGCGATCTCGACCTCGGTTACCTCGACAACACGGCGGTTGTCGGGCTTGAGCCACTCCTCTTCCATGGCGCGCTTCTCGGACAGCACCTGCTTTTCCTTGTCGCGGAGCGAGGCAGCCTTCTCAAACTCCTGCGCCTCGATCGCGGCCTCCTTCTCGGCTCTGACCGCACGCAGGCGGTCGTCGACCTCTTTGACGCCCGGAGGTGCCGTCATCATCTTGATGCGCATCTTGGCCCCGGCCTCATCGATCAGGTCGATCGCCTTGTCGGGCATGAATCGATCGGAGATGTAGCGGTCCGCGAGATTGGCGGCGGCATCGATGGCACCGTCGGTGATGCTGACGCGGTGGTGCGCCTCATAGCGGTCGCGCAGTCCTTTGAGAATCTCGATGGTCTCGGCGACAGACGGCTCGCCGACAAGAATTGGCTGGAAGCGCCTCTCGAGCGCGGGATCCTTCTCGACGTACTTGCGATACTCGTCCAGCGTGGTCGCCCCGATGGTCTGCAGCTCACCACGGGCCAGCGCAGGCTTGATGATGGACGCCGCGTCGATAGCTCCCTCTGCGGCACCAGCGCCAACCAGAGTGTGCATCTCATCCACGAACAGAATCACGTCGCCGCGCTCGCGAATCTCCTTCATGACCTTCTTGAGGCGATCCTCGAACTCACCGCGGTACTTGCTGCCGGCTACGAGCGCCGCAAGATCGAGCGTGTAGAGGTGCTTGTCCTTGATGGTCTCGGGCACCTCGTCTGCGGCGATGCGCTGGGCCAGCCCCTCGGCGACAGCGGTCTTGCCCACGCCGGGTTCGCCGATAAGCACGGGGTTGTTCTTGGTACGCCGCGACAGAATCTGCATGACGCGCTCAATCTCGTTGGCGCGCCCGATGACCGGGTCGAGCTTGCCGTCGCGGGCCTGACGCGTCAGGTCGCGTCCGAACTCGTCGAGCAGCTGACTGCCCGCTGCCCCGCCACTGCCACCGCGCCGTTCGTCTCCTGCCTCGCCGGGCTTGCCATAGTGGCCGGAAAGTAACTGGATGACCGCCGAGCGGACCTTCTCCAAGTCGGCACCGAGGTTGAGAAGCACCTGTGCGGCGACTCCCTCACCCTCGCGGATGAGCCCGAGCAAGATGTGCTCGGTGCCGATGTAGTTGTGGCCGAGCTGGAGCGCCTCTCGGAGTGAGAGCTCAAGCACCTTCTTGGCACGCGGCGTGAACGGGATATGCCCAGTGGGCACGAACGTCCCCCTACCGATGAGGTCCTCGACCTGCGCGTGAACGTCCTCAAGCGAGATGGACAGCGACTCGAGCGCCTTGGCGGCGATGCCGTCCTGCTCGCGAATCAGCCCGAGCAGCAAGTGCTCGGTGCCGATGTAGTTCTGATTGAGCATGCGCGCTTCTTCCTGGGCATAGACGACCACCCTGCGCGCCTTCTCTGTAAATCGCTCAAACATGTGAACGTGCCTCCTAAGGGCTCCCAAGAGTGAACCGGGTTGCTCGGTGAGCTTGTATGGGGAGTATACCCGCCGCCACTGACGGACGGGCGATGGTGCCCCATGAGCAAGCGGGGTGCCACAGATGTGAGTGTGGTGCGCTCAGATTCCTGTGAACTAGGGCGCTATCCCTCTGCGCGCATATGCGGGAAGAGAAGCACGTCGCGGATGGATGCCGAGTCGGTCAGCAGCATCACGAGCCGATCGATGCCGATTCCCATGCCACCGGCCGGTGGCATGCCGTACTCCATTGCCCGGAGATAGTCTTCATCGTGGCCCATGGCCTCGTCGGCGCCAGAGGCCTTGGCATCCATCTGAGCCTCGAAGCGCTCACGCTGGTCGAC
>JBAXEO010000271.1:0-2156 GCA_037140395.1 Coriobacteriia bacterium
GGTGCGGCGGTTCTCAGTGCAACACGGTGCCGTATCCCGGCCCGGCCGCGGTACGCTCAGGGGGCGCCGGCGCCACTGATGCCGCGCTGAGTGTCGGCCTTCCGTTCTTGACCAGTTCACGGCACACTGTATCGTCTGCATAGTTACACAGCGTTTCTGCATCTTCTGGAAGGGGCGTACGCATGATCAAGGTCGCGGTATGGGGTACGGGCATGATGGGCCAGGGGCTCCTCGGCTACATTCTCGATCGGCCCAAGCAGATCGACCTTGTCGGCGTCATCGACCGCCATCCTGAGAAGCATGGGCGCACCGTGGGCGAGACAATCGGGTGCGACTGCGATATCCAGGTGACTGCGGACTTCGCCAGCGTGCTCGCCAAAAAGCCCGATGTCGTATGCATTCTGACCGCGAGTAACCTGTCCGAGATCGCCGACCAGGTCGAGGCATCGGTCAAAGCCGGCGCCAACGTGATCGGCATTGCTGAGACGCTCGCCTACCCGCAGGCCAGTGACGCCGAGTGGACCGCGCGCTTTGACGCGCTTGCCAAACAGCACGGCGTGTCGATCTTGGGCACCGGCATCAACCCGGGCTTCGTGCTCGACGCGCTCCCGATTGCAATGAGCTCGATATGCCTGCGCATCGACCGAATCGAGGCCACGCGCGTCAACGACCTCGCCCCGTTCGGTCCCACGGTCATGGAATCGCAGGGCGTGGGCACGACCGTCGAGCAGTTCGAGGCCGGAGTCGCCGACGGCAGCATCGTGGGCCACATTGGCTTTCATGAGTCGATCGGACTCATCGCCAGCGCGCTGGGCTGGGAGATCGACGAGATCGTCGAGACCCGCGCGCCCATTGTCACCACCGTCGAGCGCCAAACCGCCAGCGCGCACGTGATGCCGGGCGAGGTGTGCGGGTGCCGCCACACCGCGAACGGGTACAGCAAGGGTGAGCTCAAGATCGAGCTGATCCACCCGCAGCAGATCCGCCCCGAGCTCGAAGGCGTGGAGACCGGCGACTACATCAACATCATCGGCGACCCCAACGTTTCTCTGGCCAACAAGCCGGAGATCCCCGGCGGCAAGGGCACGTACGCGAGCGTAGGCAACTACATTCCGCTCATCGGAGCGGCCAAGCCCGGAATCGTGACGGTGGCCGACATGCCGCTGCCGCGCTTCTGGTCGCCGACCAAGTAGAGGGGCACCGCCATGGCAGACACCGCGCGATGCAGCGTCGGCGAGTGGGTCGAGGTCGAGCGCGTGCTGCTCGAGCCGGCCGACCGCTCAGGCGCCCTTCCCGAGGACACGGCGAGCCAGCCGCTCATGACGTGGGTGAAAGGCTTCGCGCTCGCACCCGCAGAGATGGGCGGCGAGTGCTCGGTCACGACGATGACAGGGCGCACCGTGACGGGCACGCTATCGGCGATCAACCCGGGCTACTTCCATACCTTTGGGCAGCCGATTCCGGAGCTGGTGCACGTGGGCGCTGACCTGCGTGCAAAGCTCGCGCAGTATCGCGCCTCCAACACCGGGGCGGGTGAGCCGCGTGGCTAACCGCACCGACGCGATCATGGCGCGCAAGGGCGAGATCATGATGCGCGCCCTGGGGATGGACTACGCGCAGTTCGAGCAGGGCCCCATCGCATTCGACTACGAGGGCATGATGTCGTCGCACGGCTACTCGCTCGACGACATCGTCGGCATCCAGACGCGCGGCGGGGTGGGCAACACGCCGCTGCTCGAGCTTCGCAACCTCACCGACCTGGTGCGCAGCTACTCCGAGCCGGGAAAAGGCGCGCGCATCTTCGTCAAGGACGAGGCCGCCAACATGGCCGGCTCGTTCAAGGACCGCCGAGCGAGCGTGTCGATCCACGTGGCCTGCGAGCAGGGCTACGCCGGCGTCATCGCCGCAACCAGCGGCAACTACGGCGCTGCCGTGGCGAGCCAGTCGGCGCGCAACAACCTGGCCTGCATCATCGTGCAGGAGGCGTTCGACTCCCGGCACGTCGGCCAGCCCGAGATCATCGAGAAGTCGCGCATCTGCGAGGCGTTTGGCGCCGAAGTGGTGCAGCTCACGGTGGGTCCGGAGCTGTTCAGCCACATGCTCGAGCTGCTCGACGAGACCGGCTACTTTGCCGCGTCGCTCTACTCGAGCTTTGG
>JBAXEO010000272.1:0-2152 GCA_037140395.1 Coriobacteriia bacterium
CGCGACATGGGTGCCGGGCCAGGATGGCGCGTGCTCATCCCGCGGGCCGAGGACGCGCGCGAGGTCTTGCCCGAAGAGCTCCGGGCGATGGGCTGCGCGGTCGACGTCGTGTGCGTGTATCGGACGCAGCTGGCCGAAGCCGACCCAGCGATCATCGAGCGCTTGCGGGTGGGGAGTGTCGACATCGTGACGTTTACGAGCGGCGCTATCGCCCGCGGCTTTGTCTCGGCAATTGAGGCGTCGGGGCTTGATGCCGAGCAGGTCATGGGGCAGTTGGCAGTGGCGAGCATCGGGCCGGTTACGAGCGATGCAATTCGCGAGCTAGGCTTCGCTGTCGACGTGGAAGCTACCGAGTCGACGATGGGTTCGCTGGTTGATGCCGTCGCCGAGCGCTTCTCGGCAGGGAACTAGCCAGCGGGCCAATCTTCGGCTGGCTGGGATGCTTCTCGGATTCGCGAGATCGTACGCACGACGACCGCAGTCATCGGCGCTCCGAGCATGCCGCCGATCAGGCCGCCGAAGATGGCTCCGATCATCGTCGTGATGAGTACGACTATGGGATGTAGTTCGAGAGCATCACCCATGACCCATGACGAGATGGGCATCTGCACGACGTTTTGGGAGAAGAGCACGATCACGAGCAGAATCATGGACGTCTGGAACCCGTTGGCGCCCAAGGCGATGACGACGGCGAACATGCCCGATACCAGTGCTCCAAAGAATGGGATGTAGCCAAGGATGACGGTCACTATGGCCACCGGGAAGATCAGCGGCACGCCGAGCACCCACATTCCAAGAGCGATGACGACGGCGTTGGCAATCCCGATGATCGTGGAGCCTCGGAAGTAGGCGCGCAGGGAGGACGCCGTATCGTTCACAATCCCGCTTCCAACAGACACAGGAAGTCCCAGGTGTCCGCCAACCCATTCCCCCAACTTGTGATAGTCAGCGAGTACGAGGTAGAGCATGTACAGCGAGAGGAACACCCCAAACAGAAGGGAGATAGTACTGCCGAGCCCCTTGGTCACCAGCGCGGCCACGGCCTGCGCGACCGTAGGCAGCGCACTCCGCACAGCCGTGTTGATCCCTGTGAGTATGTCCGGGGGGACGTTGGCGGTTGCGGCCAGCAAGCCGAGCTGATCCCAAGCCGACTGGACCTGCTGCATGATGACCGATCCCTGAGAAACCACGCTTGAGACAGTAATCCACACGGAACCGCCGACGACGAATACCACGACCAGTAGCGCGATTACAGCGCCTGCGACACGCGGCACATGTGCGCGCTGCAATACGTCAACCAGCGGCGAGAAGACGACGCCCAGCATGATCGCAAACGCCAGCGGGATGGCGATGCTGGCGATAGTACCAAAGAACCACGCCACGACGACGAGGGCGCCGGTCACGCCAATGGCAAGCCAGCCAATCACGCCGAGCAACCTTAGCCAGTCAGGAGCAAGGTCGCCGAGCGGGGTCTTCATGGGCAATGGGCTGTCTGTCACGTCGACTCCTCAGCGTCAGTTCGTGTGAAACATCCTACCCTTGTGCCTTCTTGATTTGGAACGACATGATGATTGCGCCGATGCCGAAAGCCGCCGCGAACAGGCCCCATACCCACGGGAGCACGATCATGAACTTCTCGAAGTTGAACGCGATATACGCTCCGACGACGAGGCTCAGTGCACCGAGAAGGCCCTTGCCCCATCCAGCGCCTTGGGATGCCTTGATGATATCCACAACACCAATGAGCATTCCGTTGATGCCGAGGATCAACGTTGCGGCGGCGAGGAAGGCGACAGCTCCCAATAGCGTGTTTCCGATGATGAAGCCGCCAGCCACGATGCTGAGCAGGCCCGTAAACACTCGCCATCCCCAAGCGGTCCGGTCGACGAAGAGCGAGCCGAGCTCGAAGACTCCCGAGATCAGCCACCACCAACCAAAGAACAGCACCAGTACGACGGTCGTGGCAGCGGGCTGAAGCATCAGCAGTCCGCCGATGACGACAGCGGCAATTCCCTGGATCAATACTGCCCACCACGGGTAAACGGACTTGGCAGCAGACGGCGCAGCTACGTCGGTCATAGGGTTCCCTCCCCAGTTGATGCGCCCATATGGGCGCCGGTTCCTACATCCCGATTCTACAAGTAAGCCGCGC
>JBAXEO010000273.1:0-2149 GCA_037140395.1 Coriobacteriia bacterium
GGCTCCCCACCTCGTGAGAGGCCGGCTGACCAACGCGCGCTTGATGGCGAGCACGACCTTGCGCTGGTGCAGGGCGCAGTTGCCCGAGATGCGACGGGGGACGACCTTGCCGCGCTCGCTCACGAAGTAGCGCAGCGCCTGCGGGTCCTTGTAATCAATGACCGCGTCCTTGTCCGCGCAGAACTTGCAGATACGTCGCTTGCCGCCACGCCTGCGCGAGGACTGATTCTGCTGCCGGACTGCATTGCCAACGCGGACGGCGTCTTGCTCGACGATGCCTGCGTCGCGGACTTGGGTACAGCACTGGGTAGGGAAGTACGTCTGCTATCCTGTGACGCCGGCGGGCTGCTTTCCGGGCTGCGAGACGTGGCCGACAACCCGCCATCACCCTAAGGAGTGACGCGCCCATGGCGCTACCTATCGTTGCTGTCGTTGGCAGGCCCAACGTGGGCAAGTCAACACTAGTCAACCGCATCACCCAGCAGACCGAGGCCATCGTTCACGAGGCCCGCGGCGTCACGCGTGATCGCAGCTACCATCAGGCGGACTGGAACGGCGTCTACTTCCTGCTGATTGACACTGGAGGCATCGAGGCTGGCGGTATCGATGACTTCCAGACGTCGATTCGCAACCAAGCGCTCATGGCGACTCAAGAGGCCGATGCAATCGTCTTTCTGGTCGACGGCAAGACCGGTCTGACTCCCGACGACGAAGAGGTTGCCCGCATCCTTAAACGCGCGGGCAAGCCGACGTTTCTTGCAGTGAACAAGATGGACACGCCCAACCGCGACGACGAGATTCACGAGTTCTGGGGTCTCGGCCTAGGGCAGCCCTGGCCTGTCTCGGCGACGCACGGGCACGGCACGGGGGACATTCTCGACGAAATCGTCAAGGCGTTGCCTCCCAGCGATCCTCCTCCCGAGGATGGAGCCATCGACATTGCCATCATCGGTCGCCCCAACGCCGGCAAGTCATCGTTGCTGAACAAGATGTCGGGTGTCGATCGCGCAATCGTCTCCGACGTTGCGGGTACGACGCGCGATGCGATCGACATGCTCGTCACGCGCGATGACGCGAAGTATCGGCTTGTCGACACCGCCGGCATTCGTCGCAAGGCGCTCATCGACCAAGATGTCGAGTACTACGGCTTTGTGCGCGCGATGCGCGCAATCGATCGCGCGCAGGTCGCGCTCTTGGTCATTGACTCCACGATCGGACTCACCGACCAAGACCAGCGCGTCGCCAACTTCGCCGCCGAGCGCGGCTGCGCGATGATCATTCTTCTCAACAAGTGGGACGCCCTGGAGACCCAGGAAGAGAAGGACGCGATTGAGACGCGCGTCGAGGAGCGCCTCGGCTTTGTCAGCTACGCTACCGTGCTGCGCATCTCGGCGTTGACCGGCAAGGGCGTCGAGCGCATCTGGAAGGCGATCGATACGGCATTCGCAAACTACTCGCAGGAGATCTCGACCAGCCGCCTGAACAAGTTGCTGACCGAGATGCGCGACTTTGGGCACACCGTGAGCAAGGGCAAGCAGACACTGCGGGTCAACTACGTTACGCAGACCCGAACAGCGCCCCCCGGGTTCACCTTCTTCGCAAACCATCCCGTGCTCGCCGACGACAACTTCCGGCGCTACGTGGAGAATCGAATGCGCGAGGCATTCGATCTGACAGGAACGCCCATCATGTTGAAGTTCCGCAAGAAGGACTGATCTATCGGTGGACTGGCAGTTGGTATTTCGTCTTGTAGCGACCGCGGCTTTTGCCTACCTTCTTGGCGGGATTCCGTGGGCGCTCATCATCGGGAAGCGGTTCTACGGGATCGATCTTCGCACCAAAGGGTCCGGCAACCTCGGTGCGACCAACGTTCTCCGAGTTCTCGGCGCCAAGGCTGCAGCCGCGACATTCGCCCTCGACGTTGCGAAAGGGGCTGCGGCGGTTGGGTTTGCCGTGCTTCTGCTTCCGGCGGCGCAGTTCCCGCTCGCGCAGGAGTGGGGGATGATTGTTGCGACGATGGCGGCTATTCTCGGGCATTCCTACTCGCCCTACATCGCCTTCAAGGGCGGCAAAGGCGTCGCCACGGCTGCCGGGGCGGTTTTGGTTCTGACGCCGTATCCATGGCCGGTCTTGCTGCTCACGTGGCTGC
>JBAXEO010000274.1:0-2149 GCA_037140395.1 Coriobacteriia bacterium
CAATAATAGTTGCCACGGGCGTCCTTGGTTCGCCGTTTGTTCTCCGAGACATCCTGCCCGCACCCGCAACAGATTTTCTGAACTGCCTGCGACATCCTGCGCCTGCCTTTCCCACAGATATGGCGAGCGACCGTCGCCCGTCGATGGCAACCAGCATAATCCCGCCGCAACTTTGCTGTCAATGATTGCGACTCCTGCCCAGCGATTCCGCACGTGATGTGTCAAGCGTCGGCCGGAGCGGGACTTGCGCTGTTTTGTCGGGGGGATCAGGTTCGTAGTGCCCCTTTTGGCCGCCCCGGACGACGAGGCCGCGGCGCGGGTTCGATGCGCGTGACGCCGGCCTGAGAATCTGCGGCGGATCATCCGCAATCACGGGGCACGCGGCTGCGTAGGCATGCCCGCCATCAGTTCCGTCAGCATTTGCCGGGCGATGTGCAGCGTATCGAACGCCGCCCGCAACGCGGGCTTCAGATCCCGGCCGTAGAATGCCGCAAACAGGTTGGCCGCCATCATCGTCAGCAGCCACATCACCAGCATCGCCGTCCCCTCGTGCCGGTAGACATGGTCGGCATGCCAGCGGTTCACCAATTCGTTGAACCCCGGGTTCTCGATGTCCCACCGGGCGTGACCAAGCTGAACCGTCGCCAACGTGGAGGCCATCTCCGACGGCATCGTCGTCACCCAGACCCAGTCCGAGACACACTCTTCCAACTCCTTGGTCAACTGCCGGCGCACCGCCCACCTCTCGCAGCTGCGCACCACCCGCACCGGGCTCTGGCATTGCGGCCAGGTCGTAAACCCCGACAGGTCCCAGCACTCCCGGCGACGCTCACCCTCATACACGGCCGTCGGCGGCATCTGCTCCCACAGCGCGGCGGCGTCGGCCATCAGGTCGCGCTGCTCGTTCTTCAGCACCGCCATGACGTGCTTGCCGGCGGCGCGGACATGGTTGAAGAACGGCCCCTGGGCATACAGCCCGTCCCCGCCCACCACGTCGAAGGCCCGCGGGTAAGCCGCCACCACCCGGTCGAACAGCCTCTTCGCCGCCGCGACTTCATCCTCCCCCTTCTGGATCGGCTCGGCATCCAGGAGAAGACGGAGGGATCCGCCCACCAGGCTCATCGTCACGTGCCGATGGTAGTATTGAATGCGATCCCCCTCCTTCGTATGGATCGTCCGCTCCAGGCAGCCCGAGCAGCGCCGCCGGAACGTCGCGTGCAGCTCGTGGGCGTCCAGCACCGCCAGCATCAGGCCATGGGCCGGCGGCAGCAGCGCCTTGCCACGTTTGAGCCGCTCGTAGACGCCATGCCCGATGGCCCGCAGCCCGGCCAGGTCCATCTGCCCGCAGACCCGGCCCATCGTGTCGGCGCTGGGCGGTGAACCGTCCAGCCAGAACCGGCTGGGGCGGGTCTGCTCCAAGGCATTGAAGCTGCCCAGCCGGGTCAGCATCATCACCAGCGCCGAGCGGGCGATCCGCGTCCCGGGAATCCGCGGCTCCTTGCGTGAGTCGTGGATGTTGTGCTCCAGCAAGTCGTCCAGCCCCAGCCGCTGGCGGGCATAGCCCAACATGCGTCGAAGCATCCGACCTCCGTGTCGTTGGCCGCCGGCCGTTACTCCCGGCGGTGCCGGACCTTCTCCCAGTACACATCCGAGAGTTCCGCCAGCAATCCGCGCAGGGTGCGATGGTTGTCCACCCACTGGCGAACGCGCTGTTCCCAGTCGGACGGAATATGGAGCTGTCGGAGCTTTCCCTTCCCGCACAGCGCCAGACTGACGGCCCGATGCTTGGGGCCGCCCTTGGCGCAGCGGCAGGTGGGTTTCCCACAGGAACGCATCCGCTCCAGGAGGGTGCCGCGGATCACTCCTTGGCCGCTGACGATCTGGGCCAGCTTGGAGCGGAACGCGCGTTCCCGCGGGCTCATGGCGGCGCGGGAGAGAGGCGGCTTGACTGTCATAATATTATTATGACAGAATCCACCGCCCCGTCAAGCCCAAAAGCGAATGCGAATCTGCTCGCCGGGGGCCGGACGCAACCGGTCCCCCGGTCCCACCGGCTCAAATCAGCGGAACATCACCCCCGGTTGCGGAATCGCTGGTCGAAGCGGCCTTGTTCATCCCAGTCGCCGATCCCCATGATCTGACGCAAGGC
>JBAXEO010000275.1:0-2138 GCA_037140395.1 Coriobacteriia bacterium
GCCAACCCCAACTGCTCGACCATCCAGATGGTCGTCGCACTCAAGCCGCTCGATCAGCTCGCCGAGATCACCCGCGTTGTCGTTTCGACCTACCAGGCGGCCAGTGGCGCAGGGCAGGCCGCGATGGACGAGCTGTACTCGCAGAGCGGCGACTTCCTGCGCGGTCAAGAGCTGCACGTCGAGAACTTTGCGCATCGGATCGCCTTCAACTGCATCCCGCAGATCGACGTCTTCATGGATGATCGCTCCACCAAAGAAGAGTGGAAGATGGTCGTCGAGACCAAGAAGATCATGCACGCGCCGGATATGCAGATTGCCGCGACCTGCGTTCGCGTCCCCGTACTCAGGTGCCATTCCGAGGCGATCAACGTCGAATTCGCATCGCACGTGTTCTTGGGCGCCGCAATCGAGACGCTGGAGAATGCAGCGGGAATCACCCTCGTCGACGGCATCGAGGGCAAGGAATACCCGATGCCCGCGCTGCTCGAGGGCACCGACGACGTCTACGTCGGCCGCCTGCGTATGGACAAGAGCGTCAAGCACGGGATTGCCATGTGGGTGGTTGCCGATCAGCTCCGCAAGGGGGCTGCTCTGAATACGGTTCAGATTGCCGAAGCCCTTCTGGTCTGAGTACTTCGTGTGTGGATGGCGCCGATGGGGTAGAAGACAGCTATATTCAGGATGATTTATGGAGGAACAATGGCTGAGGACAGTGCAAGGATCGCCATCGTCGAAGACGACGCGACTATCGCCCGGCTCGTGGAGCTTGAGCTTTCACACGAAGGGTACGAGGTAACCAAGTACGGCGACGGCGAGTCTGCGCTCGCTGGTTTCGCAACGACCGTGCCGGATCTGGTCTTGCTCGACGTGATGCTGCCCGGGGCCGACGGAGTTGCGGTGGCCAAGCTCATGCGCGAGCAGGGGCTCGCGATGCCCATTCTTATGCTGACCGCTCGTGCTGAAACCCAGGATGTCGTGATGGGCTTCGATGCAGGCGCTGATGACTACCTGCGCAAGCCGTTTGAGGTCCCCGAGCTGCTCTCCCGCGTTCGTGCGTTGCTCAAGCGCTCCGAGCACGAGCGCCCCGCGCAGTACAAAGCGGCGAACGTCGAAATCGACCCGGCATCGCGCAGCGTGCTTGTAGACGGAGTCGTCGTCAACTTCACAGCTAAGGAGTACGACCTGCTGGCGTTTCTCGTTGCTAATGCCGGCCGCGTTATCAGCAGAGACGAGATTCTCGAGGTCGTCTGGGGCGGCCAGCACGAGAGTGACTCCAACGTCATTGAGGTATTCGTGTGCCATCTGCGCACCAAGATCGGCGACAAGGACAACCAGATCATCCGCACGATCCGAGGCGTTGGTTACTTCTTCGCGAGAAGTTGATGCGACGGTCGTCGCTCAGAATCTGGCTGCTGCTCTCCTCGGTCGTCTTCTCGGTCATAGTGGTCGGTGGTATTTCGCTGACGACCTACGTTATTTTGGCTGATGGGATGCAGTCCATCTCCTACGACGTGACGGAGCGGCTCGCTGCGACGGCGAGCGCGGTTGTTGCGGGTTCGGCTCGAGCTGCCGAGATATCCGCGGCGGCCCAAGGCCTTACCGGCAGTCAGGCCTCTCAGGTCGCTGAAGCGAACCTGGGACGGCAGCTCACGCAAGTCCTGAACCCCTCGACAACTGGTGGCGCTGAGTACGCGCTCTACGACCAGAACCTCGAGCCGATCTGGTACTCGAATGCCTCGGCACTCGCTCCCGACCAGCAAGACGATCGAGCGCGAACGAAGGCTGGCTCGGTGATGACTCGCACCATCGGGCGCCCCGGGAACCTGCTGGCGGGACTCATTGGCAAGGCGCGGCTAGCAGTCGCCGTAGTACATGAGCCGGTCATACTGCCTGGTGGGCACCTGGGCGTGCTCGACGTCATCTACGTTCCTTCTACCGAAGCGCGCGCGATCGACTCGGTGCGGCTGCCCATGATCGTCCTTGCTGCGTCGGCGGTGTTCATCATGGTGGCGCTGATGCAAACGTCAATCGTCTGGGTACTCAAGCTGGTCGACAATCTGCGCAAGGCCGCCGACTCGATTGACGCTGGCCGCTTTGATGAGCGGCTGCCTGACGCCGGCGACAACGAGGTCGGTGCG
>JBAXEO010000276.1:0-2124 GCA_037140395.1 Coriobacteriia bacterium
CTGACGGAGCGCTATGGGCGGGGGTGGAGCCGGCAGAACATCGAGAGAATGATCCGGTTCGCCGAGTGGCTACCTGAGACGAAGAAATGCTCGCCACTGGCGAGCAAATTGACGTGGACCAATATCAGCGAACTTCTCACCATCCCTGAGCAGCAAAAACGCGACTTCTATGCTGTCTTCGCCGCGCACGAGCGCTGGTCCAAACGCACATTGCGCGCCAAGATTGTGGGCAGGCTCTATGAGCGCACTATCGCCTCCCGCGGCTCGGTCGACGGGCTCGAGGCTGAACTCGCGGCACTATCGACCACCGGCGCCGTCGAGCCGTCCCTCGCTTTCCGCGACCCCTACGTCCTGGACTTCCTCGGCCTGCCCTCAGAGCACAGCGAGGCTGAACTCGAGCGTGCGATTCTCGACGAGATGCAGCGCTTCTTGCTCGAACTCGGCGTCGGCTTCGCGTTCGTCGAGCGCCAGAAACGCATGACCGTCGACGGGCACGACTATCGACTCGACGTACTGCTCTACCACATCACCATGCGCTGCTACGTCGCGTTCGAACTCAAGACACGTCCACTCGAGCCAGGCGACTACAGTCAGATGATGCTCTACCTGCGCTGGCTCGACGCTCACCAGCGACACGAGGGCGACTCGGCACCCATCGGGTTGATCATGTGCACGAGCAAGGGGCCGGAGCAGGTGGCGCTGCTGGGGCTGGACTCAGGCGAAGTGCGGGCGGCCCAGTACGTGACCGACGAGGTGCGCGCGGGACTGGAGCGCATCGCGACGCGGGGCAAGGCGCTGGAGGAGTGAGGTCGTCGGAACCAAGCCGACATGGGGTGGCGGCCAAGATGCGGGGCCGCCCACAAGCTAGCCTTTGAATACGTTCTTTCTGAGGCAACGCTCGGTCTTGCCCCCGCAGGGCTACCAGAAGCGAGAGCAGAACAGATAGGGCCCCATGGGGCTGGCGGTAAGGACTTCACGCTCCGCAGGGTCGATGATCTCTTGGGTGGCACCTGCACCCCTGAGGGCCGAATGAGCGTACTCGGCCATTCGATGGGTACCGTCCGTCTTGCGATACGCCCACGCAAGATTGCCGCCGATCAGCTCCCCGAAGACCGCCCGCATCTCTACGTCTGTGGCATCCGCGGGCTCTGGCAGGGCGGACACGAGCGCCCGTGCTCGCTCGCCCAGCCCGGTGGGTGCTTCGGGATCATCAACATGGGCGCGGCACCAGAAGTGAATGGCTGCGTATGCATCGCGCATACTGATGCCATCTGGCCCGAACCCGGCGTCGTACATGTGTACCGACCTCCTGCGTAGTGGACTCTGTGGTCAGGATAGTCCAAGAGCTCCGAAGGTCCAGCTATGCCGCGAGGACCCTCGCAACGCTCGCCATCTGCATCTGGTATCGGTGCGGTGCAGTCCGCATATCCTGCCGGGAGCCAGATTCCGCCCCGAGCCTCAACACGCTGCCTACGTACTCGAGGACAAGTCCACAACTGCCTTCAGAGCGACGACGTCGCGCACGCCCACGAAGACAGCGTATCCCCCGAGCGCCCCTGCGATCGCGACGGCCCCCGACAACGTGACCGCGAGCAGGACCGCGAGAAGAACCCACTGAGTCAGCACCGCGATCTGTCCGGAGCGCGTGGACATCAGCACACGGCGGACTTCGACTGCGGTATCCGCCGTCGCGAACTGTTCCGGAACCTCGCGGAGCGCACTGGCCTGCGTGACCCCGGCGATGACGCCGAGGGTCGCTCCAAGTATCCAAGCGAGCTTTGGGAACGGACCGGGGAGCACTGCGGTGCCAGTGGCGACTAGCACGGCAGCACCGATGCTGATCAGGTTGGTTCGCAGAGTCAGGCTCGTGTGCAAGTCGGCATCAAGCTCCCTTCGTCCGTCGAAAGTAGTCGGGCATGAGCCACAGCGAAGCAGCTCATCGGCCAGTCTACGCTCCGATAGTCCGCTCCACCGCCTCGGGGGAGGTTCCTCCGTCCGAAGGGGCCAATCCTATGGCATCTCTGCCAATGCCTGGCCCTACGGACCATGTATCGGTATGTGGGCTCGCATTCGTTGGAACAGCGAGTCACAGGCTGCCCAGCTCGCTACAGAGTCCCCGGAGTA
>JBAXEO010000277.1:0-2103 GCA_037140395.1 Coriobacteriia bacterium
CGCGCCGGAGCCAGAGCCAGATCCGGACCCCGACCCCACGCCGGAGCCAGTGCCGGATCCCGACCCCACGCCGGCGCCAGTGCCGGACCCCGACCCCGACCCCGCGCTTCCAATGGCTGCCGACAATGTGAGTTCCTATGAACTCGAGCTCAGGTCGCTCGGACTGGGGGAACTTCCTTCGGACCTTTTCGGCGTGGCTCCGGTCGCGAATGCCCGCGAGCTCCGGCCCGAGGAACTAGCGCACTCGGGTTCGATCGTCTTTGACCTGGACGCTGAGCTGCCATCGGAGGAGCAATCTGTCACCCAAGAAGCGATCATCGTCGCCGATGAGGTCATAGACTTGAGCGTACTGCTTGAATCGCTCGATGCTGAGAATGAAGTGCTCCTTCCCGAGGACTCGTCGCAGGACGCGGACCCGTTCGACACGACTCTGCCCGTAGGCCCTGAAGCTGGTATCCTGCCGGATTTGTCGCCACCTGCGTCGGTCGGCAAGGTGATCTCCACCCAAGCGTTCATGGATGAGATGCCCTTTGAGGCGATGGGATTGTCGGGGGGAATGTCTGACGAGCTGTCCGCGCTTACCGGGGCGGACCGTCATTCTCGGCCGGTCGTCAACGTCGCAGGGATTCCCGATCGCCCGTCTGGCGTGATAAAGCGTGACCCGAGCGTCGATGTGAGTACTCTGTTGAAGATAATCGACGGCATCAAGAACCTGTAGAGGAGGAGTACCCGCCCGTGCAGTCGGTCAAAATCGTGATTACAGGCCCTTTCAATGCGGGCAAGACCTCCTTCATCAAAGCGGTGAGCGAGATTACCGTGCTCTCCACCGAGCGCCAAGTCAGCGGTTCCTCCGGAGAGGGCGACGGCGAGACGACTGTTGCGATGGACTTCGGACGTATCACCGTCTCCGACGACGTCGTGCTCTACCTGTTTGGCACGCCGGGTCAAGCTCGTTTCTCCTTCATGTGGGAGACGCTCTCGGAGGGGATGCTCGGCTTCGTCTTTTTGGTCGACGCGCAGGATTCGGCTACGTTTAGCGATGCAAGAGCAATGATCGAGTTCTTCACGAGCATGTCCGACGTGCCCTTCATCGTCGCTGCCAACAGGGTCGGTGCAGACGATGCCGAAGCCCTACGACGAGTCCGAGAAGACCTCAAGCTTCCAGAGAAAGTTCCGTTGCTTGCGGTGGATGCGCGTTCGCGCGCATCAGTGAAGGGCGTTCTCTTGGATTTGCTCTATGAAATCCTGAAGAGTATGGAGTAGCGAGCGTGGACAACCGTCTAGCTATTCTCGCGGCCGCATCCACATTGGTAGTCGTAGCGTTGGTATTCCTCGTCCTGTCGCTCCGCAGCGCATCCCGGCAGCGCAGCAATTCGGCAATCCAGGATCAGCAAGACGCATGGCATGTGGACGGGGCACTTACCGTCGAACCCGTTGACATCAGCCTCGAGGGACTCACGCTCGAGGTGGCCCCCGACAGTCCGAGCGCTGTGCTGCTCACGCCACTGCGAATCGGTGACTGGCAGCCGCCAGAGGAGCCCGCCCCCGCGGCCCATCTATCAGCACTCTCACTAGCCGAGAGGTCCAAAGGATATCCCGCACCCGAGCCAGCCCCCAAGCCAGCGCCCGCACCCGAGCCCGCACCCGCACCGCATGGGTGCAGTGGGAGAACGTCGCCGTATTTGACGAATCTGGCCGGGTGGTCGAAATTCAGAGCGTCGGACAGGATGTCACCGAGCGCCGTCGCATTTATGAAGCGTTGCAGGAAAGTGAAAAGCGGCTCCGGTTCCTGTTTGAAGAAATTCCGCACATTGCTGTGCAGGGCTACAACGCTTCCCTCGAAGCAATCTTCTGGAACCGCGCCAGCGAAGAGCTCTACAAATATTCCAAAAAAGAGGCGCTCGGGCGGAAAATAGAAGACCTTATTCTGCCGCTTGATCGGCGCGATGAACTGGTCAAATCATTTGACAGCCGAATCAAAACCGGTACGCCGATCCCATCCGGCGAAATGTTGAAACGCACAGCGGACGGACAGCAAGTCTCCGTCTACTCCAGCTGCCTTGCCACGCGCAATCAGCACGGCGAGTGGGAGCTGTATGTCAT
>JBAXEO010000278.1:0-2102 GCA_037140395.1 Coriobacteriia bacterium
GAGTTTGTCGCGCTCGTCGTCCAGCGGGGCCGTGCGCTCTACCGCGACTTCTCCTGGCGGCGCACGCACGATCCCTACGCGGTGCTCGTGAGCGAAGTGATGCTGCAGCAGACGCAGGTCGCGCGCGTAGAACGTCGCTACGACGAGTGGCTCGCAGACTTCCCGACGCTGGAGGCGCTGGCCGCCGCACCACTCGAAGCGGTACTCGAGTCCTGGCAAGGGCTCGGCTACAACCGGCGCGCGATCGCGCTCAAGCGAGCCGCCGAGCAGGTGGTGGCCGACACGACGGGCGCAACGCTCGCGACGCTTCCCGCCGAGGAGTTCGCGCTGCGGGCGCTACCCGGAGTCGGTCCGGCGACCGCTGCCGGAGTTCTCGCGTTTGCTTTTGGCCAGCCAGCCGTCTACTTGGAGACGAACGTTCGCACCGTCTTCCTGCACGAGCTTCTAGCCGACAGCGACGGTGTACCCGATCGCGAGATTGTGCCGCTCGTGGCGGCGGCCGTGGAGGAGGCCGTGCAGCAGGGCTTCTCGGCGAGGGAGTGGTACTACTCGCTGCTCGACTACGGCGCGCACCTGAAGCGATCGATGCCGAACCCGTCGCGCCGAAGCGCTCATCACGCGCGCCAGTCGCAGTTTGAAGGCTCACGCCGACAGAAGCGCGCGTGGCTGCTGCGCGCGGTGATGGCCGGCCCCGGCGCGACCACCGAGGACCACGCCGCCGCACTCACAACCTTTGAGCGCGAAGTGGGACGCGATATCGTACCCGCCGAGCAGACCGCCGAGATCCTAGCCGCCTTGGCCGACGAAGGCTTCATCGCACAGCACGGCGATGGCTGGTTCGTCGCCTAGAGCGGCCTACTCGCCGTCGGATTCCAGCCGGTCTTGTGCAGCGTCCGTGACCTGCCGAGCGATGTCAGCGTAGGAGCGTCCCGTCTCGCGGGCGATGCGCGCCACGTCTTCGTGCTCGGGCCGCAGGCGCCCTGCGCCGGCTTTCACTCGGACAGGTCCCCACTGGGTCGCGACTTCGATCACGGCGCGTGCGGCGACGAATCGCTCCACACTCCCAATCCGCACGCCCAGCGACCCGGTCAGCTCGCTCACCCGCGCGGCGAAACGCAGCCCATCGCCTTGGGCGACCAGCACCGAAAGCATCGCTGCCGAGCGCCCCTTCTTCATCACGATCGGCGTCTGCCACACGTCCAGAGCGCCTGCGGCGAGCAACTCCTCGCACGCGAACGCGAGCTCCTCGGGCGAGAGGTGATCTAGGTTGGTCTCGAGCAGCACCACTGATTCGGTTTCGAGCTCGCTCGGCTGGCCGCTGAGAGTCGCTGGGTCCTCGGCGAGGATGATTCGGCAGATGTTGGGGACGCCTATGTCGCGCGTACCAGCACCGCAGCCGACCTGGCAGATGGTGAGCGACGGCATCTCCGAGAATCGCGTCACGCATGCGGCCAGAAGCGCGGCACCGGTCGGCGTTGTGAGCTCGCCTGCTGCCGGCCCGGTCACGATGGGCACGCTCGCGCTTTGGAGCAGCAATGCTGTCGCTGGGGCGGGGACCGGCAGTGCGCCGTGCGAGGTCTGGACCGTACCCGAGCCCACCGCCACCGGTGAAGCGAGCAGGGTAGTGATGCCCAGCGCGTGAAGGCCGGAGCAGGTGCCCACAATGTCGACGATCGAGTCGACGGCGCCCACCTCGTGGAAGTGCACGTCGTCGACTGCGGTTCCATGCACTGCGGCCTCGGCCTCGGCGAGTGCGCCAAACGCTCGCAGCGCCATCCTCACAGCGGTCTTCGGGAGCTCGGCCGTCTCCAACAGCGTGCGGATGTCGGCCCACGCGCGCGAGTGCGGCTGGCCCTCGGCGAGTACGCGCACCCCCATAGCGCTCACGCCATGCGAGCTGACGCGCTCGACGATCACGCGCGCTTCAGGCGCGAGCGCGGCCGCGATGCCGATCAGGTCCTGGGCGGTGAAGCGGCCGTCAGCGGTGCCAGCGTCGAGCAGCGCGCCGAGGAGCTTGTCGCCGGACACGCCTGTGGAGCAGTCCAGG
This sequence comes from Coriobacteriia bacterium, assembly GCA_037140395.1. Lineage (GTDB taxonomy): Bacteria > Actinomycetota > Coriobacteriia > Anaerosomatales > JAAXUF01 > JBAXEO01. The sequence goes on from JBAXEO010000278.1 coordinate 2,048, forward strand.
TAGCCGATCACGGTGTCGGCTCCTCAGCGGATGAGGCTGGCGGTCCGGGGGAGGG
>JBAXEO010000279.1:0-2098 GCA_037140395.1 Coriobacteriia bacterium
GCAATCGATCCTCGGCCGGGTTGGACATCAGGCCCATCTCGACGATGACCGCAGGCACTTTGCTCCAGTTGAAGCCGCTCATCTCGCTTGTGGACACGATGCCCCTGTCGTGGGCGCCCGTGGTCTTGAGCGTCGCGGACTGGATCGCTTTGCCGGCCTTGGCCGACGGCGCCACAATCGGTCCGGTCCAGGTGTTCTTTGCGGGGACCATTGTGAGTAGCCCGTTTACGCTGCTACCGGCCGAGTCGCAGTGAATGCGCAAGAAGAGGTCCGCATTGGCTTCGTTTGCGATTGTGGCACGCTCGGAGTTGGTGATGTTCACATCTTGTTTTGTGCGGACCATGATGACCTTGACGCCGCTCGCCTCGAGCTCCTTTTGTATCTTCAGCGAAATCTCGAGATTAACGAGCGATTCGTCGCGCTTGGTGGCCGTTCCGGCGGTACCGCTGGAAACAGCCGGCTTGGTCGACTTCGAACCTGGACCGATCGGCTCAGGAGTGTTGTTGCCCCTGGCTTGGTGCCCTGGGTCGATCACCACCACGAACTGGCCACTTGCGGTAGCAACCGATGGCGCGGGGCTCGGCGCAGGCGCTGCGGGTTTGGGCTCGGGAGCAGGGGGAGTGACCCGCGCGGTAGCACTGCTCACAGAAGAGGATTCGGTGCTTCCAGTGGCGACTGCAGCTGGCGTGGGCGTGGGCGTGGGAGTGGCTATCGGCTGCACGGCTGGAGTCACGGTCGGGGTCTCGGCGGTGGTGTCAGGTCTTGGAATCGCGGCAGCGAACGCCCACCCAGCGAGCCCCACAGCCACCAGGACGCCGAGCAGTGTCAACACGATGCGTGTCATCGACGCGGAATCGTCTCGGCGGCGGCCGTATGTCGGGTCAGCAGGGGACATCTTTCTCCGTCAAAAGGGTGGATTCGTGCTTGGCCACGAGTCGGGAATACGGTCGCACATCATTGCAGCTGAAGAGAACCTTGTGCCAACCGGCGTCCACCCGCGGTCGGTGGTGTGGCTATGGTGTGGGCGCCGCCGGGCCGTCGATAGTGATCGTCACGGTGGAGCCGATGTCGGCCTTGGTGTTGGCCACTGGATCCTGCTTGGTGACGTTGCCCGAGCCAGAGCCTGGTTCGGTGACGACCGAGACTTTGAATCCAGCATCGGTGAGCTTAGTCTTGGCCGCGGCTTCCAGGTCGCCCACCACCACTGGCACCTTGGCGGTCGTCGGACCGCTCGCAACTGTGATCGCTACGGTCGAGCCCTTGGCTACTGAGACTCCACTCTGCGGGTTTTGCGACATTACCGAGCCCTTTGCGGTCTTGTCGCTGGTTGCCTCCCTGACTGAAACCTTGAAGCCCGCCTTCTCCAGCGTTGAAGTGGCCGAGGACTGCGACTTGCCGGTCACATCCGGAACCTGAACGAGCTCGGTTCCGCGTGAGACGACGTAGCTGACGGTGCTGCCCTTTGCCGCCTGGGCGCCGCCTTCGGGGGTCTGCTTGAAAACAGTTCCCGATGCCACGTCCTTGTTGAATTCGGACGGGAGAGCCTGCGGGTTGAAGCCGGCGGTCTGAAGCGTCCTGAACGCTTCGGCCTCGGTCATCGTCGTGACACTGGGGACCGACACAAGGTCGGGGCCCTTGGATATGGTCAGTGAGACTGAGGCGCCCTTCTTGGCGCTGGAGTTCGCTGCCGGCTGCTGGCTCGTAACTGAGCCGACGGGGGAATCGCTGAAGTCGTCGTTGACGGTGCCGACCACGAAGCCTGCGGCGGTCAGCAGAGTCTGAGCTTCCATGCGTGTCTTGCCGACAACATCCGGGACGCTCGCGCTCTTGGGGCCGAACGCGCCCATTCCCCATGCGACGCCGAGTCCAGCCAGCGCGAGGAGCGCGACGGCGAGTAGCCATGGCCACACGGGACGCTTCTTGGGTGCCGGACGGCGCATAGCTGGTTGGCCATAGCCGTTTGAGCCGGAAGCTCCCACGGAGGGCAGAACAGAGGTCGCATCCATGCGAGCAGCTGCCGCAGCCGTCGCGCCGCCGGCAACCATCGCGCCTGCGGAGGCAGAGGCCGCGTGCACAGTCTCGCCGCTCACCACACGGA
>JBAXEO010000280.1:0-2082 GCA_037140395.1 Coriobacteriia bacterium
GATTCCCGACCGGCTCTGCGTTCGAACCGCGCAGGCGAGCAACCAGGTACTACAGCTGTTCGGACGCTATGCCGTGCTGCTGAGGAAGGATTCGTCGTTCGACAGTCGGCTCAGCAGACCGGTCGAGATTGCGGGCGAACAGCTTCAGGTCGACTCACCCGAGCTCGTGTTGATCGAGCTGTCAGACCAAGCCGATGACCCGAGGTACCGAGCATTCGTCGCGGGCACCGAATTCGACTCCGCGACTCTCGAAGCCATCTACCGGCGCAGGCCGGCTCCGACCGCCTATCGCCGCGCGGCCTCGATCGCCCGCGACGTCCAACGTGCGGATCTTGCGGCAGTACTCGACCGCATCGTGGGCAAGGCAACAGCGTATGCACCGGCTCGGCTTCTCAAGACGCCGCTCGCGCCCACCCCCGAACTCACGCCGCCATGGGAGATGCTCCAGACCACACAGCTTCGCGAGTTCGCGACCCACCTGGCCGAGGTGCTGGGAGAGCGGGCGGATGCCGTGCCCAGGACGGACCTCGGCGCACTGATCGAGCGAGCCCAGAGCGCGCGTCGCTACGACGTGTACCACTCCACCAGCATCGAGGGCTATCGCGTCACTCCCGAGGACGTCTCCGTGCTGCTCGCTGGATCGGCGTCGCAGTTCTCAGGCGATCCCGAGGAGATCCGCAACCGGATGGCAGTGCTCGGTTATGCACGAGCCTTCGACCTGACCCTCGAGCGAGCCAGCGCTCAGAAGGGCGCCGTGGTTCCCGAGGAGCGAGACGTGCGCGAGACGTACGCGGCGCTGTTCTCACCATCGGTGGATGCCGGGCTGATCGACCCATTGGACCTCGTCGACTATCGCCGAGGACAGGTCTTCATCCGAGACACCCCGCACGCCCCACCGCCACACGGCAAGGTTCCGGGTCTCATGTGCGCGCTGCACGAGTCGCTCGCGCCCATCGAGAATCCGTTCTTGCAGGCGATACTGTGGCACTACGGCCTGGTCACGATCCACCCGTATCTCGACGGAAACGGACGAACCGCGCGGCTCGTCATGAACTACCGGCTACTGACGGCCGGATTGCCTTGGGTCACGATTCGCACCGAGGAGCGCAGCGCCTACTTTGACGCACTGGCCGCTGGGCAGGTGGGCGGAGACCCAGAGCCCTTTGGATGGTTCATGCTGCGGCATCTCGAGGCGGCAGCCGAGTAACTCCCTGCCGGCGCTCAAGGGAGGCCTGCGAGAGAATCAAGTCAGACGCCTCTGTTGGACCCCGCCCGAGCGTCAGACCGCGTCGCTCCATCTCTCGTCCTGCAGTCCCGGAACCCGCTCGAACTCCCGGACGTTCGCGGTCACGATGGTAGGTCCGCGCGCGAATAACATGATGATCAACGCGCTTGCGAACGCGTATCGGCTTGTATCGCGACACGCGTCGAAGAATGCACCTTGGACGCCCCCGCTAACGGACCTATCATTCAATCATTCAAACGCTTGAATGATTCATTACTGCAGCGGTAGGACCTGGAGATCGCGGTGCTCAAGTGGCGCGTCGAGGAGCGGTAGGAGCCTGTGAACTGCGCTGCCCACAGTCGGCCATTGGAATTGACCTGAGCCAAGGTATGACGTATTGTCATACGCGGAGGTGTGGCATGGGCAAATCGAAGGTCGCAATCACGCTTGATGAGGATACTCTGGGGGCGCTCGACCAGCTAGTCGTCGAACGCCGGTTCCCGAACCGAAGCCAGGCGATACAAGAGGCCGTCGACGAGAAGCTGGCGCGATTGTCCCACAGTCGCCTTGCTCGGGAGTGCGCCAGACTGGATCCCGTGTTCGAGAAGGCGCTCGCAGAAGAGGGCATCAGTGCGGAGTTGGCCGAGTGGCCAGAATACTGAGGGGCGACGTTCGGTGGGCGGACTTGGATCCGGCCCGTGGACACGAGCAGTCCGGACAGCGACCAGTTCTCATCCTGAGCGCTGATGTCTTCAATGAGCGTTCTGGAACGGTGATCGCCGTCGCCTTGACAAGTCAGCCGCAGCGAGCAGGATTCCCGTTGACGTTGGAGCTGGGGGCCACCCGACTTCCCAAAC
>JBAXEO010000281.1:0-2053 GCA_037140395.1 Coriobacteriia bacterium
CGTTGGTGGACTGCATCTCCTCGTTGGTGGACTTGAGCTCCTCGTTGGAGGTCTCCAGCTCCTCGACGGCGGTTCGCAGATACTCCTCCTTGGCCGAGAGCTCGCGGTCCAGGTCAGCGATGCGCTGCTCGCGATCGGCCAGCGGCTCGGCGAGGGCGTCTACCCCCTCGGGCGGCGAAGGCACATCTTCAAAGATGATCAACATGACGCCCTTGACGGCGTCCGGTCCCGGCATCGGCTCGATGGTCAAGTTGACCAAGGAGATGTCGCCGTTAGTCCGGACATGGAGACGCTCGTAGCGCACCGTCTCCTTTTCCATCATCGCCTTGCGAACGCCGGTCGTGAGCTCGAGCCGCAGGCCCTCGCGTGCCATCTTGTAGATGCTGCCGCTGGGCTCGCCGGGAGCAAGCTCCAGATAGCGACCGGTGTGGCCGTGGATGTAGAGCACGTCGCCCTCGGAGTTGATCACCGCACACGCCGGTACATGCTTGTCCAGCAGCGTCTTCTCGGCTAGCTCGCGCACGCGCACGCGCAGGGGCACTTGCCTGAGCGGGACATGCGCGCGGGTACCGCCGGGTGTTTCGCGAGGGGGCATAGCCGTGGTGAGCGCTTGGCGTGGGGTGACTGAATCCCGACGCTTGAACAGCTTCCACTTCTTGTCTATGGGCGCGAAGAGATCGGCAGCGTCACCGACCGTCTCAGAGCTTCCCAAGAACAAGTAGCCGGAGTTGTTAAGCGCGTAGTGGAAGAGCGGCATGAGTCGCTGCTGCAGGTCGCCGTCCATATAGATGAGCAGATTGCGGCAGCTGATCAGGTCGACCTTGGAAAACGGCGGGTCCTTGGTTACGTCTTGCTTGGCGAACACGAGGGAGTCGCGCACCGCCTTGGTGACGCGATAGTTCGCGCCGTCTTGCACAAAGAAGCGCGCGAGGCGCTCAGGAGACACGTCGGCAGCGATACTGGCGGGGTAGACCCCGGCACGCGCGCGCTCGATGGCCTCGATGTCGATGTCGGTGGCAAACACTTGCGCCGGCACGTTGCGCTTGGAGATCGTTGCCTGCTCCTGGATGAGCATGGCGATGGAATACGCTTCCTCACCCGTCGAGCAACCCGGCACCCACACGCGCACCGGATCGCCGGCAGTATGCGCGGCGACTAGCTTGGGGAGCACCTCCAGGGCAAGCGCGTCGAAGGCGGGAGTATCTCGGAAGAAGTTCGTGACGCCGATGAGCAGTTCGCGGAAGAGCGTCTCCGCCTCGAGCGTGTCGTGCCGCACGAGGGCCACGTAGTCGTCCATCTTCTCGATCTTGGTGACGGCCATCCGACGCTCCACACGGCGACGCAACGTGTTGGTCTTGTAGTGCGTGAAGTCGTGCCCCGTGTGATCGCGCAGCAGGTGCAAGACCTCGAGCAGGTCGTCTCCGCTGCCGGGCACCAAGGGGCGGTCGATAGGCAACTGGTGCTTGAAGGCGCGGTTCACGTAGCCGATGAGCTGCTCGGGCATGTCCTTGGGCGCCAACACGTAGTCGATCATGCCGGTGGAGATGGCGCTTTGCGGCATGCCGTCGTAGCCGGCCGAGTCGGGACTCTGAGCGATGGCCATACCGCCCTCGCCCTTGATCGCACGCACGCCGAGGGTGCCGTCACTGCCGGTGCCAGAGAGCACGATGCACACCGCGCGCTCGTGCTGGTCGGCGGCGAGCGAACGGAAGAAGGTGTCGATAGGCAGCCGCAAACCGCGCGGCGCTTCGGGTTCCGAGAGAACAAGGCGACCGCCAACGAGAGCCATGTCCCTGTTGGGCGGCATGACGTAGGCGCAGCCGGCACGCACCTCCATGCCGTTCTTGGCCCACTCGACCTCCATGCTGGTGTAGCGCTTGACTAAGTCGAGCAGGATGCTCTTGTGATCGGGGTCGAGGTGCTGCACGAGCACGAACGCCATGTTCAGGGGCTTGTCGGCCGGCATTGCAGCGAGGAACTCCTCGATGGCGGCCAGCCCACCCGCGGAAGCGCCGATGCCCACAACAGGGAAGGCGTCGTGAGGGGGCGGAGG
>JBAXEO010000282.1:0-2050 GCA_037140395.1 Coriobacteriia bacterium
GGCCACCGCCTGCTTGAGGGCGTTGAGGCGCGTCAGGGAGTCGTGGACCGCCAGCCCCAGCGCGGAGAGGACGATCACGCTCAGCCCCGCGCCGAAGTAGCCGCCATAGACCGAGGCCAGCCCGACCGGGAGCCACGTCCACCTCTCGAGGCCCGCGCTCGACTGGCCGGCGGCGGCCATCCGCCGCGTCAGCCAGGCGCGGACGGGGTTCTGGATCGCGAGGAGGACCGAGGCGAGGAGGATCAGGTAGGGCACGAGGGCCCTGAAGAGCTTCTCCCCGGTGTTGAGCAGGAGGAACCCTCCCAGTACGCCGCCGACGACGCTGGCGGGGAGGATCAGCCAGAGACGGCTCTTCTGCCCTCGCAGGTCGTTCTTCTGGGCGAGCGTCCCGCCCAGGTAGCCGGGGCAAAGGGCCACGGTGTTCGTCACGTTGGCGCCGACGGCCGGCACGCCGAGCGCGACGAGCATCGGGAAGGTGATCAGCGTGCCGCCGCCCGCCAGGGCGTTCACCGCCCCGGCGGCGACCGCGGCGATCGCGGCGAGGAGGAACTGGAGAGGGGTGAACATCGTGAATTCCTTCTGCCTTTCGCGGCGGACGTACCGTACCAGAGCCCCTCGGACGCTCTAAGGCCTTCCCGCGGGGACGAGGAACCCCGCGTCGCGCCGGACCGCTCCGGACCTCTCCAGCTCGGCCACCAGCCACTCGGCGATGCGCCAGGCGCGGCCCAGGCCGGTAGCGCCGATGCTGCGCAGCGTCTGCTGCTGGATCGGTGAGCAGCGCAGCACTTGGGCGGGAATGGTGATCTCGGTGATGGCCGGCGGGCGGCGGTCCAGGGCGATCTGCAGGCGCTGCACCTCGGCCTGGAGGTGGACGATCTCAGCCGCCTGGGCGCTGATCGTCGCCTGCTGCCCGCTGGCAGCCTGGGCCAGGCTCAGGGCGATCGCCAACTCGGCGAGGGTGCTGGTCAGGGCGGGCGCCAGCGCACACACCGCATAACGTCGCCGACTCAGCTTGGTGATGCTGTGCAGGCGGGCGACCGTGCCGGCGCGCCAGGGCCGCAGGTCAAGCTGGTAGGTCGGCGCGGCCTTGTAGGCGGCATTGACGCCGCGCACCAGGGCGTCGATGGTGGCGGTAGTGATTAAGGGGTTAGTAATGGTCATCGGTGGTATAATCGACTCGGATCGATGGTCCAGGGCCCTTGGCCCGCAAACACGCCAAAGGCAGTTAGCTACCCGCGCTGCCCGCGGCGGGCAAGGCTGCGATCGCAGGGCAGGCTCGGCACTCAGCCGGGCCTGTTCGCGTCGCGGGGTCAGCGCCGGCCGGCCCACGGCGCGCGTGCGCGTACTCAAGCAGGAAGCGGCCGGCCAGGGGCAACTTACTCAGCCAGCCACCTTCGGTGTGTGACCATCAGCCGGCGCGGCTTCGCTCTCGCGCTTGGCGCGCTGCAGGTTGCGGGTGGTGATGGCCTGGGTGAGCACCGCCAGGCCCGGCAGGCGCTCGTCGTAAATCGGGTAGCCCTCGACGATCAGCGCGTCGGTGGGGTCATTGATCGCCTCGGCAACCTTCTGCCACTGCTTGGCGGCGATGTAGACGATGTAGCGAGTGGGGGTAGCCGGCGGGACTGGCAGCCCCTTCGGCAGGCTCGGCGCTTTTGCGGGCTCGCTCACCATGACGGTAAGCACCGCGCCCTGGGCCTCGATGATGCGGCCGGGCCGGCCGATCAGAGTGATCTTACTGCTCATGGTCGCTCCTGGGGTTGTGAGTAGGGTAGGTAGATGCTCGGCGAGCGCAGCCCAGGGCAGGGCCGGCGGCGGTGACGGCTCGGTCTGGGAGCGGCGCACACGTGGCGCACCAGCCGGGGCGGGCTCGCCGGTGCCACTGGGCCAGCCGATGGCTTTGCGCTGCTCAGGGGTGGCGGTGTCGCGCACCAGCCGCAAGAACACCCCGCCCGGGGTGCGCCGGCGCTTGCCCGAAGCAACTATCTCGCCACCGGCGGCCTCGATGCGCTGGGCCTCGACCAGGTGGGCCTGGGCTGCGTCAACGCCCAGG
>JBAXEO010000283.1:0-2041 GCA_037140395.1 Coriobacteriia bacterium
ACGACCTTCGGGTTATGAGCCCGACGAGCTACCAGACTGCTCCACCCCGCAATGTATTCTGACCTGCGGTTTCTCTCGTTTGACCTGTGCTCTCACTCCCGTTTTAGGGGAATCTTCGGAGCACAACCTGAGCACAAACCCACTATGCTCGCCGCAGTCATATGCCGTTTTCAAGGCCTGAGCAGGATAGCATCCGCTACCAGGCAAGACAAGGGGCCAGATGAAGACTCTACTCCTCTTCGTCGAGCACGGGCTCATCGGCAACTAGCTTGGCGGCGTATGCCGTCGCCACCGCTGCCTCGTCGTCCCCGACTCCCCAGACGGCCCCGGCGAGCCGGTCGAGTTCCGACGTGGCCTCATGCCGGTCCGCCTCGGTCATGTCTGCTATCGCAGAGGCCATCTTCGACAAACCGACGTGTGCCGCGTTCCCGGCGTCGAACCGAGGGATGTTGATGTTGTTCATGATGTGCGTCGAGATGCTGATGCCGACATAACCCTTGATGAGTGCCTGGGCGAGCGACGAGTTGAGCATCCCGCAGAGGTAGTAGGCCTCCTCACCGGAAGCCACCGCCACGAACACCACCTTATGGTCCGGAATCGGGGTCTTCCCAGTTTCGGCCGGAGCGATGACGCCCGCCCGAACGGTCGTGCCGACCTCCGGCCAGCCCACCTTCCAGGGCGAGAGCGTGTAGGAGCCGACGTTGTAGAGGGCCCAGAACGGTCCCTCGCCGCTGTAATACTTCAAGTAGCCCGACCGCTGTCGAAGTCCGGCCTCGAAGCGAGCCAGGTAGTCGTAAGTCTTCGGATACTTGGTCTTCATCTCGGCAGTCGGCAGCGGTGCCCGCGTGGTGGGGCTCTGCGTCAGCAGAAGCGACGCCGACGGCTCGGCCTTCCACCTCAGCACGTCCCGACCTCGGATGAGCGGATACACCAGGTCGGGCTCTATGGCCATCTTGACGGGCTCGACGTGCTTCTTGCCCACGTCCCAAAGGTTCTCGACGAGCAACAGGCCATTCGGCAACTGTTCCAGCACGCGGAGCCAGAAGACCCCGTTCAGCCAGGTGGTGCTTCCGGCATGGGCCGTGTAAGGGCTTTGCCCGGCGACCTTCCTGGCCCCTTCCAAGAGGTCCGCCGGAAGCGTAAGCCATGGCGAGCGGGACTCGTTGACCTGGATTGGGGCAGCAGCCACCTCCACGCGGTCCATCATGCCCTCGACCTCATGGAGGTCCAGCTCCTGAGTCAACCTCTCGCCCGCGTGCTTGGTCCACTGGACGTATTCGACCGGGTAGGCAAACTCCTGGTCGGACTTCTCGAACACCGCGACGGCCGTCCGGTTCGCAGCATCCAAGAAGGGCTGGAAGTCGCTCATGTCATCGACCACCAAGGGTTTGAGGTAGGCCGTCTTGCCGTCCTGCCCCTTGAATCGAAGCCGCCGGAAACCATCACCCGCCCCTTGGGTCTTGAAAACCGTCTGGGTGATGACGAATGCGAGCTTGCCGCCCGGCCGCAAGTAGCGGTCAGCACAAGCGTAGACGAAGAGCATGGACAGGTCCTTCTTCCCGCCGCCCAACCGGCCCTTGGCCTTCGACAACGAGAAGAGGCCGTAGCTCTCCCAGAGCGGGTGCTGCTCGTCGCGGTAGTCCTTCGGGAGGTTCTCCCAGTTCACCCAAGGAGGATTGCCCACAACGATGTCCACGGGTTCGAGCAACGACGGGGCGAACTGGTTCTTGATGACCCGAGCCCAGATTCCGTTCCTGCCCTCGGCGTCCAGCTTCACCATCTGCTCGAAGAGCTCGCGATGCCGAGCGACCTGTTCAGTCGGGATACCGTGGTCCTTCAACAGCCGGAGGAACTCAGTCGGCTTGTATCGGTTGCGGACACCAAGTTCGAGGAGCGTCGCCCATTGGTTGAGCACGTCGCGGGGCGAGGCCACCTCGTCAGGAATCTTGAACGGGCCGACGGCTGTTTGGAGATAGCGGTAGGGGTCGTTCGCCCCGCTCAGGTCCATCCCGTGGAGGTCCGCCCCACTCAGGTCCATCCC
>JBAXEO010000284.1:0-2014 GCA_037140395.1 Coriobacteriia bacterium
CGGGCACCAGCGCGATGTCGGACAACCAGTGGGCCGGCATGATGCTCGGCGACGAAGCATACGCCGGGTCGCGCAACTTCTACGCGCTCGAAGAAGCCGTGCAGAAGTACTACGGCTACGAGCACCTCATCCCCACGCATCAGGGCCGCGGTGCCGAGAACATCCTGTCGCAGATACTCATTAAGGACGGCGACTGGGTTCCCGGCAACATGTATTTCACCACCACGCGCCTGCACCAAGAGCTCGCTGGCGGCACCTTCCGTGACGTCATCATCGACGAGGCGCACGACCCCGCCTCCGAGCACCCCTTCAAGGGCAACGTTGACCTGGCCAAGGTCGACGCTCTGGTGCGAGAGGTCGGCGCTGACCGCGTTCCCTACATCACGGTTGGTGTGACCGTGAACCTCGCTGGCGGCCAGCCGGTCAGCATGGCCAACCTGCGCGAGGTCTCGGCCTACTGCCGCGAAAAGGGCATCCTCACGATCCTGGATGCCACACGCGCGGTCGAGAACGCGTACTTCATCCAGCAGCGCGAAGAGGGCTACGCCGACAAGACCTGCGCCCAAATCCTCCGCGAGCTCTGCGATCTGTCGGACGGCGCCACCATGTCAGGCAAGAAGGACAGCCTCGTCAACATCGGCGGCTGGCTCGCGGTGCGCGATCCCAAGATCGCCGAGCAGGCCCAGAACCTTGTCGTGGTCTACGAGGGCCTGCACACGTACGGCGGCATGGCCGGCCGCGACATGGAGGCGATGGCGCGAGGTATCGTCGAGTCCGTGGCCGATGACCACATGCGATCGCGAATCGGCCAGGTCGAGTACCTCGGCCAGCGGCTGATCGACGCAGGCATCCCCGTCGTGCACCCCATTGGCGGGCACGCTGTCTTCCTCGATGCCACCGCGATGCTGCCGCATATTCCGCGCGAGCAGTTCCCCGCGCAGGCGTTGGCTGCCGCGCTCTACGTGGAGTCCGGCATCCGTGCGATGGAGCGCGGCGCCGTCTCGGCAGGTCGCGATCCTCAGACTGGCGAGAACCGCTACCCCAAGCTTGAGCTGGTGCGTCTTACAATTCCGCGTCGCGTCTATACGCAGGCGCACATGGATGTGACCGCCGAGAGCGTCATGGAAGTCTTTGAGGAGCGCGACCAGGTGCGGGGACTCGAGTTCACGTACGAGCCGGAGTATCTGCGCTTCTTCCAAGCGCGGTTCGGCACTGTCGGTGGCGACGGCATCTTCGCGTAGTTCACTCGGTCAATGGTATCGATCCAATGCGAAAGGCCCGCCGGATGTGTCCGGGGCGGGCCTTTCAGCGACAGTGCCTCTCGGCCTGAGACGCCTAGAGCGCTTTGAATGTCACCAGGGGGGGGCGTAGTAGTAGGCGACGCCCTCGTATCGATACGTCTCGCCCATCGTATTGATGACGTTGTCTCTCTCCGACTCCGACGCAGTGTAGAAGTGCACGCCCTTGCGCATGTTGTAGAAGCGGTAGACAGGTTGGGTCCCGTCTGGAGAGGATGAAACCCTGTACGCCTCTCCCTCGTAGCGATACGTGTCGCCCATCGTATTGATGACGTTGTCCCTCTCCGACTCCGACGCAGTGTAGAAGTGAACGCCCTGTTTGAAATTGTAGAAGCGATACAGGGGGGTGCTGTTGGTGGGGTTGGCGCTGTCTTCAGCGTAGCCGACGCCCTCAAACGTGTACGTTGACGAAAGCCCGTTCCTGACGGTGTCTCTCTCCGCTTCCGATGCGGTGTAGAAGTGCACACCGGTGCGCACGTTGTAGAAGCGGTATATGGGGAGGGGTGTGGTGCCCTTTGCTCCAATTACGACAGGCATAAGCGCCTCAGTGCTCCACTTGGGGCCGCCGCATCTGACGCTGAAGTAGATATTGTGTACGCCGAGCGAGAGTGTTGACGTCGAGAACTGGGGCGCAGCCGAAATCGGGCCATCGTTGCTAGAGCGCCAGAGCCATTCTTCGATTAAGTGAACCGCGTCAGTGCCGTGGCCAACGAAGG
>JBAXEO010000285.1:0-2012 GCA_037140395.1 Coriobacteriia bacterium
GAGCGCCGGTCTCCAAAACCGGATGTTGGGGGTTCGAGCCCCTCCTGGCCTGCCAACGATTACTACCGTCGTGTCGCTCCTGCGCCACGATGTGTGCTGCAGAGGCGACCCTGAGCGGAATCGCCAGAACGGACGGATGACAAGATGGCCAAGGCAACAACAGCTGATAGCGTGCAGAAGGCCGACAAGCCCGCGAAGGCGGTCAAGCCGAGCAAGCCGGCGAAGCCCAACGTGTTCGCTCGCATGACCGGCTACCTGCGCGACGTGCGCTCGGAGATGAAGCGCGTCGTATGGCCGAACCGGAGCGAAGTCATCAACTCCAGTGTCGTCGTCGTGACCACACTCATCTTCTTCACTCTGTTCATCACCCTCGCGGACCTGGTCGTGCAACGAATCGTCTTTCTGATTCAAGCGATCGGCGGCTAACGGATGGCCAAGAAGTGGTACGTCATACATACGTACTCGGGCTACGAGAACAAGGTGAAGACCAACCTTCTCCACCGTATCCAGTCCATGGGTATGGACGAGAAGATCTTCAAGGTCGAAATCCCCACGGAGACCGTCACCGAACTCAAAGAGGGCGGGCGTCGGGTTACCTCGGACAAGAAGGTGTTTCCCGGGTACATCCTCGTGCAGATGGAACTCGATGATGAGTCTTGGTACGTCGTGCGCAACACGCCGGGCGTGACAGGGTTCGTCGGCTCGCAAGGCAAGCCGGTTCCGCTTTCACGTGACGAGTTCGGGCGCATCATGAAACGCACCGAGGCTGGCGTAAAGCAGCGCACCTCGACCGACCTCATGGAGGGTATGAGCGTCAAGGTCACATCCGGTCCGCTGGCCGAGTTTGACGGCACCATCTCTGAGGTCAACGCCGATGCCGGCAAGGTCAAGGTCATGGTCTCAATCTTCGGCCGAGAGACTCCGGTTGAGCTGGGTTTCGATCAGGTAGCACGACTCTAGAATCGGAAGCATCCGGCGCATGTCGCGCCTGCGGGAAATGATGCCCCGCAGGGCTTCTCACGGCAGCACGGTGTGGGATAGATAGACACGAAAACTCGGCTGAACTGACGGCCGCAGACCAAGAGGGACGGTTAAGAACTCACATGGCCAAGAAGGTAGTCGGCTTCATCAAGCTGCAGATCCCGGGTGGTCAGGCCAACCCTGCACCTCCGGTCGGTCCTGCACTCGGTCAGCACCAAGTCAACATCATGCAGTTCTGCCAGGCGTTCAACGCGGCGACTGCTGACAAGAACGGCACGATCATCCCGGTCGAGATCACGGTCTTTGAAGACCGCACCATCGACTTCATCCTCAAGACCCCTCCGGCTGCAGTGCTTCTCAAGCAGGCCGCGGGCGTCGACACCGGCTCAGCAACGCCGAACCGGACCAAGGTCGCCAAGGTCACGAAGGATCAGCTCAGGCAGATCGCCGAGACTAAGATGCCTGACCTGAACGCCAACGACGTAGAAGCCGGCATGCGAATCATCGCCGGCACCGCTCGCTCCATGGGCTTCGAGGTCGTCGACTAGCACCATCGATACGGTACTTTCGCGGTGATGAGCCGCGCTATGTGGGAGGGCCGGGCTGGCCCGTTGACCACGAAAGGATGGACCCCATGCCCAAGCACGGAAAGCGCTATCGCGAGTCGGTCTCCAAACTCCAAACGGACCGCTTGCACACCCCGCTGGAAGCTTCACACCTCGCAGTCGAGACGACCACTGCCAAGTTCGACGAGACGGTGGAAGTCCACTTCCGCCTCGGCATCGACACTCGTCAGGCCGAGCAGCAGGTCCGCGGTTCCGTTTCTCTGCCCAACGGCACCGGCAAGAATGTCCGCGTCGCCGTGTTCGCCGAGGGCGATAAGGCACGCGAGGCAGAGGCCGCCGGCGCTGACGTTGTCGGCAGCGACGACCTCGTCGCCAAGATCCAGGCAGGCTTCCTCGACTTCGACGCCACGGTCGCCACGCCCGACCAGATGAGCAAGGTCGGCAAGCTCGGCAAGATCCTCGGTA
>JBAXEO010000286.1:0-2008 GCA_037140395.1 Coriobacteriia bacterium
TCGTCCAGAACAACGTCGGCAACCAGCACTCACCGAGCACCATCGTGGCCCACGTGTCGGCGACGCCGCGCCGCGACTATCCCTTCCTGGTCGCGCTCGACGCCGCCGAGCTGGGCACGCCGGCGTGGGTGCACTGCGAGACGATCAACACCATCCCCAGCGACCTTCTGGAAGAGCGGCACGGCACGCTCACGGCGGCGACGATGCTGAGGGTCGACAAGGCGCTGAGGCACTCGCTGGGGTTGGGCTGAGGTGGAGAGCGTCCTTCCATCGATGCGATCGGCGCCGAGGCGGAGCACGCTCCGCTCCTCAGGCAGCCCTCCTCCGGGCGGCCAAAGGCCATGACGCGGCCTCGCCACAGGTCGCACGCTCCGAATCGTGATAGATAGCGGGCTTACAGACCCATGGCCGGCGATCATTTGCGATGCCGCCGCGCGATTCGAGCAGGGCGACCTCGTGAGAGACCCGCCGTTCTTCTACGGTGCGAGTCTCGACCACCCCATCTGACGAAACCTCTCGGGTGTGTGGGTGGAACGGCCGCTTGTGAAGACGGTTCGCGCCACAGCTCCCAACTCGATGCATCGTGTCAGCCCAAGGACGTTTCTGACATGGCGGCGAGGAGGGCGTCCCCTACGGGTCATGCGCCTCAAGGGTGAACGCCGTCCTGCCGCTGGTTCCAAATGCGCTGAGGGGAAAATGCCCACTTCTCGCTGCCCGGCCGATCCTGCTATCAGCGCTCATTTTCACCAGGGCGGGTGGCGTTGTGCCCGCCAGGAGAACTGAATAGGTAATAGGGTCCAGGGGGGTATCCATTTAGCTCCACCTATGTCTATATGTAGTGGTGAGCAAGATCGGTGGGCATCCTGTGGCGGGTCGCGACTACCCACGGACGTGGGCTGAGTTCGTGGCCTGGTTTCCTGACGATGACGCCTGCCTGCGGTACCTGCGGCAGCTGCGCTGGCCGGCAGGCTTCGTGTGCGCGAAGTGCGGCGTCATCGGCGAGCCGTATGAGTGCACGCGCGGCAGGCTGATGTGCAGTTCCTGTCGGTACCAGGCCACTGTGACCGCGGGCACGATCTTCGACAAGACGCGCACCCCGCTCTCGACCTGGTTCGCCGCCACCTGGCAGGTGGCCAGTCAGAAGAACGGCGTCAGCGCCATGGCGCTCCAGCAGGTCCTTGGGCTGGGCAGCTACCAGACGGCCTGGACGATGGTGCACAAGCTGCGTCGGGCGATGGTCCGTCCTGAGCGCGAGCCCCTCTGCGGCACCGTTGAGGTCGATGAGACCTATGTCGGCGGCAGCGAAGCGGGCGTCCATGGCCGGCAGACCGAGAAGAAGGCGATCGTCGCCATCGCCGTTGAGGTTCATGAGCCGCGGGGCTTCGGACGAGCGCGGCTACGCCGCGTGCCTGACGTTTCGGCCGCGAGCCTCCTGCCGTTCGTGCGCGCGGCGGTCGCGCCCGGCGCCCAGGTGCGCACCGATGGCTGGAGCGCCTACAACGGGCTGGCCAAGCAGGGGTACGTGCACCGCAAGACCGTGCTTTCCTCGTCGGACGACCCCGCGCACGTGTCCATGCCCGCGGTGCACCGCGTCGCCTCGCTGCTCAAGCGCTGGCTGCTGGGGACCCATCAGGGCTCGGTCCGCGCCGAGCAGCTCGATCGCTACCTCGACGAGTACACCTTTCGCTTCAACCGCCGCTCCTCGCGTTCTCGCGGCCTGCTGTTCTACCGGCTCCTTGAGCAGGCCGTGGTGACCGATCCTGCGCCCTATCGCGCCATCGTCGGAGGCGCACCCTGATTACTACATGTTGTGGTCGGTGGAGCTAAGTGGATACCCCCCTTTTGACAATTCAGCAATTCAGCCGAAGGGGGTATCCATTTAGCTCCACCGATGTCCATATGTAGTGGAGAGCAGGAAGTGAAGGCATCCGGTGGCGGGTCGTGACTACCCACGAACGCGGGGCGAGCTCGTTGCATGGTCTCCTGTCAGTCAGTGCGTCCCGATCAG
>JBAXEO010000287.1:0-1997 GCA_037140395.1 Coriobacteriia bacterium
CGAACCGGTGTGCCATTGCCCGGCTTGTCGCCGGGATTTTTTTCCCTCAGCGTCCGGCATTGGGGCTTGAACAACGGAGCTACAGCCCTGCCGTCTTGGACAAGATCGTCTCTGCCAATGCCGTGCATAAGGGAAATTGCGATGAGGGTCAATATGTGGGAGAACGTCATAGGAGAATTGAGAAGAATTCTGTATGCTTGGGCTAAAGCTGGGCAAATTGGGAAGTCCCAGCAGCAAACTACCAGTTCAAGGATGAACGAAGATGGTGCGAGCAAAGCTCAATCAACAGGAATGGGAGACTTTTTTAGGTCTGGCTGATCGGCTGGAAATCGACGTGCGAGGCCTTCTGGAGAAGGATTCGCGTTTTCATGTTCTGGAGGCGGCAGGGCATGCGTTGGGACGGGCCGTGGCGCAAGCGACCACAGAACGACTTGCGTTGGCGCGGGCAGAACGTCTCTCCGAACCGCAACCTTGCCCGACCTGTGGTCAGCAGTATCCGCTTCTGCGTCGGGAGCGGCGATTGGAGACGCTCGACGGACCAATAGAACTTCACGAACCGGTCTGCCATTGCTCGGCTTGTCGCCGAGATTTTTTTCCTCAGCGTCCAGCATTGGGACTCGATCAGCGAACCTATAGCCCTGCGGTCGTGGACAAGATCGTCTCGGCCAACGCGGAGCACAAGTCCACATACAAAGCCCAAAAGATGTTGCGAAAGCTTACGGAGTTGTCGATCAGCGTTCCGGAGATCCTGGAACTCAGCAGTAGGATCGGGCGGGAGTTGCGCGAGCACCTGGAAGAGCAAGCCACCGCGCATACCACACAAACTCTCGAGCCGCAGTATGCCCAAGTACCAAGTTTGGCGGTCGTCTCCACGGATGGCGGCCGTATCATGACGCGGGCGGAAGGGGGACGAGGTGTACATGATCAAGCCTGGAAGGAAACAAAGAACGCCTGCCTCATGACGATGAGTAGCACACCGTCGGAGCAAGATCCGCATCCGGAACTGCCAACCTGTTTTAAGGACCGCGTGTACGTGGAACAACTGGTACGGGACATCCACTCGACCGCGTCTCGCGTGCCGCAAAATTCCTCGGAAATCCCAGTGATTTCTGTGGAAGCCGAGGTCGCTTCATCCTCCGCTTGCGAGTTGCCGGCCGAGCAGTCACCGACAAAAAAGTCGAGGAAAGAGTGGCGTCCTAAACGGCTCGTTCGGACGTGTGTCAGCAGCATGGTTTCGAGCGATGCGTTTGGCCCGCTTGTGGCTGGAGAAGCACAGCACCGCGGTTTTTATCAGGCTGCCCGGCGAGCGTTCCTAGGGGATGGTCAAGCGTGGAACTGGACGCTCCATGCAACCCACTTCCCCGACTTCGTTGCCGTCGCCGATTTCGTACATCCGCTGGGATATGTTTACGACGCCGCCAAGGTCTTGTCGCCGGAAGATCCGTGGCCGTTGCACCTTCGTGCTACCACGGCATGCTGGCAAGGGCGAGTGTCAGACTTCCTGAACGAACTTCGGGTATGGCAGGCCGCACATCCGATGCCGCTGGATCAAAAGCTGCCGGACGAAGATCCGCGCTCTATCGTCCAAACGACAATCACCTACCTGGAAAACAACCGATCACGGATGGACTACCCTGCGTATCGTCGTCAGGGACTACCGGTGTCATCGTCAATGATCGAGTCGCTGATCAAAGAGATGAACTTTCGCGTCAAAGGGACCGAAAAGTTCTGGAACCGCCCCGAAGGAGCAGACAACATCTTGCAAATCCGCGCTGCTGCCCTCTGCGATGACGACCGGCTTAGCCAATGGATCATCAACCGGCCGGGCTCTTATTTCTATCGCTCCTCCACCCGAATGGAGTGCCCCATGGCCACCCCCGTGTAAAATCAAATCCCCTTATGCACTCTTCTGGCGTATGCTCGATTCAGCACCGCCATCCGCTTTCGCATGGCTGGCTGATGGCTCAAAAATCCGGCAATCTTTTGCCATTCAAAAG
>JBAXEO010000288.1:0-1974 GCA_037140395.1 Coriobacteriia bacterium
TCATTCGCGCACCGTGGATTGAGAGCGTCTCGGAGGGCGTCGAGGTTCTCGCTTCACATGAGGGGCATATCGTGGCGGCTCGCCAAGGCGGTCTGCTCGCCACTACCTTCCATCCTGAGTTGACCGGGGACCCCCGCATCCATCGCTACTTTGTGCAGACCGTCGTGGGGGATAACGACGGCGAGTCGTCTCGCGGGTAGAATGTTTGTCGCACGACCTCGTCGGCATGCCTGAGAGGATCGAGATGTCTGGACATTCAAAGTGGGCAACGACCAAGCACCGCAAGGGTGCGGTCGACGCCAAGCGCTCGGCGCTCTTTTCCAAGTTGACTCGTATCATCACCGTTGCTGCCAAGACCGGTGGCGATCCTAGCCCAGAGAATAACGCCTCCTTGGCGGCGGCTATTGCCAAGGCCAAGAGCTACTCGCTACCCAAGGACAAGATCGACAACGCAATCGCCAAGGCCTTTGCGGCAGGTGCCGACGCAGCCATCTACGATGAGGTCATCTACGAGGGCTACGGTCCTGCCGGGGTTGCGCTCTACGTCGAGGCGCTTACCGACAACCGCAACCGCACAGCAGCTGACGTTCGCGCCGCTTTCACGCGGGCGGGCGGCAACTTGGGGTCGACAGGCTCCGTCGCTTTCATGTTTGAGCGCAACGGACAGATCATCGTGGAAAAGAATGGCGCGGCCGACGAAGACGAAATGATGCTGCTGGTGGCCGAGGCCGGCGGCGAAGATCTGGAAGAGAGCGACGGGGAGTGGATCGTCTCCACGAACCCGAGCGACCTGATGGCCGTCAATGCGGCGCTGGAAGCGGCGGGTTGCACGGTGAATGGTACCGAGCTTGTGATGGAGCCGACCAACGCGACGGTTGTCTCGGTAGAAGACGTCAAGAAGGTCATGCGTCTTGTCGACAAGCTTGAGGAACTCGACGACATCCAGAACGTGTACCACACGATGCAGATGACGGACGAGATTGCGGCGGCTTTGGGGTAGACGTCAGAGCGGCAGCTGGACAGTCGGCGGCCGTCGTGCGTTTGGACGGTTTGCGTTTTGAGGTAACGGGTACAACACTCAACTAGGGGTCGGCGAACGCTTGCGTTCAGAACGTCTTCTTCATTTGTTCGAAGCGCCCATTCGCACTTGAGTGGGCGTTTCGACGTTTCAGGGGGCCTGATTCTGCATCGGCGGGCAGGCGGAGCGATAGAATGGGTCTGACATCCTGACCGTCCCGGTGCTTGGGGCCGATTTGACCGACTGACCGCACGAGAGAGGACGCTGCTAATGGACAGCATCGACGAGCTGGACATGTACGAAGCCGAGAAGCGCCTGGCCCTCTACACCGAGTATCGAGACGCGATTCGCGTGTTCGTCTACTACGTGGAGACCGAGCTGCGTGCCTATCTGTGCAACGCCGTTGAGGTTGAACCCGTTTCGGCACCAGGTGGGACCTACTTCAAAGTGACGCTTGCCGATGCGTGGATATATGAGGCCGAGCGGCCGCAGCGCTTTGTCCCCGAGGTTGTCATCTACGAGGTTGGCCCGGTCCACGTCCAGAAACTGCGCGGCGAGGACGAGTAGCACGATGCCCCTGCCCCGCCAGCAAGCCGAGCAACGTATCCTGCAGCTTCGCGAAGAGATAGAGCACCATTCGTATCGCTACTATGCGTTGGACGCGCCGGAGATATCGGACGGTGCCTATGATTCCCTGCTGCAAGAACTCCAGGGACTTGAGGACGCATTTCCCGATCTGATAACGACTGACTCGCCGACTCGGCGCGTCGGTGCTCCGCCGAGCGAGCAGTTCGCGCAGATCCAGCATGCGAGTCGCCTCTACTCACTTGATAACGCCATGGACATTGACGAGTTGGACACCTGGCTCGCTCGGGTGCGCGATGTTCTGGGTGACAGGCCGTGCTCCTACGTCTGCGAGCTCAAGATCGACGGGTCTTCGCTCGCGCTGACGTACC
>JBAXEO010000289.1:0-1945 GCA_037140395.1 Coriobacteriia bacterium
CAGTCACAAAGGTGACCTGCGGGTCACCGGAGGTAGCGCGCGCAATGCTCGCGGGTGGGGTGACCGCACTGGGCGAGTCGCGAATCGAGAACGCGAGGCGGCTGCGCGATGCGGGGATTACGGCGCCGATCTGGTTGCTGCGCTCGCCGACGCCAGGCCTCGCAGACGACGCGGTTCGCGTCTCGCAGGTCTCCGTGGTCAGCGAGCTGGCGATAGTCGAAGCGCTTGACGCCGCAGCCGCGCGCGCCGGCGTCCGCTACGGCGTGCTGGTCATGGTCGACATCGGCGACCTGCGCGAAGGCATCATGCCCGACACCGTGCCGGCATTCCTCGCGGCCGCGGCCCGCTTCGAGCACATCGAGATTATCGGCCTCGGAGCCAGCCTGACCTGCTACGGCGCCATCGTCCCCGACGACCGCAACCTCGCGCAACTGGCCGAGCTGACCGCCGCCGCCGAGAAGCAGCTGGGCCGCAAGCTCATCATCTCAGGAGGCAGTTCAACCTCCCTCGATGCTGTCATCCACGGCACAGCACCCGCCGCAATCGACAACCTGCGGATAGGCGAGGCTATCGTTCTGGGTGTGGACCCGGCGACTCGGGAGCAGATCCCGGACGTGGAGCTCTTCGCCGACGCGCTGGTCCTGTCCGCCCCCGTCATCGAGTGCAATACCAAACCGAGTATCCCCATCGGAACCAGCGCACAGGATGCGTTTGGAAGCACGCCGCACTTTGAGGACCGAGGCCTGCGACGCCGAGCAATCTGTGCGATCGGCCGACAAGACGCGCCGCCGGAAGGGCTCACGCCGCTGGACTCGCGAGTCCAGGTGTTGGGTGGTTCGAGCGACCACCTGGTGCTCGACGTGGAGAATCTGCCCGAGCCACCGGCCATCGGCGAGGCGATTGAGTTCTTGCCCGGCTACTCGGCGGTTCTGGCGCTCTTCACCTCTGAGTACGTCGGCAAAGCCTATCGCGGAGAGTAGGAGCGGCGCCCTACAGGCCTCCCTGAACGTGGCGGTGGCACTGCGTGCAGTCGGTGGGGAAGAGCACCGTGCTAGTGCCCGCAATTGAATCGTGCGTCGCCGGATCAAACAGGTGGCATGTTGCGCAGAAGAAGCGCAGGTCATAGCCGCCGACGGTGCCCGTGTTGTTGCACACGAGCACGCCGTTGATGATCTTGTCACCCGTCGCCGAGCCAACATCTTGGCGCAGCGCAAAGGCGTTGATCGTGCCGTGCGGATCGTGGCAGCTGCGACATTCCAGAGTGGTCCCAGCTACGTATCCCATGTCCGGGCGCAGGAAGCTTTGGGTGCGCACGGGGTCGGTGGTCACGCCGGAGCCGTGGAAGTTGGTGCTGTAGGCAGACTTGATGTCCACCGTAGTGGTCGCACCGCCTTGTCCCAGTATCGGATTAGCCCACGCTGTGGTCTCGGCGCTGGTAGGCAGTGCGCCCCCATCGTGGCAGGTGAAGCAGAAAGTCTTCTGGTCAGCGCGGTCCGTCGTCCACTTGCCTGACGGCGAGGGATTGTAGGGGTCCACGTTGGGATACTGCGCAGTCAGTGCCATGGAGTTATGGCAGTTCTCACACTGCATCCGGGCACCGGTAGTCTGATCCTGCGGTAGCAGCGGATGGCGTGAGTTGGATGTCTCGCCCATCGTCAGGTTGCTCCAGATGTCAGGCCGGCCGGGATTTGAGTCCGTTGAGGTGTGACACTGCATGCAAACCATATAGCCGTCGTAGCGCAGGAGCCTCTGATTTCTGGAGGCCACCATCTCATGGCATGTGGCGCACTTCACGCGCGATCCGCCCGGCGGATCCGGTACGGCAGATGAGTTGTGGGCCGAGCTTTCGAAGCCGCTCATGTCTCCGAATTGCAAGGTGGTCGCTGGCCCATGACAGGTGTAGCACGCCGCATTGCCGACAACGCCACCAAGATGAATCATGCCC
>JBAXEO010000290.1:0-1940 GCA_037140395.1 Coriobacteriia bacterium
TGATCGGGCGGCCTTCTCTCAGGCAATCCGCCCACACGCCTGCTTCGTCGACCGCATAGTGCGAGCTCTTGCCCTCGGCGGTGCACTGGGTCGCGAGCGTATTGGTCGACCACGTCTGCAGGAGAAGCGACTTCTGGTCCTCATCGACAAAGTGGAAGAACCCCACGCTCGAGCCGGTCGCCGCCTCGATCTCGTCAAGCGCCTTTTGGATGATCTCGTCGAGCGAGTGGTCCAACGCGTACTCGGTGATGTTCAGGCGCGCCGCCAACGCAGCTTCAGTCTGCTTGCGCTCGGTGATGTCGGTGAACGCCAACCGATAGAGGCCCTCGCCGTCGTCGTCATGCCGCGGTCGGGCCTCGAGGTGCGCCCAGAAACGCTCAGGAGCACAATCCGGCCGGTGACTGGCGCGGCACAACTGCAGATCGAACGATTGCGGCTCGCTGGTCTTCTCCATCGCCCTCACCCGCAGGTAGTGCTCGTCACGATCTGCGGTTTCGACGAAGGCGGAAAACGGCTGTCCCACGAGCAACTGTCGCTCGACGCCCAGAAGGTGCACGGCCGTCAGATTGGCCTCGGTGACCATCCCCTTGCTGTTCACGGTGAGGTATCCCACCGGCGCTGAGTCGAAGAGGTCGTAGTACTTCTCATGCTGCACCTGAAGCGTGTGCTGGGTAGCGCGCAGCTCCTCGTTCTGCATCTCGAGCTCGATCTGATGAACCCGCAGCTCGTGGAGGACTGTTGCGGCGTCCTCGGGCAGGGAATCGCCGCCGGCAATCCCGTCGAGCAACTCCTCGGCCCGGCGGCGCAGAGCATCTGCCTCGCCTTGAAGCCGGACTTCCTCGCCTTGCGGATGTTGCGCGTCTGCCATCAGACGGCGCCTCCGATGTCCGTGACCGTGAGCAGGATCAGACGTCGCAACGTGGGATCCTGGACGAGTTCGAGGGCGTTGAGCGTCACCGTGCGCGGCCCTGTCTTCCCGGCCGAGAGACGCACCTGGTAGTCTTCGACCCTCTTCTTCTCGGGCAGCACCGTGAGCAGCAGTTCGCTCAGTTCGGGCGTGAGCCATGCGCCGTCGTAGACCTCGCCCAGGTGACGGCCGACGATGTGGTCGCGCGGCTCCTGAAACGCCGCCACGAACGACTTGTTGGCGGTCACGACCGTGAGTTCACCGTCAAGCACGAGCTGGGGTTCGCGCACGGTGTCCAGCACGCTCTGTGCGAACTCACCCGCCACAGCGACCGTGGCCGCCGTCTCGGCGAGCTCGGCCGCCAGTTGCTTGCGCTCGGTGATGTCCTGTATCTGCACGATATAGCCGGTCGCCACGTCGCCGATGGTCACGGGGGTGATGGTCGTATCGAGCATCCTCGTTCCCGAGCAGTGGGTCTCATAGAGGCCCATCCGCTTGACCTCTGCGAAGTCGAACCCCGCCTCGTACCGGACGCCTTCGCCGCGCTGCAGCCGCGTCTTGATCTGCCCGGAGACGTTGGGGTCATCAAAGAGCTTGAAGCCCGCGACGGCGTGCACACTCTTGATGCCGAAGAGCTTGAGACAGGCATCATTCACGCTGATCAGACTACCGTCTGCGTCGTAGAACTCGATTGCGATCGGGGATTGATCGAAGATCGACGTGTAGCGGACTTCAGCTTCTACCCGAGCCCCCTCGGCCTTCTTCTGCTCGGTGACGTCGACAAAGGTGAGCACCGCGCCCTCGATCACGTTGTCCACGGTGCGGTAGGGCTGCACGCGCATCTGGTAGACGCGCTCATCAGCTATGACTAGCGCTTCCACGGTGACCAGAGTGTCGAGCACGGTGGCCACGGCACCAACTAGGTCGACGTCGCCCTCGATGCGCGGAGCAATGTCGCCGAGCGGCCGTCCGACGTCGGTGGGAATGAGGCTCATGATCTCGGTGACCCGAGGAGTGAAGCGCTGGATCAGCT
>JBAXEO010000291.1:0-1934 GCA_037140395.1 Coriobacteriia bacterium
AAAGCCCTCCTGACTTAACCGAATCAGGAACCACATCTCCCGGCGTGAAGCGCATCGATCAGGGCTTTCGCCTCTGGCGGTAGGTGTGGCTCGACGATCCTGCGTCTACCGTTGACCCGCAGCACGCCTGTCCTCAGGGGTTTGAGGGTGTTGACCAGCCTTCTGATGCTCAGACCGGTCACGTATTCGGTGTAGCGGCTGATGGCCAAGGCGGCGAAGACCACCGTCAGGTGCGCCTCGATGGATTCACGTTTGTGATGGAAGACGGGTCGTGCCTTGAGGTCGGACTTGGACATGCGGAAGGACCTCTCGACTTCGAAGAGCTGGTGGTAGGCGTCGATCACCTCGTGGGCGGGGATGTCGAGGTTGGTGACGTAGCCCTTGATGCCGGCCTTGCGACGGGCCTCCTCGACGAGAGAGTGATTGATCTCGCGTCTCGCGCCTGTGATCCTCAAGAAGCGGTTGCGCTTGAACTCCGCCGTGCCGTCCATGATGCGCTGCGCCTTGGAAAGCGTCTTGTCGATGTTGCTCAGGTCCATACGCGCCCGTTTGACGCGGTACTGGTAGATGACACGCCGGGACTGCCTCCTGCCCGCGATGGTCACCGGGAGGGTAGTGTCAAAGACCTGGCCGTCTGAAAGCGTGGCGCAGGGCTCTTCCAGGTATTCGGTGATCTCGTAGGGGGTCTTGGCCAGCCGGGAGCCGACCACGTAGCGATATCCCAGCTCCTCGAGCGCGGTGAGATTGTCTCCTGAGAGCATCGCCGCGTCCGCCACGACGGTGACATCTTTAAGCCCATGGCGCTGTGCGAACGATCTGAGCACCGGTACGATGGTCTTGGTCTCGGCTCGGTTGCCCTCAAAGCTTTGCAACTCCAAGGGAAAGCCGGTCCTGTCGACCAGGAGCCCGAGTGTTATCTGCGGCTCGAGCCTGCGCTCCTTGGAAAGCCCCGGCTTCCTGTACTCGTCCTCCCTCTGGATCTCGAAGTACAGCGTCGTGACGTCGTAGAGCACCAGCGACAGTGACGCGGGCGAGGCGTTGCTGAAGCAGATCTCGCTCAAGGTGTCGCGGTAGCCCTGACTGACCACCCTCTCCAGGGTGCGATTGATCCTCGAATACGACGGGGCATGAAGGCCCAGACCGGACAGCACGCGGATCGTGTCAAGCTTGGAGACCGGCTCGATCACACGGGCGAGCACCAGCTGCTTGAACACATCGTCGTCGAGGCTGTCGAAGCCCAAACGGCCACAGACGGAAGAGAGCGCGTCCCAAAGCACCCCGGAATACGTGCTCTCGAGAGCCAGAGTGGGACCGAGTGATCCCTCCTCGAACAGATCCATCGCGCTCTGACCCTCATGGATGGTGTCCTTGGCCAGCGCGAGCAGCGTCTCGAGATGTTCTTCGGTGTGAGCGGTTCCGATATGCACAGTGCGCTCAACGCGGCGCCCTCTCTTGAAGACGACCTGGATCACCGTGCCGCCGTTCTTCGATGCGTAACGCTTGATGAATGTCGACATGCCTGCATCATAGAGGCTCCACGGTCTCCATGAAGAACCAATCAGGAACCACATTTCTCGTGCTCTACACGATGATTCAGGCTCCCTGCCTGCTGTTTCGCCTTCTAGGACCCGGTCGATTCACGGGAAGCGGTTAAGTCAGGAGCGCTTTCTGGGCCAGATTACCGGCGTGGAAGAGCCCGCGGAGCGCTTGGGGGGCTCGATAGAGGCTGCGTTGTGGGCGGTTGCGCATGGCGCAGCTGCGGTGCGTGTCCACGATGTCGGGGCGACCGTCCAGGCTATGGCAGTAGCGAGCGTGCTCGCCGAGTAGGACTCGCGAACTGGGCGCGGACCAGCTACCCTGCGAGTCCATGGCCGAGTTCGCCGTCCGGCGGCACTTCCAGCAGCGCTCCACTCTGGTAGAATGTGCGCGTCTTG
>JBAXEO010000292.1:0-1923 GCA_037140395.1 Coriobacteriia bacterium
GAGTACGCACTCTACGACCAGAACCTCGAGCCGATCTGGTATTCGAACGCCTCGGCACTCGCTCCCGACCAGCAGACAGACCGAGAGCGCACGAAGGTTGGCTCGGTGATGACTCGCACCATCGGACGCCGCGGGAATCTGCTAGCGGGCCTCGTTGGCAAGGCGCGACTGGCAGTCGCCGTTGTTCATGAGCCGGTCGTACTGCCCGGTGGGCATCTTGGCGTGCTCGACGTCATGTACGTTCCTTCTACCGAGGCGCGTGCGATCGACTCGGTGCGGCTGCCCATGATCGTCCTTGCTGTATCGGCAGTGTTCATCATGGTGGGGCTGATGCAGACGTCGATCGTCTGGGTGCTCAAGTTGGTCGACAATCTGCGTAAAGCCGCCGACTCGATTGATGCTGGCCGCTTTGATGAGCGGCTGCCTGACGCCGGCGACAACGAGGTCGGTGCGCTCGCCCGCTCGCTTAACCGGCTGATCGAACGACTACAGCGTCGTTCCGAGGCGCAAGCTCATTTTGTGGCCGATGCGAGTCATGAGCTCGCCACGCCAGTAGCCGGTATCCGTGGGTACACCAACATCCTTCGCGAGTGGGGTGCAGAGGATCCCACGGTGCGCGAGGAGGCGATCGAGGCGATCGACAGGGAGTCGCTGCGTATGGCGCGCCTCACGGGAGACCTGCTCAATCTCCTGCACGCGGACCAGGGTGTGGTCCTCAAGAGCGAACCCATGGACCTAAACGCCATCGTCCGCAATCGGCTCGCGGGAATCGCCAACCGCTGGATTGAGAAGGATTTGGAATTCGTCGGCCCTGAAGCTGAGTCACTGCTGATGGTTGGTGACCCGGGCCGGATTGAGGACGTCGTCTCGATCTTGCTCGACAATGCGGCGAAGTACACGCCTGCGGGGGGAAGCGTTTTTGCGCTTACCGAGTGCGCACGCAACATGGTGACCATACAGATTTCAGATACGGGCCAAGGCATTCCCGAGGCGGACATGGGACGCATTTTCGACCGCTTCTTCCGAAGCGAGGCGTCGCGCGCCGCGGGAGAAAGCGGGTTTGGGCTCGGCCTAGCAATCGCAAAGAACATCGTAGACAGCATGGGTGGCGCGATCGAAGTCAGTAGCATCGTGGACCAGGGCACGACTTTCACGGTCACCGTTCCGCGGGGTCACACGTAGCGGTTGTACACTCTTGGCGTACCCCCAGATGCCATCGTGCATTCAAGTCGCTGCATTTAGAAGTCGATAACAAGCCTCGTACGAGTACGTTGAACTCTCAGGGAGGGTGCGTGTCTTCTCGGCTCCGCGAAATCGCGACGCAGACGTTCTCATCCCAAGGGTGGAAGGACGCGGCCACCGCATTGTTCCAAGCGACCGGGGCTACCGTCAATGCGATGGATTTTGCGGTCGGGGATGCGCTGCCCTCTACCTCGCGATGCTCCTTTTGCAGCCTAGCCGACAGTTCCGAGACCCCTTCTCCGCGCGGCTGTTTTGGCGAGTATCCAACGCCCGGCACCGACGTCTCGCGGATCGTATGTCGCTCCGGTCTGCCCACACTGGTTGCGCCTGTGGAGCTCGACGGCGCGGTCGCGGGCTATCTGGTCTTGGGCGGTTTCGTAACGTCCACGAGGGAGCGGCGTCGTGTCTACGAGCAGCTGATCGGCCGTAATGTCACCGAGGAATCCGCACGTCAGACGCTTAAATCCCTGGCACTCGTCTCTCGTCGGCAAGCCGAGGGATACCTGCAAATCGCACTTGCCAGCGCGCACGCGATGCTTGTCGCGACCTTCGAGCAGCGCACATCGTCTGATCGCGTCGAGGAGCTGAAGCTGTTTGTCTCGGCTGGTCAGCAGGTGGTGGAGACCGAGTCGCTGGACGCCGCAACGCTTGGTCCGATTGCCGAGGAAGCCGTTACGCTCA
>JBAXEO010000293.1:0-1922 GCA_037140395.1 Coriobacteriia bacterium
GCCCAGGCTATCGCGGCATCAAGCTCACTGGAGGCAAACACCTTCTCCTCACCGCCCCGCCACAGCCACCCAAAGGCCTTGACGCCCCACTCGACCCACTTCACGTCACCGACGTAGGCCACGCGAGTCAGCTTGCTCGCATCTCGGCGAGCAAGCTTGAGGTCTTCCTTGAACGAACCCCAGTCCTCACTCGGTGAGGAGGAGATCAGGCATACCGCCGGGGCTTTGCCTCCGCCGGCTTCTATCGCCGCGTCGAGCGCAGTGGCTTATGCCCTAAAGTCATCGACGGTGATCTTGCCGTCGAGCTCGGCCACCAGGCAGGTCGGGGTCGACTTGTCGGCGAGTAGCTTCAGCATCGCGAACTCCATTCGTCGGTTGCCGTGGCACGTTCTTTCCACCCCAGAATCGGGCGCTGGCATCGATGCGGGACTGTTCTGAATATGGTGTTTCTGTGGCCGAGGGACGTTGCGTCCGTAAGCCCGCGGAACGCCTCACCCGGCCTCGCCAGTATTGCGATGGATCCGATTGAGCACAACCGGGCGGCCTTCTAGCGAAGAAGCCCTGGCACGTATGGCAGGGCTTCCCGTGTGCTAAGGCAGCAGCCTTTTTGCTGCGAGTTGCTCGGTGACCCATGTACGCACATCGGTCTCAACGTCCAAACCCTTGGTCTTGACCGTCGGGCCGATCTTCTCGTTCATCTGAGCGCCTGTGATCTTGAACTTGGCCTTCCATTCCGACTCGGGAATGCCAGACTTCTTGGCGGCATCGGCAAACGTCATCGACCCCACGATGGTGTCGACGTCAAACGACGAAGTCGTCGATGACCCTGTGGCCGGTGTCTCGGCCGGGGCGGTCGCAGCGGGTTCGGGCGTTGGCGTCGAAGTCGGGGCGGGGGCCGTCGAGCTTGATCCGTTCATGTTGGCCTCTAGCTGCTGCTTGACCCACTCCCGCACGTCAGTCTCGACGTCGAAGCCATTGGCGCCCACGGCCTAGCCGATCTTGTCGCCCATCTGCTCCTCGGTGATGCCCCACTTGGCGATCCAGGCGGAGGCGGGGATGCCAGTCGCCTTCGATGCTTCCGCGAAGGTGGTCGACCCCTTGATCGTCTCCACGTCGAAGGTCTCGGGGGTGACGAGCGTGCCAGGCTTGGCCTCCGCCAGAGTCGGCAGCGTCCAGGCGAACGTGCCGGTCGCGGTGCTCACGGCAAGCCCGACGGCGATGATCGCGATGACCGAGCCGAGCACAGCCATCGTGCCCAGAGCGACGCGCTTGCCGTCCTTCTTCTTGGGGCCCGTGACCTCGAGCGTGTCCTTCACTGGGCACGCCTCGACGCACAGGCTGCAGTCGATGCACTCGGGACTCTTGACGGTCTCGACGGTCGAGACAACTACGTTCATGGGGCAGGCCTTGTCGCATGCCTTGCAGCTGGTGCAGGTGTCGGCGTTGCGGCGGATCTTGAACACCGACAGCGGCGTGATGATCGCGAGCAGGGCGCCCATCGGGCACAGGTACTTGCAGAAGAAGCGGTCGTAGACGATTGAGCCGGCGAGCGCGAGGGCGAGGACGACGAATCCGATCGAGAAGTCGGCCCACGCGGTGGCCAAGCTTGGGGATCCTAGGTGCATGTACGCGACCCACGGGTCGTACGGGCGTATCGCGAGCGTGGCAGTCGTCCACGACAAGGCAGCGAACACCACAAGCACAACGTACTTGAGATAGCGAGCGGGGCGGTCGAGCCATGCTGGCATCTCGGGCCGACGCTTCTTCCAGATGAGCCCGCCGATCTTGCCGAACCACTCTTGCAGCGCCCCGAACGGGCAGATGTAGCCGCAGAACGAGCGCCGGAACACGACGGCGATGACGACCACAATCGCGAGCAACACGACGCTCGATGCCGCCACTCTCTGCAGGAACGTCGCCGA
>JBAXEO010000294.1:0-1914 GCA_037140395.1 Coriobacteriia bacterium
TCCCGGGCGGATGCTGCCGCCGCAGCACACCCAGACGGCCCCCCGCCTACAACAATCACATCATACCCATTATTTAAATCAATGGATCGCTCTTTCAATCTGAATTTTGTTTCGATGTCTGACATATTAAGCTTCTGTTTAACGTTTTGTTTTCTGATCTTTGAACATCTGCCAATAAATATTCCATGGATCGAGCCAGTAATGGCCACATTGGTCGATCACCTCGAAGTTGAAGTGGGTGTCATCATGGATATGTTCACAATTCCACTTTCTTTCCATTCCAGCAAACTTCCGGGCAGTCACCGATTAATTCGACGACCCGCTCACCATCCAAGCGCACCGCCGCCCAGGTTCCACCCTCCAGAACCAAGTCGCCCTCCTGAAACCGAAACAACGCTTTGAGGGCGCGGCGCTTGACGGGCGGGCGCAAGGCCGTGCCGTAACGGTCGGGAGCCATGGCAAACGAGGCAGCATGCCCCTTCGCCACTGCTACCACAACCCGCGTGCCCCCCCCCTGTTTCGGAAGAAAGAAGCGGTAATAACTATCTTCAGCGAAGACCTGAGCCGGTGAATGCACCAAGCTTGCCACCAGGTTCACCAGATCCTCTCTCGGGTCGGGAGCGGGCATGTAATACAGCGGCCGGTCAGCAGCCTTGACGTAGCTCAAATGGCCTTCGATATCGCACACCACTTCGGCACCCGTCCCAACCAGCGGATAACATACGTCCAGCCAACTCGGTTCCCAGGCATTGATCGCCGGCAGACCCGCCTGTTGTGCGAAAACGTTGGCGTATTCCTGGAAGCTGACGGGCTTGATCCCTACTCGCCGGGCAAAGTCCTCCCCAATGTTTCGTCCCGTCTCCAAGAGGAACTCCGGCGGCGGGCCTACCACGATCACCGGAACGCCGGCCTCGCAGATCGCCATGACTTTCTGATACACCGCCTCCGCCATCGCTCCGGCATAGGGCAGCACCAGCACCCGGTAAGTCAGGCCATTGACCGTAAAAGAGCCCTTGCCGATCTGTGCCTTCAGCAGCCCGTCCCCGCTCATGATCGCCGCATACAACCCCTGATCGACCAGATGCAACGACATGTTGGTAAAACCTGTGTAGAAAGCCCGGATCAACCACTTGGGGTACACCGCCAGCGTCTGCCAATTGTAAAGCAGGGCCACGTCGGTGTGAGCATAGAAGTCATCCCCGACCATTTGGTCGAACCGATTCAGGTTCGTGACATCCTGTTGAGCCATGGACTTCCCCGGCTCCCGTTCGAAACCGAGCAACCGATCGGGGTCATTCTCCACGCCCATGGAACCGGAGGCATCGCCTTCATTGGCGCAACTATTAAACCAGTTGACGTGAAAGAGCATCTTCAGACGGTTGGCCAGTCGCATGTCCTCCACCTCTGGCAACTGCAATCCCCAGTCGTTGTAGTAGGCGTCGCGAAAACCCAACTCCTTTTTCAATCCTTCGGCCAACATGAAGTTGTGCAGCGAATACTTCACCTCCAACGACCATCCGCCGTCCGTCCACGCCGCAGTCAGAACCTGACCCAACTTAAAGTAATCAATCACCCCTCCCGCCAAGTCCGGCGAGTAACCCGACCAAGTGTGATGAGTTCCCAAAATCAGATTCGGGCCGAACAGCTCCCTCGCGTAATCGTTATGCCGGCGTTGGGCGATCAGATTCATCTCCACCAGTGTGCGATAGTAATCGTGGCGGACCTTCACCGACTTGGGGGTTCCATCCAGGTGATCCAGATAGATCAGCTGCGAGCGCAGATCGTAACCGTTGGTCTGCTGAAAAAACTCCAGGAATCCCGCCCCCGCCTTGTAACAGGTCAGCTCTGTCATCCCCTTGCCTGGTTCGTCCCAACCAAAACCATCCAGCGGAATGTCCGCATAGGCATCCAGCA
>JBAXEO010000295.1:0-1894 GCA_037140395.1 Coriobacteriia bacterium
CCCTGCGGTCGTCTCGCCATCAGGCATCCTTGCGCCGCAGTCCGCCGCTGCGCCCGCGGGGGCGAGCGCGGTGAGCGCCCAGGTGGTTGGCGTGGGCTCCCCGACGGTCGCGGTGGCCCCCGGCGCCAGCATCGCCCCCGGCGTGTCGATTGCGGGAGGGATCGAGCGTCAGGCGGGCGGTAGCACTCTGGATGCGGTGTCGGCCGCGCTCGCGACGGCCGTGAACGGCAAGAGCCGCAATCGCTCGGGCTCGGGGTCGCCAATGAGTGCATTGATCGAGTGGGCGCTCGGCGCTGCAGTGCGCGGTCTACAGATGGGCGCACGCGTGTTGGCAGGAGTGCTCTTGGCGCTTGGCGCGCTGTGGCCGATCTGGAGAAGCGAGAGGCGGAAAGGTATCAGTCAGGTTTCGGTCAGACCCGCTTGCGATGATATTGCGGCAGTTACGGGCCGGTGATACACTCCACAGGTTCATTTCCTGCTCCGGGCCGCTGCCTTCATAGTCCCGGGGCCGAACCAGCCCAGGGGAGGTGACAATATGAAGGCTTACGAACTACTGCTTTTGCTCAACCCCTCTCTTGACGAGGACGCTCGTGCGGCCGTTCTGGACAAGGTCCAGGGCGTGATCACCGCCGACAAGGGCGTTGTGGATGCTGTGGACTCGTGGGGCAAGCGCAAGCTCGCCTATGAGATCGGCAAAGTGACCGAGGGCGACTACGTCCTGGTCGATTTCCACACAGAACCGGCCGCCATCGCCGAGCTGGACCGTGTACTGCGAATCACCGATCCCGTAGTCCGCTTCATGCTCGTGCGTCGCGAGGACAAGGAATAGTCCTCGTGCGCGACCGTTATCCCGCGGACTTTACGGGCGGTATGCCCGAATCCGTGTTCGTCAGAAGGTGGTAATCACTATGAGCATCAATCGCGTTTGTATCACCGGCAACCTCACACGAGACCCTGAGCTGCGGTCCACTGGGAGCGGCATGGCCGTTCTCCAGATGGGAGTGGCGGTCAACGACCGTCGCAAGAACCAGCAGACGGGTGAGTGGGAGGACGCGCCGAACTTCATCGACGTGGTCATGTTCGGCACCCGCGCCGAGTCGGTCAGCCGGTTTCTTTCCAAGGGCTCGAAGGTCGCCATCGAAGGCAAGCTTCGCTGGAGCTCCTGGGATGACAAGACCACTGGCGCCAAGCGCTCCAAAGTTGAAGTTGTCGTCGATGACATCGAGTTCATGAGCAGCAAGAGCGATGGCGGCGGCGGTGGACGTAGCGACTACGCTGCACCGGCAACGTCGGCGCCCTCGGCTGATCCCGTTATCGAGGACGACATTCCGTTTTAGGCACACCCGGCGCGCCCACCCCTCGGGCGCGCATCACCAGCAAGAGACACCGCGACTGATATCGCGGAAGGAGGTCAAGAACATGTCCGATTTCGCCCGCAAGCCCAGGCGCAAGTACTGCCAGTTCTGCAAGGACCATGTCGAGTTCATCGACTACAAGGACGTGCAGATGATGCGCAAGTTCATGACCGACCGCGGCAAGATCAAGCCCCGCCGCGTGTCGGGCAACTGCGCCCAGCACCAGCACACCCTTTCCATGGCCGTCAAGCGTGCTCGTGAGATGGCGCTCGTCCCCTACACCATTCCGGTGATCAGCGGACGCATCGACCGCAGGGGCGGCAGGTAGTCTCCCTGTGGAAGCACGGACCGCAACAATGCGCGACACCTCGCTGCTCTCAGTGGCGGTGGTGTTGGGCGCGCTGATGGCACCGCAACTCGCCGTCGTCGGGCTTCCTATTGCTGCGGCCGGAATAGCAGGGCTCGCTTATCGCGGGAAGGTCGCGCTGGCGGCCGTTGCCGCGGCCCTAGGCGTAGGAGCGGTCGCTGCACTCCAGCGT
>JBAXEO010000296.1:0-1861 GCA_037140395.1 Coriobacteriia bacterium
ATCGTAGTCTCGGCGGCGGGCGGGGCGGGATGCGCGGTGGTGGTGGCCGCGGCGGCTACGGCCAAGGCCAAGGCCAAGGCCAAGGGTTCCCACAGGGTCAGCTTCCGCAGGGCCAGACTACTCCCCAAGGGCAGACAGCGCCGCAGGGGCAGGTCGCTCCGACGGCTCCGAACGGTCAACAGCAGTAGCCGCTGGCGACGGCCGCCCCGTTTGATGAGGGCGGCCGTCGCAGTGATACGCTCATCTCATGACAACCGAGAGAACTCATAGCGTCCTCGTAATCGAGGACGACCCTGCTGTAGCCGAGGGCCTCGTCGAAGGCATCGGCAATGAAGGCTATGAGGTGCACTGGGAGTCGACGGGCACCGGCGGCGTGTCGTGGGCGCGTGATGAGGCTCCGAGTCTTGTCGTCTTAGATGTGAGACTTCCCGACGGCTCCGGGTTCGACTTCTGTCGGCAGATGCGCCAGCTCGGCTTGCGCCAGCCCATCCTCATGCTCACCGTCCAGTCCGACGAGCTCGACAAGGTGCTCGGTCTGGAAATGGGTGCCGACGACTACCTCACCAAGCCCTACCGAATGCGCGAGCTGCTTGCTCGGATTCGCGCGCTTCTCAGGCGGACCTATGGCGAGCTCGCCTCGGCGGAGGCCGATATCCTCTACGTTGGCGATGTCGTGATCGACCGCACGCGCGCGAGCGTGAGCAGCAGCGGTCGGGAACTCAATCTCACGCCGACGGAGTACCGGCTGCTCACATTCCTTGCGCGCCACCCAGGGCAGGCGTTTTCGCGGGCGCAGCTCATCGAGAATGTGTGGGGCGCTGACGGCGAGTTCTACGACGACAAGACCGTCAGCGTACACGTACGACGCCTGCGTGAGAAGATCGAGGCCGACCCGAGCGATCCGCAGCTCGTGTTGACGGTTCCGGGCGTCGGCTATCGGCTGGCGACCTGAGATGGCGGCCTTCCGCTCCACGTCGCTCCGCGCGCAGCTCTCGCTCACGTATGCGGGAATCGCCCTGCTCACGGCGTTGTTGCTGGGCGGCATCCTGCTGACGGTGCTCTCCGGCTACTACGACCGCGCCGAGTCCGCCTATCTGCAGGCGGCGGCGGTTCAAATTCGCGAACAACCACTCCCCGGTTCCGATTCAGCCGCGCTGACAGACTGGGTGGCCCGCTCAGCGCTCATCGAGCAAGTCAGGGTCCGCATCTTCGACAGCTCGGGAAAGCTTCTGGCCGACTCGGGCTCGCCGAGAGATCTCGGCCCAGGCGCCTTTGATCAGCCGCCTAGTCGCCGCAATGCGCGCCGCCCCCGGCGGCCGCAGCCGCTCGGCGGCGGCATCTTTGGCGGTGACGTCGGCCCGCCCTCAAGCGCGAGCCTCAAAGTGGGGCTCGCTACCGTGAGCGGAGAGTCCGCCGGCTACCTGATACTGTCCGAGCCGCCTACATCAGGCCGAGCAGTGCTCCGGGGCATCGCGCAGGCGTGGCTGGTTGCAGCGGGCCTCGCACTGCTCCTCGCCGCACTCGCGGGCTACCTGCTCTCGTCGCGGATATCCAAGCCCATCGTCGCGCTGACCGACGCAAGCGACCGAATGGCCGACGGTGACTTGAGCGCGCGCGCTCCGGTCGATCGCGCCGATGAGGTCGGGCGTCTCGGCGAGTCGTTCAACCAGATGGCGGATCGCATGGAGACCACGGTCGGTGCGCTACGGCGATTTGTCGGCGACGCTGCGCACGAGATCGGTACGCCGCTGACCGCGCTGCGGGCCGATCTTGAGCTCGCCGAGGGCGCGGCCACCACCGATGACGAGCGTCGTCTTGTCAGCCGCGCGCTCGGGCAGGCCGACCGGCTTCAGTCGCTCTC
>JBAXEO010000297.1:0-1850 GCA_037140395.1 Coriobacteriia bacterium
CAATACCCGCGCCGCCGGCGTTGTCGGCGGCCTCACCCGAGAACGTGGGCATGTCGGCTGGCTTGTAGGCAGATTCGTCGACCGGGCTTGTCACCGAGGCGGTGGCGGGGCCGGTCTTGTCCAAGTTGAAGGTGATGGCACCGCCCGTGAAGGTGTTCCCTGCCTTGTCGGTGGCCGTGGCCTGGACGGTGTAGGTGCCTTCGGCGGACGTGCTCCAGTCCGGCATCGTGGCCGAGCTGGTCCACGTCGCGCTCGTGCCGCCGCTGGTAGCGGCGTTGGTGGCGGTCAGGTCGAATGACGCGAGCTGCCAGCCGGAGCCATTCCAGAAGTCGCCGTTGGGCCGCTGGAGCGTGAACTTGGTGCTGTCGGCACCAATACCCGCGCCACCGGCGTTGTCGGCAGCCTCACCCGAGAACGTGGGCATGTCGGCTGGCTTGTAGGCGGATTCGTCCACCGGGCTCGTCACCGAAGCGGTGGCGGGGCCAGTGCGGTCGAGGTTGAAGGTGATCGCGGTGCCCGTGAAGGTGTTCGCTGCCTTGTCTGTCGCCGTGGCTTGGACCGTGTAGGTGCCCTCGACGGAAGTGCCCCAGTTGGGCATGGTCGCCGAGCCAGTCCATGAAGCGCTCACGCCGCCGATGGTAGCGGCGTTGGTGGCGGTCAACTCGAAGGACGCGGGCTGCCAGTCGGAACCGTTCCAGTAGTCGCCCCCGGGATTCCGGAGCGTGAAGGTCGCGCTGTTAGCGTAGAGGCCCGCGCGGCCGATACTGTCGGCCACGTCACCCGAGAACGCGGGTACGTCGGCTGCCTTGTAGGCGACGCCGTCGACCGGGCTCGTCACCGTTGCGACAGTGGGATCAGTTCGATCGAGGTTGAAGGTGATTGCAGCACCGGTGTACGTGTTGCCGGCCTTGTCGGCAACCGTGGCCTGTACGGTGTAGACGCCTTGATCCGTTGTCGCCCAATCAGGCAGGGTCGCCGAGCTGGTCCATGGCACGCCCGTGCCATCGGTGGTGGCGGAGTTCTCGGCACTCAGGGTCGCTAACGTGGGATGCCAATCGGAGCCGGTCCAGTAGTCGCCACCGGGTCGGCGCAACGTGAAGGTCGTGGAGTCGGCGGGAAGTCCTACGCCGCTTGAGTTGTCTGCGACCTGGCCCGAAATGTCTGGCATGCCGGCCGCACTGTACGCAGCCTCGTCGACCGGGCTCGTGACCGAGGCCGTGGCTGGCCCCGTCCTGTCCAGCCGGAAGGTAATGGCGGTGCCGGTGAACGTGTTGCCGGCCTTGTCGACGGCTGTCGCCTGCACGGTGTAGGTGCCCTCAGTGGCTGAGGTCCAGGTCGGCAGGGTAACGCTATCGGACCACGTGGCGCTCGTGTCGCCAGCAGTTGCGGAGTGGGTGGTCGCCAGGGTATGGAGCGTGTTCTGCCAGCTGGAGCCGTCCCAGTACTGGCCGCCCGGGTTCCTCAGCGTGAAGGTCGTGGAGTTCGCCAGAAGGCCCGCGCCGTCCGAGTTGTCGGCGGCAGAACCCTGGAAGATGGACGGCACGGTCGTGCCGGAGTATACCGACAGGTCGACTGGGCTGGTAACCGAGGCTGTGATGGGATCGGTGTTGTCCAGCCGGAAGGTGATGGCGGTGCCGGTCAGAGTGTTGCCCGCGCGGTCGGTGGCGGTGGCCTGCACGGTATACGTGCCCTCGGTCGCCGAGGACCAGGTGGGCAGTGTGACGCTATCGGACCAGGTGGCGCTCGTGTTGCCGGTGGTAGAGGAGTGGGTGGTCGTCAGCGTTTGGAGAGTACCCTGCCAGCTGGAGCCGTCCCAGTACTGGCCGCCCGGGTTCCTCAGCGTGAAGGTC
>JBAXEO010000298.1:0-1827 GCA_037140395.1 Coriobacteriia bacterium
GTACTGACGAGCACGGGCAAGTACTACTGGATCCCCCTCGAAGCCGTGGAATTGGCGGAATTCCGGCCTCCGGAACGGCCCCGCGATCTGCTGTGGCGTCCGACGCACATGGTGGTCACCGACGGGCCGGATGGCGAGGTGTTCCTGCCCACGATCTACCCATTGACGTTTGCCAACGGGGACGATCAGTTGCGACTTGGGCGCGGCACCGATTGGCGGGTCTCTTCGTTGATCATCGTCATCCAGTCGCCGCAGATGAACCAATGCGAATTGATTGTGATAGCCTTTTTAGTTCTACAAAGTTAAATTAGATCTTGACTCATTTTCCATCCTCGGGCACGTTTCGCGCAGCGGGCGATCAACCTGATATCCCGCGACAAGCCATCTAACATGCCGTCCCAGCGACGGTGAAAAAAAATGAAACCAGCCTTCCGGCCACAGGTGTCGCCACGCGTCTCAAAACATTTTGCGGCATGATCACCCAACTGTTCGCTCCTACCCCGAAGCGCGCTGAGAACAACGCCGTACACGCCAAGACATACCTCCACGGATTACTCTCAGAAACACCCCGGAAAAACTCGGAGGCCATCGCTGACGCGGTAAAGGACACCCAGTCCCAGGATCTGCAGAACTTTATGACGGGCAGTCAGTGGGAATATGCTGATGTCTTTGCGCACGCGGCCAAGCAAGCCAACCAGCGTATAGGAAATCACCATGACACCATGCTAGCGATTGACGAATCAGGCTTCACCAAGAAAGGCGAATGCTCAGCGGCGGTCGCCCGCCAATACAACGGACGCATAGGCAAAGTCGACAACTGCCAGGTTGGCGTGTTTAGCAGCCTATCAAACGGCGCGAATGCGACCCTCATAGGAGCACGCCTGCTGATTCCCGAGGAATGGATCAAAGACGAGGAACGCTGCCTTAAAGCGGGCATCCCCAAGGACATGATCAAGGCAGCGAGCAAAATCGACCTCGCTCGCGATCTCATTGAGCAAGCAGACGCCAATGGCGTTCAATATGCCCGAATCGGGGTTGATAGTTTCTACGGTCGTGACACCGGCTTTCTCTGCTGGATTGAAGACCGCGGTGGTGAGTTCTACGCTGACACACCTGAAAACACACACATTTGGCTCAGCAAACCCAAAGGCGACACGCGCCCCACCAGTCCAGCCAAACACGGAGCGATCAAAGTCAGCGAACTCACCAGCATTGAGTCTTCGTGGAAAAAATCCAAGCGCATCAAGATACGGGATGGAGAAAACGGCCCTGTCATGGTCGATAGCTTGCTCTGCCGCGTGTGGATATGGCCCAGCGAAGGACAGGCCCCGCGGGAATGGTGGCTGCTTGTAAGCAGAGATAAAGGCGGAGAAATCAAACACACCCTCAGCAACGCCCCAATTACAACTACTCAGGAGCAACTAGCAAAGCACCAGGGACAGCGCCACTTTATCGAGCGAAACTTTCAAAACTCGAAAAGCCACCTTGGCATGGCCGACTATCAAATGCGCCAGTGGAATGGCTGGCATAGGCATATGGCCATGGTGGCATTGGCCGGATTGTTCGTGATGGAAGAGCGGATGCTCAGTGGCAAAGGCACCTTACTCAGCACCCGCGACGTGGTACAGATACTCGACTGGTATTTCCGCGCGAGTCCATCGTTGGAATCCATTATAGAACAAGTCGAAAAGCGACACAGGAGACGAAAGATAGCATCAAAAGCAAAAATAAAAATATCAGCAAAAACCGAGAAAATATTAAGAACGAACAATTAAGGCGCTGTAAATAAATAAACATACCAAATCGGACATTTAGCTTGGTATGATT
>JBAXEO010000299.1:0-1823 GCA_037140395.1 Coriobacteriia bacterium
AGCCGGAAGCTCCGACGGATGGCAGAATGGATGTCGCATCCATCCGAGCAGCTGCCGCGGCGGTTGCTCCGCCAGCAACCATCGCGCCTGCGGAGGCGGAGGCGGCGTGCACGGCCTCGCCGCTCACCACGCGGAGCAAGTCCTTGCGCATCTCATCGGGGGATGAATAGCGATCGGGCGCGCGCTTTTGCATCGCCTTGACGATGATTGCCTCAAGGCCTGGATCGACCTGATTGTTGCGCGCACTCGGCGGCAGCGGCTGCTCGTTGACCTGCTTCAGTGCGACGGCGACGGGGGTGTCGGCATCGAACGGAAGTGTGCCTGTGACGCACTCGTAGAGCACGACGCCGAGCGAGTACAGGTCGCTTGCTCCCGTGAGGTCCTTGCCCTGGGCCTGCTCGGGCGAGACGTAGTGGGCCGTGCCAAGCACCGAGCCGGTCTGGGTCATAGTGGAGTTGCCTGCTCGGGCGATGCCGAAATCCATGACCTTCACCGAGCCGTCGGGCTGCACCATGATGTTGTGCGGCTTGATGTCCCTGTGGATGATGTCGTAGCCGTGAGCGACCGAGAGAGCTGCGGCGACTTGGGCGCCGATATCGGCGACCTTTTTGGAAGGCAGGGCACCCTTGTCGAGGATGATCGACTTCAGATCGTTGCCGCGCACGTATTCCATGACGATGTAATAGGTGTCGCCGTCTGCTCCCCAGTCGTACATGTTGACGATGTTGGGGCTCTGGAGGTTGGCAGCTGCCTGGGCTTCCTGACGGAACCTAGAGGCGAACGCGGGATCGGACGCATAGCGCGCATGCATCACCTTGACGGCGACGGTGCGGCCGAGCGTCTCGTCGACTGCCTTGTACACGTCGGCCATCCCGCCCGTACCGATCTTCTCGGTTGCGCGGTACCTGCGGCCAAACACCAGTTCTTCCACGTAAAGCCCCCGTGCTCGTCACCTGCGGGAAAGATTCCCCACTGCCGATATTCTAGTCCACTTCTGCCGCTTCACCCGCCGTACGATCCCGCGCGTTTCCACGGCGTTGCCGAGGATGCGGGCGCCTACTTCATCTTCTGCGCCTTGAGTGCTGCTTGGAGAACCGGTTTAGCGGCGGGCGCAGCCACCTGCCCGCCGATTCCACCGCCCTCAATCATGATCGCCATCGCAACCGTGGGGTTGTCTGCGGGGGCGAATGCGATGAACCACGCGTTGGTGGGTTGTCCCTTGCCGACCTCGGCGGTTCCAGTCTTGCCAGCGACTACGACGCCGTCGATCTGCGCTCGCGTCCCTGAGCCGCCGCTCA
This sequence comes from Coriobacteriia bacterium, assembly GCA_037140395.1. Taxonomy (GTDB): domain Bacteria; phylum Actinomycetota; class Coriobacteriia; order Anaerosomatales; family JAAXUF01; genus JBAXEO01. The sequence continues at coordinate 1,299 of JBAXEO010000299.1, forward strand.
CGACCTTTTGCATGATTGCGGTCACCTGCTGGGCGGTTGCGGGATCGGTCGCGGTCGTAAATGCCTTGGGACGGGCGCCGGCGAGATCTCGGCCCACGCGGTCTCGGACGCTGCCGACCACATACGGCGCCATCACTACGCCGTCGTTGGCGATGCCGGAAGCGACGAGCGCCATCTGCAGCACCGTGGACTGCGGCCCAGCCGGGCTGTCATGTTCGCCAACAGGCTGCCCGACTCCCGCCCACGCGGTCTCCCAGATGGTCATCTCGGCCGGATCGGGCATGAGCGAGATCTTGGCAGGGAGCTCATAGGGGACCTTGGTGTCGAAGCCAAACTGGTTGGCCTGTTTGACGAGCGCCGGCGCTCCCATCTTGACGGCGATCTGAGCGAATACGGTGTTGACCGACTTCATGGTTGCCGTAGTCAGGTCGATCTTGTCGTAGCTTCCACCCTCGAAGTTAGTGACGGGAGCGTTGCCGATGTCCATCGAGCCGGGGCCGGGGAGCACGGTCTCGGGAGTGGCTA
>JBAXEO010000300.1:0-1817 GCA_037140395.1 Coriobacteriia bacterium
ACCGGTCAGGGTCCCGCGAGTGGGGATGTCATAGCCCAACCCCTCACCCGGCGTGGGATACAGCCAACCGAGCTTGTCGTCGTAGATCGTCACTCCAGTAGCTTCTTTGGAGTTGATGCCGTCGTACCACACCTGATAGGTGTACCTCACGGGGCCCGGCGCCGAGAGTGCCGTCGGGTACGCCGTCTTGGTGACGTGGAGCTCCGCCGCCGCAGCGACGGCCGGAACCGCAAGCATCGCGAACACAAGCGAAACGATCAGCAACGATGAAGAGTGCACTCGCCTGAACATGTTGACGCTCCTCCACCCTAAGGGGCCCGCATTCGAGTGACGGACCCTACCGCGGCAAAGACTAGCAGACCACGATACTCGTAGCCAAACATCTGTTACCTACCCGCCCCACGCGAGCTGCCTCAGAATAGTTGGTACTCGAGCGACTGATTCGTTGCCTCACAATCAATGTACTCGAGAGCGGACGCCTCCACCTCCTCTTTCCATCTCGGGTTCTTGCGGGCGTTGAGCTTGTAGATCTCGTCTTGGAGCTTGCCGATCCGCCTCCTTAGGTCTGCTGGGTTCAGTGTCTGGAACTGCGCAATGAGCGCGGTCTTTGTCTTGCTGTTCACGTCATCGAGCGCGAGCATACGCCGGTACGGGGTCGTGGGCTTGTCGTAGCGCTTGGTGACCTTGGAGCCGTCCCGAGTCTTGGAGACGAGCTTGGCGCTCGGCATGAAGAAGTTGGTGTGCAGACGCACGAGGGCGTGGATGTTGTTCAAGACCTCAAGCTCCTCGGGTGTGTCGAATCGTGCGTAGCCCACGTTCTGACGCACCACCGACCAGTTCTTCTGCTCGACGTGGCATCCGTCGTTCTTGCGGTAGGCCCGGCTCCTGGTAAAGGTCACGTCCTTCTCCTTGCAGTAGCGGAAGAGCTGGTCGTTGATGAACTCGCTTCCGTTGTCAGAGTCGATCCCGAGCAGGGGGAACGGCAGGTGGGCCACGATGTCTTGAAGCGCGGCAAACACGTGGGCCTGGGCTTTGTTCTTCACCGCGCGCGTCTCAGTCCACCCGGTGGCGATATCGGTGGCATCCAGCGTGTTGCAGTAGTCCCCTCCTGTGGAGTCCCCGCAATGTGCCACCAGATCGATCTCGATGAAGCCGGGGCGAGTGTCGTCCCAGTCCGTCCCCGTCCTGATCTGGATCTGGGACTTCAGCAGCGTGCCGGGTTTGGTCGTGGAGCGTCCTTTGAGCGCCGTCTTGGCTCTATCGGGCGCGAGGATACGGTCGATGGTGGCCGCAGACATCTGTCGAAGCATCCCGATCACGCGTGGTTGGCAGGCAAGCTCGTCGAAGCGCACGAGACCGTCGAGCACGTCTGCCATGCCGGCGGCCACCCGCTTACCGCACGCATAGTCCAGACTCGCCCAGACCTTGCGAAGCGGGATCATCACCTCAGGGGTGTACGTCTTCTTGCGCCCGCGGGTCTCCGGGCCCCTGCGCTTCTTCTTCGGCTCGCGCCTGAGTGCTCGCGACGCGTAGTTGCGGCACCAGCCCGTCAGGGCGGTCAGCTCGTCAAGCATCGCCGCCTTGTTCGTCTTAGACGCCCGCCGGTAACGACGGTGCATCTCACGCGTGATCGCCTTCTTCTCTGCCATCGAAAGCGGCATCCTGTCGGCCCTTCGCCGGTCGATCCGGCGGGTGCCGGTTCGAGTACCTCTTTTTGTGAGGCATCGAATCGATTTCGAGTACTTTCTTTCTGAGGCAACGCGAGCGCGTAAGGTTTTGGGGGGCGGGACCCCGAAGCTGTCTTGAAGCATAGAGCG
>JBAXEO010000301.1:0-1805 GCA_037140395.1 Coriobacteriia bacterium
CAGTACGCGTAGGGAGCCAAAATATTTATCGACATTTTCCATTTTAATCATTTTTGCTAATGATTTTTTTTGATATTCATATAATTTTAATTTAAGAATACTAAAAGGACGGTTCTGACTTACCCAACTAATCACAAGGATCGTTAGCAGAACCGCCCATCTAGTAAGACGATAAAATCCTTGCATTATTTAGTTGAGTAAGTATCTATATTATAACGCATAGTTTGTCTAAAGGGAACTGTTTTTTGTTGAATTACCATCTCGATGCTTTCTGTAATCTAACCCCAAGCATGTCCTACAGGCCAGAATTTGACTTACGGGGTGTTTATATAGCACACCTATGCGTTTGTTACACTGGGGACAAGAAAACCAAAATCTGGAGCCTCCGAAGCCTGTTTTTGACCTGTTTAACAGGACATTATAACCATCGGCTTCAAGTGATGATTTGATTATAATTTCTTTCAACTGCTCTTTGCTAGCTCTTACAAAATCACTAATTCTGATTTTTTGACACTGTTCAATTAGTAATTTTTTGCTGAAATCATTTGGGTTCATTGATTTACTCTTTAATGTTATTAAACTGCTGGTTTTCACCCACAAAGGCATTATTGGTTTTTATATTTACCCTTAAGGCTGGCTGTTTAATCATTCTGAGCATCTCAATGGCTGAAATAAATTGGCGGTGCGCTCTATCAATTTCCTTCGAGGCTGAATTTCTAAAACCATTATAATCACTACTTGAAGTCTTTTGATTTAGGCGTAGCAATTTTGAATAGTGTAGCTTACTTATATAAGAGCTAACAGCTAAATCAACCAATGCTTTTTCGGAAGATGTTTTGCAATCAAATTCTTTGTGAAAATCATCTTTTACTTGTAAAGCAAGTTCGTGATAATCATTATCTACACTTTCAGCAAGGGCATGACCAGAATCTAAACTGAGGGCTCTGGAAATTTTAGTAATATTGACACTTAGGTCAGTATCTTTTATTTTTCCTTCACGGAGTTGGGGGAGTTGTATTTCTGCAAGCTCCTTTAGTTTACTTTCAACTCCAAATTGATGTTTCGTACTTAAAAGCACGATGTCTTTTGCTTCTTGGATGCTGAATTTTTTAGTTAACGCGGTTTCATTTTTTGCTATTTCCTTTGTCATACTTTTCTATTACAGCGTCTGATTTGGTTTATTAACCAATTCTGCCGTTGTGTTGAATAATTCCTTACACTCTTCGCTTATGAACCAAGCATAGTTTTCCTTGAGAGTAATTTTTTGCTCTGGTCTTCCTCCGTAATAATCTGCTTCATCATTCATGTTTCCATCAGTGTCAGCAATTCTCAGTATTGCTAATTCCTCCATAAGCTTCAGTGCTGTTGGACGGGAGCATTTGAGAATATCCATTACTTCACTGGTAACGAGCTGCCCATTATTTTTGATGAGATGCTTGAATATCTTTGATCTGTTTGGTGGTGCAGAATCAAGTGCAACACGAGAAATAATTTTCAAATCATCTTTGTTTATGTTTTCTCTTCCACAGGCAAGCGCATGTCCTCGCATGAGATTATAAATGAGCTGATTGAGTCTGTCTGGCATTTCTGTGATTGGTTGGGTATGGTTGTATTTTTTGAGACCAAATGATTCTTCCCAAACATTGATTGAGCTTCTCAATTTAGCCAAGACTTTTGCAAATCTAGCGATGATTTCCATAAGTTGATGATCGTCAGCATCCTTGTTCCAAGAAATACCATTAGGATATTTATGCCACAATGTTTTGATAAATTCTTCAGTTGCTTCACGACAAACAATCTCCTTG
>JBAXEO010000302.1:0-1778 GCA_037140395.1 Coriobacteriia bacterium
ACCCACTTCTCGTTGGACTGCCCTTAGAGTGGCTGTCTTTAAGCCTGAAAAGCTAAAGTCATAGGCTCCTGACATTTTTGCTTTTGGCAGTTTATATGCAAGTGGGTTACCGTCAAGTGCGGCCTTTGCAATCGATGGCCCGCCAGGGTAGGGAAGTCCGATGATTTTCGCGACCTTATCAAAAGCCTCTCCAATTGCATCATCGCAGGTTTGACCAAGTAAGTCGTAATCACCATGGTCTCGGAATAGTACTAGTTGACTGTGACCACCACTTACTATCAACGCTAGGATTGGAAATTCAGGAGCTTTCTCGTTCAAGAAATTTGCATAAACATGGGCTTCAACGTGATGGATAGGGTAGAGTGGTTTATTTTTTAGTAACGCAAGTGTCCTAGCCGCCAAAGTGCCAATAAGTAGTGATCCAACTAATCCCGGTGCGTATGTTACCGCAATAGCGTCAATATCGTCCCACGTCAATTTCGCGTCACTCAAAGCCTGATTAATGACCGGATTTATAAATTCAATGTGACTTCGTGCCGCAACTTCTGGTACAACTCCTCCATACACTGCATGGATATCTATCTGTGAATTGATGACGTTGCTCAAAACAGTACGGCCATCCTCAACAACAGATGCCGCAGTTTCATCACAACTAGATTCGATTCCCAATATTTTCATCTGTTATATTTTACCATAGTCAAATTTTCTTAAGTATACACCTATTGTAATTCTTATGGTTATAGTGTATAATATAGTTATAATGTCACCACAACACGAAGCTTCGGAAACTAGATCTGAAAAAGCCTGCAATTACAGGGGTGAACTTGTAGATATCTTAAGTCGCCAGCTTAACCCTGAATCAATCGATTCATATGCAAACGATGCTCTTGACGATCTAATTAGTTTGGTACAGAAAACAACTGATAGTTTTAGTCTTCAAAACATTGATGTCTATGATAGTGCCAGGCAAATGGAATCAGCTGCTTTTGAATATTATGAGCTTGGGGATGTTGAAACCGTCCTGGATAATATAGCCGATAAAGTTGACGAGATAAGCCAAATTGACCGCATTATTGACGGTGCAACCATTTGCAAAGACATCATCATTCCAACTGATAAGTCACCTAAAATCACAGAGGGAAAAGGTGGTTTTGAAACAAATGGTTCGATTCCACGCTTAAAGACAGTTTTATTTGTACTAAGTAATGATTTTGATGTTGATTTAAACAATTCAGACCAGATTAATTTGAAAAAAGGGCTAATGGCTGATGAAATGGTTCGCCACGATAGTTATTACTTAATCGAGGCGCCAGTTTTGAAAAGAACCATTCTTGTTTGTGACGAAGAGGGTAATGCAACCTATGTTTTTAATAATTCCTTAATGAATGAGTCAAATATCACAAGTGTTGATCTACAAAAAATGACAAAATCTGAACTAAGCGATTTAATTACAGAGACGCCTTTGCTTGGTTCGAAAATGAGATATTCCAACCACTTTGTGCCTAGACTGATTGCAACTATTGATGATCCTGGTATATCACCCGAGGACCTAGCTGCTGCTGAATTACGAGAGGGTAATTCCTATCTTTGTCCAGTAGCGCCTGACGATGTGCGATCAATGTCGAGTATGTCTGGATACCTAAAGCTTGATAAAGGTACGGTAACTGATGCCATTGCAGAGTTAAAAGAAGAACTAGGTTCAACCTCGTCATTCAGGTTTAATGATCATGTCGCAACTGGCTACACAACCGAACAACAGGCGATTATCGAGAAGTATT
>JBAXEO010000303.1:0-1770 GCA_037140395.1 Coriobacteriia bacterium
TCGTTGTTCGCGGCAGCCATCTCCAGCAGCAGCGCAAGGTCTTGAGCAGCAGGGACGTTCTCGGCGGGTTCGAGCCCGCGTTCCGAGGTCACCCTGACCTCATCAAGACCGACGATCAGCCTCTTTACCGTCATCTCGTTCTTGGTCAGTGTGCCGGTCTTGTCCGAGCAGATGAACGTCGTCGAACCGAGCGTTTCGACCGCGTGCAGCTTGCGGACGATGGCGTGGCGCTCGGCCATTTTGCGGACGCCGAGTGACAGCGAGACGGTCACGATCGCGGGCAGTCCCTCGGGAATGGCGGCGACCGCAAGCGAAACCGCGACAAGCAGTCCCGCCGACAGACCCGCGCGGAACGCGGGATCGCCCAGGTCGTCGATGAGCGAGCCGCCGATCTTGCTCCATTCGAGCCACGCTTCCTCGAAGAAGACGATCGTGGCGATGACAAGCACCAGGACGGCGATGCTCTTGCCCACAGTCGCGAGCTCTTTCTGGAGCGGCGTGGTCTCATCTTCTGTCGCCGCGAGCAGATTGGCGATCTTACCCATCTCGGTCGCCTGACCGGTTCCCGTGACGACCATGCGGCCTCGGCCCACCGCCACCGACGTTCCCGCGAACACCATGTCGCGGCGGTCGCCTAGGGGAGCGTTGGACTCTGCGACCGTTTCGGGTCGTTTGCGCGCGGGATTGCTCTCGCCGGTGAGCGCGGACTCGACCACCCTGAGCGCAGCGGCCTCGACAAGGCGCCCGTCGGCCGGGACTTTGTCGCCGGCTTCGAGCAGGACCACGTCGCCGGCGACGAGTTGCTCGGCGGGGATGTCGCTCTCGGCGCCATCGCGGATGACGGTGGCGATCGGTGCCGAGAGTTGCTGGAGAGCGTCGAGCGCCTTCTCGGCGCGGTACTCCTGGATGAAGCCGAGCACGCCGTTCAAGAGCAGAATCGCGAGAATTGCGATCGATTCGGGCACCTGTCCTTCGAACGCCGAGATAGCGACCGCGACCAGCAGGACGTAGATCATGAAGTCGTTGTACTGGGAGACGAAGAGGCGCCAGGCCGGTGTCTTGGGCTTCTCGTCGAGGCGGTTGGGGCCGTCGGCGATCAGTCGCGTCGCAGCCTCGGCTGAGGAGAGGCCGAGCTCGGCATCACTGCCGAGGCGCGCGATGACTTGGGGCGCATCGAGGGTGTGCCACGCGACGGCATCATCCATGTTCGTGGCTGTCGGGGAGTGCGGCTGTGACATGTATCCTCCGGCGGGTCGCAGCAACGATGCTTCACCGCCGAGAGTCTCGCTGCTGGGGACAGAACCGGGGCTTGTCGCCCGTGCTGACGGCCTGCCTCTCCGGCGGTGCACCGGAGCGCTACTCCCTCTCGACTGCTCGATGCTAGCAGAAGCGGAGAGAAGCGCGTCGGGATCTCATGACCTTGGCGGCATCGATCACAAGCACGGGGACGATGATTGCGGGAGCGATGATCCTCCACTCGGCAAGCCCGAGGGGGACCGTTCGGAAGATCTGCTCGGCCCCCGGGAAGTACACGACCACCAGCTGCATCGCGACGCCGAGCGCAATCGCTCCCAACAGGAGGGGATTTGCGAAGGTTGCGCGCGAGAAGATCGAGTGCGCCGGCGAGCGGAAGGTAAGCGAGAAGAGCAACTTCTGGAAGACCAGCGCGGTGAACGCGGCGGTCTGAGCGAGCATCACCCCGTCGGTGTACTGCGGAGCGAACGCCTCGTGGGAGAGCGGAACGCCGTGCAGCACGAGCACAGCCAGATA
>JBAXEO010000304.1:0-1742 GCA_037140395.1 Coriobacteriia bacterium
AAGGGGCGTCCAGATAGAGTATGTGACCTTACACGTAGGTTTAGGGACGTTCCAACCACTGAATACCGACAAAGTAGAAGATTTTGCAATTCACAGTGAATATTATGAGATTAGTCCAGATACGGCAAAGAGGTTAAATGACGCCAAGATTACCGGTAAAAGGATAATAGCAGTTGGCACCACGTCAGTTCGGGTCCTAGAAAGTGCTGCTACAAAAACCATGTCACCCTCATTCGAGCCTGAGCGAAGAGGTTCTCAGGCCTCAGAGCCGAATGGCCTGGTCGCAAACCCAGGGATCTCCCTCACCCCCTCTGAAAGAGATCCTCGTTTTTACAAGGATGACAATTATTGTTTGTTACCCAAGTCAGGCGAAACTAGTATTTATATTTACCCAGGATATGAGTACAAATTCGTAGACGCGATGATTACGAACTTCCATCTGCCAAAGTCCTCACTCTTACTACTTGTTTCGGCATTTGCAAGCACGGAATTAATCAAAAAATCATATGAGCACGCTATAGAAGAGAAATATCGTTTCTATTCTTATGGTGATGCAATGTTGATTGAATAATAAGTTGGCTGTCTACTTGACTTGATATTTTCCCTTCTGATAAGATAAATATGAACAGGGGGTGGGATGAAAAAGTATATTTTATTAAGCGCAATCTTTATTGTTATGACAATTATTCCGACGTACGCAGTTGCGGGATCAGAAAACCTAAAAATAGAGGAGTTTAGGGTTGACGGCGAGACTACAAATGACGAATATGTAGTATTGGCTAACTATGGTACCGATATTATTGATCTTAATTTATTTTCTCTAACGATGAAAACTAGCGCAACAACTTATAGTTATCTCTATAAATTTGGTATTGGTAGTTATATAAAACCAGGGGAAAGAATACGAATTTGTCATAATTCAGCTGTAGACAAAAGTCTTTGTAACCTATTTAATACTGCCGCCTCATATTCAATGAAAGAAAGCGGTGTACTGGCTTTAATAGACAATACCAAGGGGAATAAGGTTAATGTTGATATTGTCGGGTATGGCGAGTTAGATTATGGAGTGGGTGGGTGCTGGTTAACCGGGTGCGAAGAATATCCGCTAGACATGCCTGCTAAAAACACTCCTTATAAAAGGGTTAACTGTCAAGATACAAATCGAGGGTATTTTGATTTTGAACCAGTTGTAATCCTAGAATCCACATATTCTGATCCGAACATTGATAAAATAGTTATCAGCGAGCTTATGCCGGCACCAGATAGTGAAGAAGAGTGGTTTGAACTTTATAACCAGGCCAGTTTACCAGTCTCACTTTCTGGAGTAAAAATTTGCGATGCAGTTGGTAGTATCCATTGCTATTATTTTGCCGAAACAGAGATGTTAAAACCTTTTGAATACAAAACTTATTCACAAGGAGTGACTAAAATAACATTAAATAATACTGGAGATTGGCTGGAGCTTCGTGATGGTAATGATAATCTTTTGACTGACAGTGGCGGAAATTATGGTAATGCGGATTCTGCCATTAGTCTTTCACTATTCGGAAATGATTTTAATTGGACTAAAACAGCGACTCCAAATGAGCAAAATATTTATACTGATACGGTTGAGATAGAAGAGCCAACTGCTGTGACACCGAAATCAACTTCTAAGAAAGTTAAGGCAGCCGTAGTAAAGAAAGCTTCTAGTGTCATTTCGGCAAGCGAGCCAAGCGAAGTTGCAGGCGCTAGTACGGTTT
>JBAXEO010000305.1:0-1737 GCA_037140395.1 Coriobacteriia bacterium
CTTCACGCCGTCGGGCTTGACGCCGCCGGCGCACTCCGCAAGCGCGATCGTCGCAATGCCCGTCGCGCGGGCGAGATGCAGCTATGCTCGCGTCGGCGCTCCGGGCCTAGCAGCCCGTCGGACTTGAACTGACACAGCGGCGCCGAAATGCTGGATTGCTCAAAAAGAAGGCAAAATCGGTCGATTTTGATCGAAGTTTGGCTGTTTTCGCGGCCATTTCCACTGCTATCCGAATTTTGGACGCAATACGGCCATGCGTTTCAAATTCCAAGCCAGGCACACCAGGCTCCATTCGCCCTGTACCTGCGCCAACCCGCGCAGGGAGAACTGGCGGAAGCCCAGTACCGACTTGATGATCCCGAACACCGGCTCCACGGTCTGCTTGCGCAGCGCATAGCGCGCACGACCGGTCTTGGTCTTCAACCGATGCGCCATCGTCTGCGCCACCGTCGCGTCAGCCGGCAAGGCCGCCGGTTCGCTGTGCCGCTCGCGCCAATCAGGATGATGCTCGTCGCGGGCCACAGCAATGAGCGGCTCCATCCCGGCCGCGGTGCACGCCTGAATGTTGGCCTCGCTGTAGAAGCCTGCGTCAGCGATCAACTGTTCCACGCCCAGCGTCGGCGCTTGGGCCGCCAGCGTCCCGAGCATCGGCGTGATCTGCTCTTTGTCATTGGGCGCTTGCGTGACTCCGGTGCCGAGCACCAGCATGGTCACCGCGTCCACCGCGATCTGTGCGTTGTAGGCTTGCTCGAAGCCGCCACCGGCCACCGGCATGATGCGCGAGTCTTCGTCGGTGAGGTTGACCTGGTCGGTGGCTTTGGGTCCGGCTTGGGGCGGCTGTGGTGGCCCGCCCCCGGGCTTCTTGCCGGTGCGCTCTTCCTTGGCCGCGCGCGCCGCCACCTTCTGCTCGTAGGCGCGCTGCTCCTGCGCATGACGTTCGGCCGCGCGTGCGGCGATCTTGCCCTTGGCGATCGCCATCGCCGCGAGTCGGTCCTGGCGCCGCTTGAGTTCCTCGGGCAGACTCACCCCGTCGGGGATGTTCGCCTCATCGGCGGCTTCGGCCAGCGTGAGCAGTTCCGCCACTTCCGCGTTGAGTTGGACTTCGAGCTTCTCGATATGCCCGTGCGAGAGCGCGCTGTGACGCGAGGCGTTGGCGTGAATCTTGGTCCCGTCCAGACAAACCGCCCCCAGCTTGAACAGCTTCAACTCCTTCGCCACCTCCAGCACCTGCACGAACAAGGCCTGCACCTCGCGCAGAAACCGGCGCCGGAAATTGGCCAGCGTGTCGTGATCAGGGTGGGTACCCGCCGCAATGTAGCGAAAGGCCACCGAGTCATAGGTCGCGCGTTCGAGCTTGCGGCTCGAGAAAATCCCCGTCGCGTAACCGTAGACCAGAATCGCCAGCAGCGTGGCCGGATGGTGGGCTTTCGATCCGCGCCCAGCGTACTGGCGCGTGAGCTCCGTCAGGTCGAGGTCGTCAATGACTTCCACCACGAAGCGGGCCAGGTGGTCTTCGTTGAGCCAATCGTCCACCGAGGGCGGCAGCAGGTAGCACGTCTTCCGATCCACCGTCAAAAAATCCGCCATCCGCTTCTCCCTTGCTTGCCGTCATCCCCTGCCATGATCAACGCAGCGCACCATCGGTCCGATGACGCAAAGCAAAGAGAAAGTCCGACAGGCTGCTAGTGCGAACGCCCCCACATGGCCACCTAACCACCGTACGAGTGACGGCTCGTC
>JBAXEO010000306.1:0-1737 GCA_037140395.1 Coriobacteriia bacterium
GTGCAACAACCCTCCCAATAATCCCACCATCAAACAGGTCGCCGGGAACAATCATCTCACCGGGAGCCCCCAAAAGTTCTCTGTTGTCGGTACCGATCCCAACAATGACAATATCATATATGGTATTGATTGGGACAATAACGCCACGGTCGACCAGTGGGTGCCTACGTGGGGGACATATGTCGCTTCCGGTACCACCAAAACCACTACCCGTACCTGGAACACTCCCGGTACCTATACCGTCAAAGCGCTCACTCGCGACGATAAAGGTTGGCAATCTGCCGGTTGGGGATCCACTACCATTACCATTCTCCAATCTAATCGCGCTCCTGCCGTCACCTTTTGGGGACCAAAATCAACCAATATCAACACCAACACTGGCTATGGAATGCGAGGCACTGACCCTGATGGCGATAACCTCCGCTACTATGTCAGCTGGGGAGACGGACAAGCTGGTTGGGTTACCGGATGGGTTGGTAGTGGAGCCTATGCCTACCCTGCGCATAGTTGGTCAACCGCCGGAGTAAAAACCATCACCGCCTACGCCTATGATTCACATGGCGTTTGGTCTGCCCCAGTACAACTCAAAGTAACCGTGATCCAACCTAATGGTGCCTGTGGTACTGCCAATTTACACCTATTCGCTTACAATGAAACGAGTTATGGCGCATACACACAATGCTCCTCTGGTTTTCTCAATCCACCAGCCTCTGTTTTTCCTGCACAAGGAGCCTCGACGACCTGGAATTGCTACGGTATCAGTGGAGGTACTTCTGCTATCGGTTGTACCGCCTCACGAGGCAATCAGCCAACCCTCAAGATCTGCCTGGGGGGTTGCATAGACGGGACACCAGTATCCAACACAACGAGATCCCTGATTGGGAATCAATCAGAAACACTGACCGCTTGCTGGAATGACTCAACTACTTGTGACAAAGCCAACATGGCTCTCCCACCAGAAATCAATTGGACAAAGGCAAATGACCCAGGGAGTCGTCTTACTATGAATCCACTCAACGCTCTGAGTACGACCGTCACTTCAAGCGGTGGTTTGGGAGTAACGGGCATCACGGTGACTGCTGCCAAATCAGCAGAGAAGAAAACAGTCACTTACAATATCATTTGTAACCAACCCTGCACTTTCTCTCCGGGGGAGGGTCCGAGCAATGTCTGTGAAGGAAGAACTGCCACCGGAACTAGATGTAATACCACTTGTAACGAGCCGGGTACGAAGAAGTGCGATTCCACTTGGCGTGAGGTGGCTCCGTAAACAAGAGTGAGCCTTGCTCCAATAAAACCCTCTGATGCCGGATGGTATCAGAGGGTTTTGTGATGTCTTTCTTTGACGGAAGGGGGTTTTGGTTGTATGTTAAAGAGAGTAAATGACCTTTTAGTTTTTATTTCTATGCAACTCGTTACCCAAAAACAACCAGTCACGCGCGCGCAACTTTCGGATTATTCTCAGAAAATGTTCGGAGGTTGGTGAAAGCTGTGCTGGATATTGAGCAGGAAATTATGTTTGTGGATGCGGAGATGCACGCCGATGAAGAAATGCAATTACTTGAGAATGGATCGAAGCAGGACAATCTCTGGGGGATTAACTTGTATCCGGAGGAAACTGGCGATGATTTTATCGAGTTTGATTCGATGATCAATGTTCGTCCGCGACAGAACAATCGAAGTCGAAGTGTCGAAAGCGAGGAGCTTCAAGAAAAAATTCGAAGTATTGTTTTAAAA
>JBAXEO010000307.1:0-1736 GCA_037140395.1 Coriobacteriia bacterium
GCCCCATTCGGCATCCGCGTCGGCCGCGGCAACCATCGCGTGCAGGACCGCGACGGTACCGACTCCGACCGTGAAGTCGCGAATCCCAACCGCTTCCAGCCCCTCGACCATGACCGCGACCATCTCGGCATCAGCGGCAGGCCCGCCCTCGCCCACCAGCTCGACCCCCAGCTGGGTGAATCCGCGCATCTGCCCCCGCAGCGACTCGTGCTCGCGAAAGACCTCGGCGGCGTAGCGAAACCGCAGCGGCCCGGGTTCTCCCGCCATGCGAGACGCGACCAGCCGCGCGATGGGAACCGTCATGTCCGGCCGAAGCGCGAGCAGCCGGCCGTCGGAGTCGACCAGCCTAAACGCGATGCCATCCAGCGGCCCCGCAGCGGCCTCCAGCGAGACGAGGTCCTGCACAATCGGTGTCTCCACCAGCTCGTAGCCCCACGCCGAGGAGGCCTCAGCGAAGCGGCGCGCCACGATCTCGCGCTCGGCGGCCTCGGCCGGAAGCACATCTCTGAATCCTCGGGCGGTAACAGGGCGCATGGCTAGTCGGACCGATCCTCTCAGTAGGTGCGTGCGGCAATTCCCTTGGCGCGACGGCACTCTACCACAGTAGAGTGATAGAGTGCAACCATGCTATCCTGTTGATTTTCTGCCGAAACGGTTGATACTGTACTCGGAGGCTTTGTGGCGCCCAGCGCTACATTGCCTTTCCTTATGTGGAGATCTTCTCGCTCTCCCCCTACCTTTAGTTCTCGGCGATTGCGTCTCCGCCGAGAAGCTCGATGAGCTCGGCGTAGAGCCCCGGAGCCTCGCGATCAACCGTCTGCTGCATGCGGGCCACAATCGTGTTGCCACCCTCGTCGGCCATGTGTAGCTCGACGAAGTCGCGACCATTGTGATGCTCCAGGATCTGGATGAGCTTGTCCCTGCGGCCGTTGCTGACTACGGTTGCGTCGGTGCGAATCGTGAGCACTCCGGGTGGCTTGCGAAAGGCCTCGCCGTCGAAGGGCTCAAACTCCAAGACGATGAGCTTCTTACCCCGATCGGAATCCTCGAGCTTTGCTCGCAGCCTCACAACTGCATCGACCTTGACCGCCTCTCGGCACTTCTCGAGCGTGACGGGGAACAGCACCGCTTCAATCGACCCGTCCAAGTCCTCCAGGGTGACGATCGCCATCATCGGACCCTTCTTGGTGGGCTTGAGTGCCACGCTGGACAGCATGCCCGCAAACCAGCCGGTGGTGCCGTCTTTGAGCACCTCGATGGTGCCGAGCGAGTAGTCGGACGCCCGTCGCACCTCCTCGGCGATCTCGCGAAGAGGGTGATCCGAGACGTAGATGCCGAGCATCTCCTTCTCGTAGGCGAGCCGCATCTTCTTGTCCCACTCGTCGCCATCCGGCGCGGGAATCTCCTGCGAGAACCCGGACTCCTCGGCAGAGAGGTCGAACATGGAGACCTGCCCAGTGTCGACATCGCGTGCGCGTTTTACGGCGCTGTCGACGCTGCTGTCCATCATGGTCAGGAGGTGCTTGCGCGTGTAGCCGGTGGAGTCGAAGGCGCCTGCCTTGATCAGCGCCTCCAGCGTCTTCTTGTTGACCTGACGCACGTCGACGCGCGCGCAGAAGTCCTGCAGCGAAGTGAACCCGCCGCCTACTCTGCGAGCTGCGACGATCAGGTCGACGACTCCCGAGCCCACGCCGCGAATGCCCTCCAGGCCAAAGCGAATGCCCTCGCCCGGGACC
>JBAXEO010000308.1:0-1721 GCA_037140395.1 Coriobacteriia bacterium
TTGGGCGGCAGACGCGTCAGCAGAAACGCACCGCACCCGATGCCCAGACCGAAGATCGAGTTCACATAGCCGATTGTCTCGATCCCAGTCTTGACCACGTCGCGGTAGAAGAGCGGCTCAAGCGCACCAAAAGCACCAAAGCTGAACCACAGCAGCGTGCCCATCAGCACGTAGTAGCGCACGCTCGGTAGACCGTAGGAGATCTTCACTCCCTCGACAAAACCAGCAATCGCACTTGGGTGGGCTCCCGATATCGGCGGCGTCGAGACGCCGAGCACGAGCAGCGCACCGACCGTCGTACACACCGCGTCGACGTAGAACACCGCCGAGAGCGAGATGGTTGAAGCGACGATGGCTCCGAGAGCGGGACCCAGCACGAAAGCGAGTGCACCCGCCCCCTCGATGAGCGCGTTGATGCCCTCGATGCCCGCGTTCTCGTCGGCAAGAAACGGCGCGAAGGAGCTGGTCGCAGTCATGATCGGCGCCGTCGCAAGACCGAGCAGCGCACACATGCCGATGAGCCCGTTCAGAGATCCGACAAAGGTGATCGCGATGACCACGGGCACGTAGACGAACTGCGCTCCCACGAGCACTCGCTGCGGGCCGAAGCGGTCGACCAGCGTGCCCGCGATGAACGCCCCCGCCATCGACGAGATCGCGAGGACGGCCATGAGGGCTGCGATCTGGCCCGGCGTCGCCCGGAACGTGTAGGCCGCCATCCCCCACACTCCGATGAAGAATGCCGCTTCGCCGCCCATCCGGGCAATGAGGCGCGCGAAGGTGACGCGAGCGATGACGGGATTACGCAGCAGCATGGGGCGCGCGTCTTTCGGTGTCGGCCGGAGTGACAGTTAGTCTACAGGGCGAGTATTCCCGCGTTCGCACTGCAGACAACGTCGTTCTCGAGCGAGCCGATACCCTCGATCCTGACCTCGACGCAATCGTCGGCCACGAGTGGGCCGATACCGCCGGGCGTGCCGGTCAGCACCACGTCACCAGGGACGAGCGTCATCACGTTGCTCACAAAACTCACCAGCGTGTACGGGTCAAACAGCATGTCGCTGGTGCGCGCGCTCTGTCGGATTTCGCCGTTGACGCGCGTCTCGATAAGTAGGTCGCTGGGGTCGACGTCGGTGGCCACCCACGGGCCGAGAGGGCAAAACCCATCAAATCCCTTGGCGCGCGACCACTGCCCGTCGATCCTTTGCAGGTCGCGCGCGGTCACGTCATTGCCACACACGAAGCCAAGCACGCTTTCCTTCGCCTGAGCGGGCGATACTCGATGCGTCCGACGCCCTATGACCACGCCGAGTTCGCCTTCGTAGTCGACACGACCGACGCCTTCCGGAATCGGAATATGCCGCCAGGGACCAATCACCGAGGTCGACGGCTTGATGAAGATCACCGGCTCGAGCGGAGTCTCATGGCCCATCTCGGCAATGTGGTTGCGGTAGTTCAGGCCGACACACACGACCTTGGTAGGCGTGACCGGGCACAAAAGGTGTGCGGCGACGAGGGGGACGACGCCTTCCGGCTCCCACTCGGCGAATGGCTCATCGCTGATCAGGGTGATCGACGTGTCGTCTGCCAGCCCGTACCGGCAATCGCCATCATGAAGCAGACGCACCACACGCATGCCGCGCTCCCGTATCCATTCGAGCGGGTCTTGTCGTGGGCTAGTTTCCATGAACTACCTGCGTTTCCTGCGAGCGACGGCGTGA
>JBAXEO010000309.1:0-1710 GCA_037140395.1 Coriobacteriia bacterium
CGATTGCGGCCTCGAGCTCGGGCATGCGGAAGTTGGAGCCGAAGCTGTCGTGCAGCCACTTGAAGCTGGCGGGGGTGCTGGCGAACTCGGCATCGCCGAGCTTGGCGAGCGACTTGCCGTGATCCTTGTACTCCCACGCACGGGTGTAGGCAGTGTCATCATCAAGCGCGAGCAAGCCGCCTTCGCCTGAAGCGATGATCTTGTCCTGGCAAAACGAGAAGCACCCCGCGTCGCCGAGAGACCCGACCGGTCTTCCGCGATAGGCCGCGCCGTGAGCTTGCGCGCAGTCCTCGATCACTCGGAAGCCGCGCTCCGCGGCGAGGGCCATGAGCGGATTCATCTCCACGGGCCATCCGCCCAGGTGCACAGCGATGACCGCCTTGGTGCGCTCGGTGAGGACGGCGGCGACGGTCTCGGCGGTGAGGTTGGAGCTCTCGGGGTCGATGTCGGCGATCACTGGGGTGGCGCCGACGGCGACAACGCAGCTTGCGGTGGCGATGAAGCTGCGCGCCGGGATGACCACCTCGTCGCCGGGGCCGATCTCGAAGGCGCGCAGGGCAAGCTCAAGGGCAAGCGTGCCGTTGGCGGTGGCCACAGCGTGTGCGACGCCGAGCTCGGCGGCGTATTCGCGCTCGAGGGAGCGGCCCTCGTCGCCCGTCCAGTAGTTGATGCGGCCGGAGCGCATGACTGCGTCGACGGCGGCGATCTGTGCGTCAGAGGGCGCCGGCCAGGATGGCATCGGGGTCGAGCGGACCGGAGTGCCGCCGTCGATGGCGAGCTTGTCAGGCAACCGGGGGCTCCTCGCTCGCGCCGATTGCGTGCGCTGGCACGCGGAGGCAGACCACGCCGCCGGGGAGGTCGCCGATCACGGCTGCGCCTGCGCCCACGACGCTCCAGGCGCCCACAGAGGCCCCAGGAGACGCGCAGGAGCCTACGCCGAGCAACACGCCCTCGCCGAGCGTCACGCCGCCACACAGCGCGGCCTGCGGCCCCACATGCGAGTGGGAACCAAGCAGACAGTCGTGGTCGACGCTACAGGCGGTGTTCAGGATCGAGTCGGCGCCGATTCGGGCTCCGGTATTGACGACGACGCCAGCGGCGATGAAGGTGCCTCCGCCGAGCTGGACGTCGGTACCGATGACGGCCGAGGGGTGGACGACGACCGCCGGGGCGAGGCTGGACGCCGAGTACTCGGCGAAGAAGCGGGCACGTGTCGCGTTGTCGCCGATCGCGATGATGAAGCCGTCGGCATCGAGGCCTTCTGCCGATTGCAGGACGCTGTGGCCGAGGATCGCGGGTGCATCGGACTCCATGCCGACAACGCCGACGATGGTGTGTCCGGCCGCCTCGGCGGCGTCGATCACGACCTTGGCGTGGCCGCCTGCGCCTACGACGAGCAATCTCAAGTCAGGTCTCCTCGGTGTCGGCGTGCTGGGTGTTGCCCTGAAACGGTTGCATCGTCTCGGTTCCCGCCGCCGAGACGCCCTCTCGGGATACGACTGCGGCGACGGTCTTGAGCAGGATGCGTGCATCGAGTGCGAAGGATCGGTGGTCCACGTACCAGACGTCCATCTTGAAGCGTTCGGTCCACGAGACGGCGTTGCGGCCGTTGACCTGCGCCCATCCGGTGATTCCGGGTCGGACCTCGTGGCGTCGGGCCTGCTCGCTATTGTAGCGGTCGAGGTACTCGGGCAGGAGAGGGCGTGGGCC
>JBAXEO010000310.1:0-1694 GCA_037140395.1 Coriobacteriia bacterium
CGCGGCTCTCCCGGGAGCGCCTCCGAACCGGACACTCCTGGAAACCATCCGACGACGCACTTCAGGCCCTATGCGAGTACATCAATTCGCGGTCCGGGAAGACCATCGTCAGACCCGACTTCGGCCGCCCCACGACAAACGTCTGACACCGGGCCTAACGGGGCGCTCCAGCGGACTCGCTACCGCTCGCCGCTGAGCGACGTCTCGTTAGGCGGGGGGGTGGTGTGATCGGATATCATACCTGCATGAGCACGGCAAAGATC
This sequence comes from Coriobacteriia bacterium, assembly GCA_037140395.1. Classification (GTDB taxonomy): domain Bacteria; phylum Actinomycetota; class Coriobacteriia; order Anaerosomatales; family JAAXUF01; genus JBAXEO01. Next base: position 264 of record JBAXEO010000310.1, read on the forward strand.
GCTATCACCATCGACCCAGGGTCGCTTCGCACACTCGACCGGCTTGTCCGCAGGGGAGTCTTTCCGAGCCGTAGCAGAGCCATTCAAGAGGCTGTGAACGAGAAGCTCGCCCGTCTCGAACGTCGTCGCCTCGCCGAGGAATGCGCGAAGCTCGACCCCGACTTCGAGCAGGCCCTGGCAGATGAGGGGCTGGCAGCCGAGCGTGGATCGTGGCCCGCATACTGAGGGCCGAGTTCTACTGGGCCGACCTGGACCCCGTCCAGGGGCACGAGCAGGGCGGCCTTCGCCCCATCCTCGTTCTTATTCTAATGAGCGTTCAAGATGAGACTAACGATGGTATTGTCTCGCTATGGCACGACCACGCAGAATCGACGAACAGACAACCCTGCGAGCGAGAGAACTGGTTCGAGTGACAAAGGACGCAGGCGAACTTCGCCGCGCATTGGCGATCCTCCTGCCTGCTGACCGCGGTTGCACCCTCGAAGAGACCGCCTCGATGCTGGGAGTTGGTCGGGCAACTGTTCCCAGGCTCCAGGCGGAGTTTCGCGACAAGCTGCGATCCGCGGACGCGGTGGTGTCGAAACGTTCGCGATGGGGAGGCAGGCGCCGGGCCTTGCTGAGCGAGAAGCAGGAACGGGCCTTCCTGGAGCCTTGGGCAGAACAAGCCAAGAAGGGGCAGGTTCTGGTCTTGTCACCGATTCGAGCGGCGCTGGCACAACTTCTTGGGCGTCCCGTGGCAGCGTCCGTGGTGTACCGTTTCCTTGAGCGGCATGGCTGGCGCAAGATCGCCCCGGACACCCGCCACCCCAAGAGCGATCCGAGAGTGCAGGAGGAGTGGAAAAAAAACTCCCGGAAAATCTGGCTGCCCTCCTGAAGAAGAAAGATGTCGGGCGTCGTCCGGTCCGTTTGATGTTTCAAGACGAGGCGCGTTTCGGACGAATGGTCCGGATCCGGAGATGCTGGTCGCCGCGTCCCCTCCGCCCGGTCGTCGACAACGGATACGAACGGCAGTTCGTCTACGTCTACGGCGCGGTGGGCCCCGTCAAAGGAACACTCGACTGGATGATCTGCAAGGAGATGAACACAGACCGCATGAATCAGTTCCTTGAGCAGGTCAGCCGAGCGCACATCAACGAATTCATCATCATGGTCGTCGATGGCGCCAGTTCTCACAGATCGAAGGATCTCAGGGTCCCCAAAAACATTCGCCTTCACCGCCTGCCCGGGTACTCCCCGGAACTCAATCCTCAAGAGCACGTCTGGGACGAACTTCGCGAAAAGGAGTTTCCCAACCGCGTCTTCGAATCTATGGATGGCGTGTTGTCGCAACTCGAATCGGGCCTACCGAGACTGGCTGCAAACGCTCAAGGACTACGAAGTCTGACGGCTTGGCCGTGGATCGTTAGTCTCAACTTGAAAGCGAATTAGAAT
>JBAXEO010000311.1:0-1690 GCA_037140395.1 Coriobacteriia bacterium
CGAGACACTGCGCACCACGCTGGAAGAAAACGTGCGCATGGTCGGCGAGTCAGTGTCCTACCTCAAGTCGCAAGTCGAGACCGTCTTCTTCGACGCCGAGCATTTCTTCGATGGCTACAAGGCCAATCCGGCCTACGCGCTGGAGGTGGTCTTGGCGGCCGAGCGGGGAGGGGCCGACGCCATCATTTTGTGCGACACCAATGGCGGCACGCTGCCGCACGAGGTGATGCGGATCGTCGGTGAGGTGAGCCTCATCCTGACCACGCCGCTGGGCATTCACGCTCACAATGACGCCGGCTGCGCGGTCGCGAACTCGCTCGTGGCGGTGGAGGCTGGCTGCACGCAGGTCCAGGGCACCATCAACGGTTACGGCGAGCGCGCCGGTAACGCCGACCTCATCAGCATCATCCCGTCGCTGGTCCTCAAGATGGGCGACGATGCGCTCTCCCGCGATCAACTCAAGCTGCTCACTGAGACCAGCCATTTTGTCGCCGAGACCGCCAACATCTCGCCCAATCCCTACCAGCCCTACGTCGGCAGTAGCGCCTTCGCGCACAAGGGCGGCATCCACGCCAGCGCCGCGGCGCGCCTGCCGGAGGCCTACGAGCACGCCGACCCGGCCGCAGTGGGCAACCTGGCCCGCGTCGTCGTCAGCGAGCTGGCCGGCCGTGCTTCGCTCACGATGAAGGCCGCCGAACTCGGCATCGATTTGTCCGGCGACACCGAGCAGGTCGCCGCCGCACTCGACGCTATCAAGGAGCTCGAGTACCAGGGCTACTCCTTCGAGGCCGCCGACGGTTCGCTCTCGGTCATGCTTCGCAAGCGCCTCGGAACCTACCAGCCGTCGTTCGCGCTCGAGTCCTTCCGCGTCATCGCCGAGAAGCGCGAAGACGGCCGCGTGATGACCGAGGCCACCATCAAGGTCACCGTCGAAGGCCACCGCTACATCGCCACCGCCGAGGGCAACGGCCCGGTCAACGCGCTGGACAAGGCGCTCCGCATCGCCATCGGCCGCTTCTACCCGGCGCTCGACGGCATCTCGCTCGAGGACTACAAGGTCCGCGTGCTCGACGAGAAGAAGGGCACCGGCGCCGTCACCCGAGTCCTCATCGAGTCCGGCGACGGGGAGAAGAGCTGGGGCACCGTCGGCGTCTCCGAGAACATCATCGAAGCGTCCTGGGAAGCACTCGTCGATGCGCTCGAGCACGGCATCTACGCCGCCGGCGAAGTGTCGTCCGAGTAGACGTAGGTGTCGAGGTGACGTGGATGGACTCAGGCCAACCGCGTAGACTGCTGTCGTCGGTCCGATTGATTGTGGGGTGTTTGCTGTGACAATCGAGGAACTCAAAGCCGAGGCGCTTCAGCTGACTCCCGAGGGGCGTGCCGACCTTGCCCGTGAACTCCTGGCGAGTCTCGATTCGCTAGACGATGCCGAGATTGAGCGCATGTGGCTTGACGAAGCAGAACGTCGGCTGGCACAGCTAAACAGAGGAGAGGCCACAGCCGATCCCTCCGAGGTCGTAATGGCTCGAGTGCGAGCGCGGCGGGGATGAGCCTTCCGGTTCGGATACACGAGGCTGCTGAGGCGGAGATCGACTACTGGACTTCGCGCCTCTAGTGGATCAGGCAGCGGCTTCACGCCGTCGCTCGCAGGAAACGCAGGTAGTTCATGGAAACTAGCCCACGACAA
>JBAXEO010000312.1:0-1670 GCA_037140395.1 Coriobacteriia bacterium
GTCGATAACGTCCGGCAACTGGCTAAGAGAGTGCTCGCCAGCTTTCCGAGAATCGAGCTCTTGATTGTCGACGACAACTCACCTGACGGCACCGGAAACCTCGCCGACGAGATCGCCGCCCAAGAACCTCGCTTCCACGTCATGCACCGCACCAAGAAGCGCGGCTACGCACTCTCCTCCCGCGAGGGCCTCGCATGGTGCCGCGACAACGGATACGACTTCGCAGTCACCATGGATGGCGACCTCTCACACGACCCTGCGCGCATTCCAGCGCTCCTTAAAAGCGCGCGAGCGGGAGCCGGTCTCGTAGTCGGTTCGCGCTACACCACAGGCGGCGCCGTAGAGGCCGACTGGGGTCCGTTTCGGCGAGCAGTCAGCGAAATGGGCAGCCGATACGCGCGAGCAATGATTGGCACCTCAGTCCGAGACTGCACAAGCGGCTACCGCTGCTATTCGGCGGAAGCGCTACGCACGCTTCGTTTTGAGAAGCTGCACTCCGAGGGCTACGCATTCCTCATCGAGGTGCTGGCGCGGCTCTCCGGAGCCGGCGTGGAGGTCACCGAGGTGCCGATCACCTACATCGATCGCCAGCATGGCGCGTCGAAAATCTCCCGCGGCATCATTCTCGAGGCGCTTGCCGAGACCACCGGCATCGGCATCAGGCGCCTCTTTCGCGGTTAGCCCGAGCGCACTGCTACCCGCTCTCGCGCGCCCAGTCGTCTTCGAGCCGCACGATGTCATCCTCGCCCAGATACTCACCCACCTGCACTTCGATGAGCTCGAGCGGCACCTTGCCGATGTTCTCGAGCCGATGAACAGCTCCCACCGGTAGGAAGACCCCCTCGTTGGCGTGAACCTCGATCTTCTCGGCATCGCGGGTCACTATCGCCGTGCCGCTCACGACAATCCAGTGCTCGCTGCGGTGATGGTGCTTTTGCAGGCTGAGCCGAGAACCCGGCTTGACCTCAATGAATTTGATCTGGTAGTTGGAGTGCTCCAGCAGGCTGTGCCAAGACCCCCACGGGCGCAGACTGACCTTGGGCTGTGTGACCTCGGGGGCACCGATGGCCTTGAGCGCGTCAACCACTTGTCGGACATCTTGTGCGCGCTCCTTGGGGAGCACCAGCGTGGCGTCGGGGGTGTCGACAATGATGAGGTTCTCAACACCGATAGTCGCCACCAGACGATCACCCGAGTAGATGATGGTGTTGGTGGAGTCGATATCGACACCTCGGCCGCTGCGTACGTTGCCGGCCTCATCGGGCTCGGCGACATCGGCGAGCGCCAGAAGCGACCCGACGTCGCTCCACTTCAGTGCGGCCGGAATGACTGCGACGCGATCGCTGCGTTCCATGACCGCGGTGTCGATGGACAGTGGCTCGAGCGCGGCAAACCTCTCTCGCGCCTCAGCGCCGTTGCGATTCGCGGGCGGCTGCGCGGCAATCCAGCGCGCAACGTCGGCAATCTGCGCCTCGGCTCCACCGGCGCGGTCGAGCTCCTCGAGCACCTGGGCGGCCCTCATCACGAAGATTCCGGCATTCCAGTAGTAGTCGCCGCAGGCCACGAACTCCTCGGCACGATCGGCGTCGGGCTTCTCGATGAACTCGGCGACGACGTAGGGAACCGCCGATCCCATCGCAAACTGCGGGAGCGCCGAATCGGCGCGGATG
>JBAXEO010000313.1:0-1663 GCA_037140395.1 Coriobacteriia bacterium
TCAACCTGACGCGCCCAACGGTCTCTGTAGTAACCTCAGACCGTAGCCCGCGCAGCTTATCCGCGGTGCGTTAGCCAGACTGGGGGTGGGTGGAGCAATGCAATCAGAGTTCGAGGCCCTGTGCTCACGAGCCGTCGGCTGCAGAAGATGCTTTGATGCGCGGTCGGTTGCTCCTTCGCTCATCGACATTGCTCAGCCTCGCTGGGTTGGTCCGCGGTATGAGTCCGCGAAACGCCGCGTCGTGGTCGTCATGCTCAATCCTGGCAGCGGCGAGTCTCGGAGAGACGGTGCAGACGAGCGCTCACGCCAGCTCATCCGTGCGTTTGCCGACGGCTCAGGCTCTCTTGACGCGGTGTTCGAACACCAAGCCGCCGATATGCCGAACTGGAGCCGCGGCCGCTTACTCCGGTTCTACATAGACGGGCTCGGTCTGCCGCTCGACGAGATCGCCTTCGCCAATGTTGCTTGGTGCGCCACACGTGGGAACCGTTATCCGGGTCCAATGCTCACGAGATGTTTTGAGCGCCACACCCGGGAGCTGCTCACGATTCTTGATCCCGATGTCGTTCTGCTCTCCGGCTCTGCCACACATCGTTTCGCTGAACGGACCCGCGGGCTCCTGCCTGATAGCCGCGTTGTGCCCATGCTTCACTACGCGCACCGCGAGGGGCGTTCCGCAGAAGCCCGAGAACTGCAACGGGTGCGCAGCGAGATTTCCTTTGCCGGAGAGCGATGAGCTGGCCAACAAGCAGATCAACCTGACAGCCCTGACAGGCTGCAGGTTATCTGCCCCACGTTGGGTAGAGCCAAGAACCGCGCAGCAGCGCGGACTCGCGATAGCGTGGGTGGGCGCGTCACAGGGCACAGGTTCGCTCGGCACGGGGGGTGCGGATGAGTCGCTACGCCGTCATCGACATCGAGACCACGGGGTTCTCGCCAGCCCATCACCATCGCATCCTTGAGATCGGCGTTGTCCTCGTCGATGACGACGGCAATCTGGTCTACGAGTGGGAGACCCTTGTGAACCCGCAGCGTGACGTGGCGGCGACCGAGATCCATGGTCTGTCCGCCGCTGACGTCTATGCGGCTCCGACGTTCGCGCAGATCGCGGGCGAGCTGGAGTCGCTGCTTCGGGGTAGAGTCCCGGTCGCCCATAACCTGGCGTTCGACGCGCGGTTCGTCGCTGCCGAGTTCGAACGCGCCGGCTACACGGTGCCACTCACCACGACATCCGGGCTTTGCACCATGAGGCTCGCCTCGTGCTACCTCTCCGAAGGACCGCGGACGCTTGGGGCGTGCTGCGACTCGATCGGCTGTCCCGTGGAGCACGCGCACGCGGCAATCGACGATGCTCGGGCCACCGCCGCACTGTTGGCGTACTACATGCACGCTGATACGGGGTTCGCCGACTCCTGGCTCGAGGTCATCTCCGCTGCCCAGCGAAGCGAGTGGCCGCCGATTCCGGCAGCGCAAGTGGTCCGCGTTTCGCGGACGACTGCCAGAGCGGCGCGAGATCAGCACTTCCTCGGCCGGCTCGCATCTCGCGCGCCGCGCAGCGAGATGCACCCGGAAGCCAACAGCTACCTCTCTTTGCTCGACCGGGCGCTGCTCGACCGGCAGATCAGCCGGCACGAGGAGGACGAGCTGATCTCCGCAGCCGAGA
>JBAXEO010000314.1:0-1643 GCA_037140395.1 Coriobacteriia bacterium
AGGCCGCCGTTGCGCGCCTGCACCGGTCGGTTCATCGCCGGCGCGAGCACCTCGGTGGCGAACGCCTCGAGGCGCTCCTTGACCGCTGCAGGCCGGTTCACATCTGTTGCCACCATCGCCGCCATCATCCCTCCCCGCGTGGACCAATGCCAACGCAGGGAGAGTTCGCGCCGGGGCGGCAAACCCCTACAAGACAGCTAACAAAGCACTACTAGTCGCGCGTTCTCGCGAGGCGCTCGACTCTGCTGTCGCGACCACCGCAGTGGATCCCGCAGCAGCCGTGAGTCCATCGTCACGGTGGCGAACGAGCCTGGTCCGAGTCGCGATTATCATCGTCGTGATTGTCGGAAGCATGCTCTTGATCACCCTCTACAACATGGCACAGATTCGGGGTGCCCCGTAGCCCTTCCCGTCGCGGGGAAACGGGCGCTCACCGCGCTCCCCGCTCCTCCAACGCCGCTATATCGTATCCCGCACTTTCCTCGGTGAGCTGTTCCACGCTGCTTGCCCCATAGGAGTCGAGGATGCCCATGAACTTCGCCTCGTAGATGTCAGCCGCCTCAAGCTTCTCCGCGATCATGGCAAGCTGCGCATCGGTGGCTGACGGCGGGCGCTGCGGCTTCTCTCTGGCAGCTAACTTGCCAAGGGAGGCCGAGCAGAGCTGAAGCAACTTACGAGACCGGGTGGCGAATTGTTTGACGCTCGGGGTGGGGAGTTACTTGACGTTCGACATCCCGGGAGCGTTCTTGGGGTATTGGGGCCGCACAACAGCGCCGCGGATGTAGAGTGAGCGCATCTCATGTTGCGCAGCTTCCGGCTTGCGAACAAGGAGCGGCATTGAGGACGCGCGGTGACTGACGGCACGACCTTGGGATCCCCCGGGCAGCGCCCGGAAGAGGAGGAGCTCGCCCGCCTACGAGCGCGGCTTGCCGATCTCAAAGTGGGTCTGGTCGACCGCGAGCTCGAACTGGCGACGCGCCGTCGCGAGCCGTATCCGGTTCCGGCGAGAGGTAGACACGTATTTTGGGGCACACGCCGGGGCAGCAGCATCGCGGCGTGCATTTAGCGCAGGTCGTGGCCGACGGTCTCAGCGAGCCCGGCGGTTCGGCAAACGCCAAGCAAACCTTCACTCGCAAGCGGCTCGACCAAACCCGGAGGCAAGCGCCCAGACTGCCGAAACAACTCCGCACGCTGACACCACCCACCACCAAGGGTTCCCGCTGACTACCGCCAAGACCGGCAACACCTCCCCATGCAGGCACCCCCCACAATGGGTTCTTGCTGTTCCGGTACGCGAGAAACGGATGACGGTAGTCCCTCTCGAAGTAACAATCCACTTCAAGTCGCCCCAACGGTCGTGCAGTTAGCGAATTGACGGCCGGGGGTAGAACGTGACCAACGTGGTGCGAGTCGCACCGCCGCTGGGGCAGGGATCCTATGGGGGAGATGGCGATGAATGCGGCCAAGAAGGTGCGCCGTGGCCACATCGCGTGCCGGCGGGACGGCATCATCGCGATCATCGGCGCCGCAGTCGCCGCAATGATGCTGGTGTTCCTGCTGGCGGGCTGCGGATCCTCCACGCCACCCGCCACCGAGACGCCGGCGCCCGCGCCGGCTGCGGCTTCCATCGGCCCGCTGTGGGC
>JBAXEO010000315.1:0-1635 GCA_037140395.1 Coriobacteriia bacterium
CGCTGATCGGCCCCAACGGAGCCGGCAAGACGACGTTCTTCAACATGCTCACGGGAATCTACACGCCTACCCAAGGGCAGCTGACATTCAAGGGTGAAGCGGTCGGCGGAAAGAAGCCGCACGTCATCACCCGGATGGGCATCGCCCGGACGTTCCAGAACATCCGGCTGTTTCAGAACATGACGGCCCTTGAGAACGTCAAGGTAGGTCGCCACACGAAGACGAAGGCGACGGCTCTCGGCGCGGTGCTTCACTCGCGCGCCTTCAAGGCCGAAGAGATCCGCACGGAAGATGAGTCATTCGACCGGCTCAAGTTCGTGGGCCTGGCCGACAAAGCCAACGAACTCGCCAAGAACCTTCCGTACGGCGATCAGCGCCGGCTTGAGATCGCGCGGGCGCTGGCCGTGGAGCCGACACTTCTGTTGCTTGACGAGCCTGCGGCAGGGATGAACCCGCACGAGACCCAGGCGCTCAACGCGCTCGTCCGCAAGGTGAGAGCGCTGGGCATCACGATCCTGCTCATCGAGCACGACATGAAGGTGGTTATGGACCTTGCTGACCGCATCTACGTGCTGGACTTCGGTGAGCTGATCGCGCAAGGCAAGCCGATTGAGATTCAGCGCGACCCCAAGGTCATCGAGGCCTATCTTGGCTCGGGTGCCGAGGCAATGCTTGCAGCGGCGGAAGCCAAGGAGGCTTCGGCGGCGTCGGCAATCGGCGGCGTCACGGCCAACAACGAGCCGCCCGCCGCAGAGGCGACGATGGACGACGCCGCTGCGAAGGAGGAGCCGACCGATGGCTGAGGCGATGCTCAAGGTAGACAACCTCAACACGTACTACGGCAAGATACACGCGCTCAAGGGTATCTCGCTTGAGGTGAACGAGGGCGAGATCGTGACGCTCATCGGTGCCAATGGTGCGGGCAAGTCCACCACGCTCAAGACCATCTCCGGTCAACTGGCCCCAAAGCAAGGAACGATCACCTACATGGGGCAGTCGATCGGCGGGGTGCCGGCACACATCGTCACTTCGCGCGGGGTCATCCAGGTTCCTGAGGGCCGCCGCATCTTCGCGCGGATGACGGTCATGGAGAACCTGGAGATGGGCGCTTACCTGCGCAAGGACACTGACGGCATCAAGTCCGATCTCGACCACGTCTTCGAGCTCTTCCCACGCCTGAAGGAGCGCGTCGCTCAGAAGGGCGGAACGCTGTCCGGTGGGGAGCAGCAGATGCTCGCGGTAGGGCGCGCGATGATGTCGCAGCCCAAGCTCCTCATGCTGGACGAGCCGTCCATGGGACTCGCGCCGGTCGTCGTTGACATGATCTTCGACACGATCGGTAAGCTGCACGACGCGGGCATCACGATCCTGCTCGTCGAGCAGAACGCCCACATGGCGCTGTCGATCGCCGATCGAGGCTATGTGCTGGAGACTGGCGAGATCAAACTGACCGGCACCGGCAAGGACCTGCTCAACAACGAGGATGTGCGCAAGGCGTATCTCGGCGAGTAGCTGCCGAGCGACACCGAACTTCCGACGGGGCGTCCGATCAGGGCGCCCCGTTTGCGTGCTCGGCGCGCGGAGCGCCGGGAGTCTCCGGGGCGGGGGCCGGAAGCGAGGCCGGGCGACCGGGGC
>JBAXEO010000316.1:0-1626 GCA_037140395.1 Coriobacteriia bacterium
CTACTCGATATCTCGCTTTCCAGAGCGTGGCCGATACGGCCCCCGCGCTTCGCGCGCAACCGGCTGCACGACCTCCACGAGCAGGTCCGGGTGCGTCCACAGGAGGCGCATCAGGCGGTCGGCCACCGCAGGCTGAACGATGGATCCACGCTCCCACCTGCCGACCGTGCCTGGGCTTGCGCCGAGAGCCCCGTCCAGCGCCATCTGCGTCTTGCCCGGCCAAGCGCAGGCAGCCATCGCACTACGAGGCACGCCGACCATGTCGAGCACGACGACGACTGGCCTGACCATTACCAAGCCCACCGGCGTGGTCGCGGGCGACGTGATGATCGTCAACATCGTCAACCACGGCAACACCCTCGCGAGCACGAGTGCTGGGTGGACTCAGGTCGCCTACACGAACCTGGGCGGTGGCACTCTTAGAAGCGGCACCGTCCTAGTCAAGGTCGCAGGCGCCAGTGAGGCCGGCGGCTACACGTTCGTCCTCGGCACTGGAGGCGGTGCCCCGAGCACCGTTGGGGCCATTGTCGCGTACAGCGGCGTGGACACTGCGACTCCCATTGAGGCCACCGGAATCGTCACGGTGGGCGCGCTGACAAATACGGTCACGGCGCCCACGATTACGACGCTTTCGGCCAATGCTCGAGTTGTCATGTTCGGGATGGTCACATTGACAAGTGGCAATGGCATTCCTGCGACCTATGCCGGGTGGAGTACGGGCGCTCCGGGCTCTCTGTCGCTGAACGAACTCTACGACTACGGCTCAATCGGACAATCCGTTGGAGCTGCCGATGCGGCGAAGATCTCAGCCGGCGACACAGGCGCCGGGACCGCGACGGCCTCCACCGTCACCGAGAACCCGGCTCGCGCCACCGGCGGCCTTCTGGTCGCCCTCAAGCCCCTTGATAGCACTGCCCCCACCACTGCCACGGTGGTTGTGCCAGCAAACAACGGCATCTACCGCGCCTCAACCGTCCCGGTCCCCTTCTCGGGTCAGGTGGCTGACGACGCGAGCGGTTCAGGTCTGGCGGTCAACAGCACCAAGTTCACGCTCTACAACGGCAGTCAGTACTGGAACGGCTCCACATGGCAAGCCACTCCATTCCGCCTAGCTGCGACCAACGCCGTCACTTCGGGTGGAACCGCGGCGACTTGGACGAGTTCGGCCACTCTGCCAACTTGGAGTTTGCAGACTGACGGTATCTTCACCGTCGCGGCCATCGCCATCGACAGGTCAAGCAACGCCACCACGGGTACACCGATATCGTTCACGCTCGACAAGACCAACCCAGGTGTCGCTTCCGTAACTAGCCCGGTGAACCTGTCGGCGTATAACGCCGCCGGCGTGCCGTCCATCTTCCAGGGTTCTGCCGCTGACAACTCCGGTGGATCGGGCCTTCCGACCGACTCCATCACCTTCACGCTGCAAAACCCGTCGAACCAGTACTGGAACGGCTCCGCGTGGCAGGCCGGCGTCTTCAGCCTGGCGGCGACCAACACCGCTACGACCGGCAATACGAGCACCACTTGGACTGACAACGTCACGCTGCCGACCTGGAGCTTGGCGGGGCAGGCCGCTGGCACCTACACCGTTCGGGCTACAGCCACAGATAAGGCGGGCAACAC
>JBAXEO010000317.1:0-1620 GCA_037140395.1 Coriobacteriia bacterium
TCCCTACCGCCTCGGCGTCGGCTGGCAGCGTCAGCTCGTCGATGACCATGTTCTCGGCCGACAACCCCATGAGGGTGATGACGTCGCCCAGGCTGACTTCCTTCTCGATGAGGCTGTAGATGACCTGGGCGGTGGAGACTGCCACGTCTACGCCCCACGTCTTGGTGAACATCCACTCGTTCTTGGGGTGGTTGGTGCGCGCGAACACGAGCGGCACCTGGTGAGTGGTCTTGACGAGGAACGATACGACGAGGTTGTCTTCATCGTCTCCAGTGAGCGCCGCAACAAGATCGGCCTGCGCTGCGCCGGCTCGATCGAGCACTGACGGCTCGCAGCCGTCACCGCGCACGACCTTGACGCCGGGCATCCTGGCGGTAACGTACGCGACGCGATCCGGGCGAGACTCAATCATGGTGACGTTGTGCTGGCCGCGGAGCTTCTCGGCAAGGTAGCTGCCGGACTTGCCGGCCCCGATGATGAGTACGTTCATCGCCGCCACTACTCCTTCAGCCCGAGCAGGCGCTCGAGCTTCTCGGCGCTCTCGCGGAGCACGTTGATGAACAGGGTGTCGTCCTTTTCCAGGGTAGATCCCTCGACGGGCAGGATGGCCTTGCCCACGCGAACGATCGAGGCGACTGCGATCTCGCCAGGCACTGTGAGGTCGGCGACGGTCTTGCCGGCCAGCGTCGCCGGAAGCTCGACCTCGACCATCTCGACCTCGGCATTGCCGAACTGGTACTCGCTGTGGAGCTCGGGGTGCGTGATCATGTCGAGCAGCCGCGAACTGGTCCACGTCACTGCAGCCACTGTCGAGATGCCAAGCCCACGGTAGATCTCGGCACGTCGTGGGTCGTAGATGCGCGCGATAACGCGCGGTACGCGGAAGTACTCGCGGGCTGTGCGGGCCGCTACGATGTTGCTGTTGTCGCCCGAGGTGACAGCGGCGAAACAGTCAGCGTCGCGGATGCCGGCGTCCTCAAGCACGTCGCGGTCGAACACCGGGCCAACGAACTTCTGGCCCATGATCTCGTCGCCCTCGTCGCCGTCAAAGACAAGCGGGTCCTGGTCGATGACCGAGACCGTGTTGCCTTCGAATTCGAGCATGCGCGCGAGGTAGCGGCCGACTCGCCCGTACCCTCCGATGACCACGTGCAACCGATTCTGCATCTCGTCTCACCTCGCCTTCAGGTCAGGTTCCGCGCCGGATGTGGGCGCGGTGCCGATTCCATTGTCAGGCCTGCGCGTCATTCTACGCAGGAAGAACTTGCGTATCTCGTCGGCGATCAGAAGCGTCGGTGCGAAGAGCGCCATGACGCCCCACTGCTGCCACGTGAGCGGCGCGGTGCTAAAGATCCGCTGCAGCGCCGGAATGTACATGAGCGCCGCCAGTCCGAGCAGCTCGGCGCCCAGACCCCACCAGCGCAGCTTGTTGGTAAAGAACCCGACCGCGAGGATCGACTGCCGATGAGTGCGCATCGCGAAACCGTTTCCGACCTGTGCCATGACGATACCCGTCAGAGTCATCGTAGTCGCGGCCATGTAGATGCCGGTTGCGGGCGTAGTCGTCGTGGGCATCGCGCCGAGCGCCGCCATCCCCGCCCAATCCCCCCACTGCCACCC
>JBAXEO010000318.1:0-1617 GCA_037140395.1 Coriobacteriia bacterium
CGAGCTGGAACAACTGCTGGATAACTCACCCGTAGCGACCTACGTCAGGGATCGCGAGAGCCGATTCACTTTCGCGAGCACGACCATGTGCGAACGGATTGGACTCTCCAGAAGCGAAGTGCTGGGCCGAACTCCCCACGAGCTTCTTCCGCGCTCAGTCGCTGATGAACTCAGGGCTAACGACCAGCGGGTTCTCGCCTCGGGGGAGGCGGTGGTGACTGAAGAGATCACTAGTCAATCCGACGGTCTTCACGTGTTCAAGACGAGCACGTGCCCGGTATTCGACAAAGAAGGCCGTGTCGTTGGCGTCGGGGGGTTGTCGGCCGACATCACGGATCGCAAACGAGTGGAGTCCGAGCTGCTCGTGGCGAGGGCCAGCGATGTTTCAGTGACCGAGCGATTGCGGGAAGAGTCGCGACTAGGCGACGAGCGCCTGCGGCAGCTTGTTGAATCCGCGCACGACTTCATCTGGGAAGTCGACAAGGGCGGGGTCTACACCTTCGTTAGCCATCAGTCCTTCGGCATCTTGGGCTACGAGCCTGCGGAGATGATTGGCAAAGTCCCGTTCGATTTCATGCCACGCGAAGAGGCCGCTCGCACGACTCTGGAGTTCGGCGCTATCGTCATCAGCCGAGGGCCGTTCAGAGACCTCCGCAACGTGAATCTGCACAAAGATGGGCGTCTTGTCGTCCTTGAGACCAACGGGATCCCGTTCTTCGACGCAAACGGTGACCTTGCCGGCTATCGCGGCACGGATCGAGACATCACCAAGCGCGTAGTGGCGGAGTCGGCCCTACGCGAGAGCGAGGCGCTGCTCGAAAAATCCCAACGCGTCGCACGGGTCGGGCACTTCCTCCTGGATCTCCGCTCCGGGACTTGGACTTCGTCGGCAGTGTTGGACGAAATCTACGGTATCGGCGAAGGATACGTGCGAAACACCGAGAGCTGGCTTGCGATCGTCCACCCTGACGACCGCGGCAAGATGTTCGCCGACTTTGAGCACAACGTCATGCGCGACCACAAGCCGACCGACCAGGAGTATCGGATCTTCAGCGTCGCCGACGGCGCCGAAAAGACGGTACGCGGAATCGCCACCCCCGAGTTTGATGCGGGCGGCGAGCCAGTGCGAATGTTCGGGATTATCCAGGACATCACCGAGCGCAGACAGGATCTTGAGCGACTGCGCCGAGCGCTCGCATCGACCGTCGAGATTGTGAGCCAGATCGCCGAGGCGCGCGATCCCTTCACCGCAGGCCACCAACGGCGAGTCTCAGAACTCGCCGTGCAGATTTCTAGGGACATGGGCATGTCGGCCATGCAGACCGAGGAGATCCGCATCACAGCGCTCATCCACGACATAGGCAGGATGAGCATACCGGCCGACATCCTCAGCAAGCCAGGCAGGCTCACGCCCCTCGAGTTTGCACTCATCAAAGGCCACTCCGAGGCGGGCTACAACATCATTGTCTCGGCTGACATGGAAGGGCAGACCGCCGAGATCGTCTACCAACACCACGAGCGCTGCGACGGCTCGGGTTACCCGCGGGGCCTCACGGAAGATCAGCTGCTGCCCGAGAGCAAGGTGCTCATGGTGGCCGACGTCGTCGAGGCGATGAT
>JBAXEO010000319.1:0-1606 GCA_037140395.1 Coriobacteriia bacterium
CACGGCGTTCCCGGTGTGCTGTGGCCGGTCATCTGGGTCATCGAGGTCATCTCGTTGCTCATCCGACCCTTCACCCTCTCAATTCGTCTCTTCGCCAACATGTATGCCGGGCACATCGTGCTCGGCATTTTCTCGATTCTCACCTCAATCGCCGCCGAGCAGATCATCTCTGGCATCGAAGGTACTGGCGTGGCCAACATCGCCATCGGCGGTATCGCGGCAATCGCGTGGATGTTCCTGCTCACCGCGCTCTATCTGCTGGAGATCGGCGTTGCGATTCTGCAGGCCTACATCTTCACCCTGCTCACCACCGTCTACGTTTCGCTCGCGGTGAGTGAGCACTAAACACAGGTTTCTGTCCGGCGAAGAATCGCCGGCTGAAGTTGCAGGGCGGCCTCAACGTGGGGCCCACCACAACCAAGGAGGACTAAAGTGGAGTTTATCGGTATCGGTCTCATGTACGCCATCGCGGTAGTCGGCTCGACGCTCGCCATCGCCATGGTCGCTCGCGGCACCACCGAGGCCATGGCTCGTCAGCCTGAGGTCGCCGGCAAGGTTCAGACGATCTTCTTCGTCGGCGCCGGCATGGCTGAGGCACTCGGCATTCTGGGCTTTGTTATGGCCATCCTGCTCTGGACCAAGATCGCCGGCTAGTTCACTCGCGCTTGCCGAAATCGGAGGTACCAGGCGTGGAGCTACTCATACCAAAGATGACAGAGCTTATCCCGGCTCTGATCTCGTTCCTCATCATTCTGTTCGTGGCGTCCAAGTTCGTTTGGCCGCCCATCACGGCGATGCTCGACGAGCGTGCCGTGACGATCCGCGAGTCCCTGGAGCGTGCTGAGGCTGCCAAGGTCGAGGCTGAGCGGCTGCTCGAGGAGTACAAGCACACCATGGCCGAGGCACGCAAAGAGGCCGGCACGATACTGCAGCAGGCCAAGCAGTCTGCCGAGTCCACCCGCTCCGAGGCGCAAGCCCGGGCGCTGGCCGAGGCCGATGAGCTGATCGCCAAGGCCCGGGAGGCCATTGAGGGCGAGAAGAGAGCCGCTATCGCCGATCTGCAGAAGTCCGTCGCGGACCTGTCGATTGCCGTTGCGGGCAAGCTGATCGCTGGCGAGCTGTCCAGAGACGACCAGCTCAAGGTCATCGAGAAGTACGTAGCCGAGGCGGGCAGTCTGAATGCCAACTAGCAGGATGCTCGCAAAGCAGGTCGTCGCAACGTACGCGAGCGTGCTCTTTGACGCCGCGAACGACGCTGGTGCCACCGACGACGTCTACACACAGCTTGACGCAGTACTGCGACTGGTTCGCAGCACAGCTCCGCTGCGTGACGCAATGACGGACGACGCGGTTTCTGGCGAGCGACGGGCCGCCATGGCCCGCGAGGTATTCGCGGGGCTGCAGCCATCGCTTGTTTCGACGATCGCAGTCATGGTCGAGCGCAACGATTTCGCGCTGCTCTCCAACCTCGTCGAGGCGTTCGACAAGATCGCCGAGGAGCGACGCGGTGTGGTCGCAGTTGACGTGACCACTGCCGTCGAGCTCTCGGATGCACTACGCGAGTCAATCTCGGCAAAGCTCGCCGCGGATCTGGGCAAGGGCGTCG
>JBAXEO010000320.1:0-1589 GCA_037140395.1 Coriobacteriia bacterium
GGATATTGTTCTATCATAAGGAGCAATATTGGCTCTAGATATATCTCCGTTATCTTCTCCACTGACGCTACTATTTCCCACTGAGTTACCTCATCCACCGAGTTAATATGATACACCCCTTTTTTCTCCTGCATATCTCCCTGGTGGACTGTATCAATCCGAATGTAACCAGGAGACCCATTGGGAGAGGGTTTTCTCCTCTCTCCAATATTGCGCTTAACGGCTTGTGTGTGGGTGTAGGTCAAGCTCTTTGATTGGTATATTCTTGTTGCTCGTAAACGATACAATTGGGGAACAGAAATCTTTGATATATTCGCATATTCCATGTGACCAAATTCTTTGTATTCTCGTTCCAATATTTTCTTTGTTGCATGACCATTCAGACGAGAGTGAGCATTATCTGTCGTACAAAGAAGAGCAATATCGTGAGGTAAATACTTACAGGTAAATGAATTTCTTTTGTATGGGGTGATTGCCAATTCTCCCAACAGATATTTTTCAACAAGACGAGTAATTTGGGAGACAGAATACCCAGTGACCGTTTGCACATATCTTCGTATCTTTCCCCGCTCTTTTTTCTTGCACTTCCTAAAGGAAAATGTATTGAGGATATTCTTTACCCATTCATACGCCTCCTTTTTATTAGCAGAGGAAAAAGTATTCTCTGGTATCCCTGCAACAAACTTTTCCAAGTCGCCTATTTTATTCAAGTTAGTGTCTTTCATAGTTATATTCATAGCCTATGATTCTACTAACCCGTTTCCTTTTTCATGCTCATCTTGCGTGAGAATGACTTGTTATTTCATGCTCATCTTGTATGAGACAAGACTCCTCCTCCTATTAGATGAAATCACTGGTATAATAGAAGACTAACGGGACGTAGTTCAGATGGCTAGAACGTGCGCTTTGGGAGCGCAAGGTCGCGAGTTCAAGTCTCGCCGTCCCGACCAGAAGAAGTTCCAATAATCAATATTCCGCGAGTTTCCCGCAAAGCGGGACTAACTGATAGTAATCATTCTTCTTCGAGTCGCTCAGAATAATGAACTGTCAGTTGAGCAAGTCTCGCCGTCCCGACCAATTTTTATTCACTTCCCGTTATTGTTTTTCCTGCAGAAGAAAGGTAGGTGGCAAATGAGGGTAGTTCAACTTTCTGGAGCATTTTATTCACCGCATCAACATCTTTCATAAGAATGCGAATTCGCAGAGGAATTTGAATATTTCTTCTATCAAGTTCATGTAGAAATTTAAACATCATCTTGATTGAGTTGGTGCTTTTCCCCGCAATTTTATCAAGAACAAATGACTTAAATATTTGATCAGTAACTTGTTTTTTTTCAAGAGAGAGACCTGAATTTTCCTCAAGTCCTAAGAAATAGGAAACCATTGGTGCAAGCTTCTCTTGTGACGGAGTTGGGCCAAGTGCTATCGCAATAAAATCAACATCTTCTTTTGAGAGCTTGAGAAAATAATTTCTATCAATTGGGTAGACCGCATTATTTTGTTGATCAACAATTACGTTGCCGGGATGAACATCTGAAAGAACTTGATATATAGGTTTCCCTTGAGCGTCTGTGTAAGCGGGTACTGTT
>JBAXEO010000321.1:0-1589 GCA_037140395.1 Coriobacteriia bacterium
CGTAGGAGCCGGTTCGTCCTCATGATCTGCTCGTTTGCGGCCGCTGGGCGAAACCAGCCTATGGGCTTGTGCTCCCACGAATGGTTGGCGAGCTCCATGCCGTTGGCTGACGCGTAGGTCGCGGCCTCGGTCGTCATTTCCGAGCCGACGCAGAACAAAGTCGCACGCAGACCGTTCGCGACCAAGGCATCGACGAGGGGCTTCATCTCTTTTGCGCCTACATCGTCTATGGTGAGCGCTACCGAGGGTCGGTCAGTGACCACTCCGACGACGAGCTTCTTCTCATAGGGGCCCGCCCAAGCCGGCAGCTCTGGGCGACGCGTATGCCCTGCGTTGCCAGAAACGCTGTAGGTTCCCGTATCCGACCGCCATTCGGCGGCAGCCTTGTTGGCGGCTGTCGGCTTGGAGACGGCCGATGACGAGCAGCCAATCGGCAACAGCAAGAGGGCAGCGAAGAGCACCAGTAGGGCGTCGCGCATTGCACATCCAAACTCAGAGTGGCGAATGCATAGCATAGCCGCTCGGCGCTGTGAGGAGAACGGGTAGCCGCCGAGCGAGCGAGTTGCGACATTCGCTCTCATCGAAGAGAATCGCCCAAGTGGCGCGAGCGCCTTGACACATCGAAGGGACTTCTTTGTGAAGCGATTTATCGTTCTCATCGTGTCGGTTTTGGTTCCGCTCTCACTCTGTGCTGAACCGGCCTTCGCCTCAAAGATGGTGGCCATCACGTTCGACGATGGGCCCTCTCGCAACAACGCCAAAATAGTTGATATCTTGCGCACCCACGAGGCGTCAGCCAGCTTCTTCTTTGTGGGCAGCCGAATGACTGAGGGCTCGTTCGACGCCGAGGCATTGCTGTCGGTAGGTGAGATCGCGAACCACACGTGGCGGCACTCTAAGTCACATCCGTGGTCGAAATACACTTACTCGAAGGCCAAGACAGAGATTAATGACACTAACAGCCGTATTCGCTCCTACACCGGCCAAGACCGCATCTGGTTCCGCAGCCTCGGCCTAGCGCGCAACTCGGCAGTGAAGCGCGCCATAGCGGCGACCAACGTCAAGTTCGTGGGCGGCGTGCTGGTCAGCGATTGGGGGAAGGGCTCGGGCAACAAGTCTGCCGCCATCAAGAAGCGCGTGAAGGCCAAGGCAGCAAAGAACCACACCGTGCTCATACTCCACGAGACCAACAATGAGACCGTCAAGGCGCTGCCGGGCATTCTCGACTGGTATCAAAGCCGCGGCTACCAAGTGGTCACCGTCAGCAAGCTGATGGACTCCAAGTAGGCCGAGGTGGGTCCGGCGTCGAGCTCGATCGCCGATGCGGTGTACCATGTTGGCGAGGCGCGCGCCCGTTGGGCCACGTCGGATACCGAGTCGACTGTGCGGAGGAGTGAGTGATTGTGACCAAAGTGCTTCACTCACGGCGCCGGCGCGACCGCTTCTCTGCCCGTTCTGGGGCCGTTCTTGCGGCGCTGATTCTCTGCGTTGCATGCGCTGGGCTGGTTGTGCCGACTGACGCATTCGCAATTACCCGCAACGGCGTGCTTGTTCGCGCTCAGAAGTGGCTGAACAGTCCTGTGCCTTAC
>JBAXEO010000322.1:0-1574 GCA_037140395.1 Coriobacteriia bacterium
ATCCGGGCGACACAGGATAGGGTAATCGAGCAAAACCCCAAGTTAGGCTCCACAGGCTATCATACGACGGCAACGATATAGCTGCTTGTGCAACGGTTAAGCGCGTACATCCTTACTCAGGGTGAACGTAATTAGTATGCATAAGTAAGGCTAACATCATGTCAGATTGTATGTCTCCCGAGAAGGTCAATGAGGGCTTTTTAGTAGCGCCCCCACTAATCGACCAGCAAATCAAAGATTTATCAATTAAGCATCCTAACTGGATGGGAAGTCTATTCGACATCGGAACCTTTCAAACAGGCGCCGGTGGAGTAATGGAAGAGATTATCTATCGTTCCTCTTTACCGCAGATTGAGCGCGGATTAGATAAGTGGACTAAGGTAGGTAGTATGGCAGGTTGCGACCCTTGTGGCGCACCTAGTTGTGCCTACAACTGGACTACTTTTGGCGGGCATGGGTTCGACCGAAAGCTAATCGAGTTGATGAAACGTGAGTTTCGCACTCCTGCTTATTGTGTTCACGAGATTCAGTCTACTTTCATTTTTAAGAAAGTAATGGCTAAAGTCATTGAGAACATCTACAAACAGACTGATTTTTTCAAAGAATTTAGTGTCGGACAGAATCTACTTACTGGCTTTGCCAAGAAGTTCTTGATTGATTCTGGCGGTATTCACCCAAACACCAACAATCCGTATGTATATCGTCCGGCTGGGACTGCTAGATTATCCATACTTACGATGGGTATTTTAGAAGAGTTCTATGAACAGCTTCGCAGATTGCCGGATTGTATTCCTTACGACGTAATTGATAGTTCACCTATCTACGCTCTTGAGGCAGGGCATCAGGTATTGGCTGGTTTGTATCGTAATGATCCGCAGCTTCGACGGGATGTTCACTTCTCTAGCTATGCAACTTCGATGCTTGAGAAGTACAACTTCATCAGTTCAATTCGTGGAATGTATATTCCTGCTCCGATTCTCTATCCACGTAGATTCAATCTTAGCGCAGTAACTGGTGAGCCTATTGAAGTGCTGCCGTTCATGAACGATGTTCCCGCTGAAGTTGGTACTTACACTTATGTAAATCCAGGTTATGCAGCGGCAACCCATGAAGAGGTAACGATTCATGGTATGTATCCATTCACCATTCTTACTCAAGCAACTGAGACTACGCTTGGTGGCGGGACATCCTTTGGGCCAGAGCCAACATTCATGGAGTCATGGTCATGGCATAACCCGGAGACTCAGTGCGATCCGTTTAAGCGTGAAGGATTCTTTGCAACTGCTGCTAAAATGGCTGTAGCGCCACAGCATAGTGAAGGAATCTTTGCCTTCTTGGTAGAACGTCCCAGAGCAAGCCAGGTAGCTATGTTTAATCCAGAGCCTACTTGCCCACCTGAGACAGTTACTTGTAACAATAACATCCCAGCGGTGGAGTGCCCGTGTCCAGTGGTTCTTAGCATCAGTGCAAATCCATTTGTTCAGAATAACTACACGTTAGTGTTTGCTACCGCAGTAAGCACCTACGTAGGACAGTCACTACAGCTTGTATATCGCAACGGTGCGATTGTATCT
>JBAXEO010000323.1:0-1521 GCA_037140395.1 Coriobacteriia bacterium
GGCTCACTCTTCTGGCCTCCAAGGCTGATGTCTCCATCTCCTTGAGGCACATGAGAGACTATCTGCAGAATGTGCTTTTCTACAGTGTGCGAGCCCAGAGGCGAGTCGTTGCCTCGAATCTTTTACTCGGCAATGGCCGCCTGATCCGTCGTTGGACCGAGAAATCATTCACGACTCTCTTTGGTCCAACGGTGATTCCATATCCCGAATCAGAGGTGGGGATTCCAAGTGAACTTGCCGCCAACAGAGTCATTGCTTCCGCTGCCTTGCGGCGGGACGTTGGCATCGGGGAAATCTGGCCGGAGCTCAAGCCTTGTAACATTGCACCGCTTGATTCTCCGTACTGGGTCTGCGCGCCCTTCTCCAGCGGTACGGGTAAAGACTTTCCCGTGGATCGCTGGCTCGAGGTATTTGTCTCCATGGAGATCCAGGAAAGGCTCCCTTCGCTCGTGCTGACCGGTTCGGCGGATCAGGCGGGGCGTTTGCAGGAGTTTCTCATGCTTTGGAAACAGGCATCACCGGAGAGCAACGTGATCCCGCAGGTGATGCTACCTCCCAGTCTTCAAGATTTGATTGATCTACTGGCAGGCGCCGAGTGTGTCCTGACTGTGGATACAGCTGCTGCTCATGCCGCGACGGCACTAGATTGCAGGACGCTGGTTCTCTTCTCAGGGCTTCATCAGGGAATGTTTGCACCTTGGACGCGGAGTTCTCGGCAACAATGGATGCTTCCCAATAAATCGGCAGGGCAGGGGAGTTGGCATTCCAGTCATGAAACGTCTGAAATCGTCAGGGTACTTGAGGAAATCCTCGGAGCCTGAAGAGTTTTTGATTGCACCGCAATTCCTCCCCGTGTTTGATTTTCAGCTCTTCAGATCCAGCGTAGCTCAGTGGTAGAGCGGTCGGCTGTTAACCGATTGGTCGTAGGTTCGAATCCTACCGCTGGAGCCATCCGTTACACCGAATTTTGGTGTCTTCGGTGGGATGAGAACCTCGGTTCGACGACCATGCCGCGATCAGCGGCAGGCCTCTGTTGCGCAGCATCACCGTAGAGCCGTGTGCCAGCACGTATAATCCTACCGCTGGAGCCATCTTAATCGGCTCATGAATCACCTCCATCGGCTGTAAGGGGAGCCTTTGTTTTCGGTCAGTTGTTGTTCCAGAGGTGCTTTTACCCATTTCCTGCTTTCCGATCCCTTCGGTTTTTGATTTGTTTCAATACTTCATGGACACGCATGCAGCTACTTCCTCTGGTCCCAAGCAAGCGGATCAGATCCCGGCGGATCTCTTGGCCAATATTGACGAGGCCGTGACTCACTATCCGGTCTCCAAGCGGAGCGCCTCACTCCCTCTTCTCCATCTCTGGCAGAATCACTTCGGCTTCATCGATGACAGCGGCGTCAATTGGATTGCCAGTCGCCTCGACCTCGAGCCGATCAATATACTTGAACTGGTCACCTTCTATCCATGGTTCAGGCAGGAGGCTCCCGGCAAGACGATCATCCGTGTCTGCCGCACGCT
>JBAXEO010000324.1:0-1514 GCA_037140395.1 Coriobacteriia bacterium
ACGCCATCTGGGCCTACGAGGGCCCCGTGTGGAAGGTCAGCCGCAACACCCAAGCCGGCAAACCGGTCTGGCGCTTCCGGTGCCTGAAGAACCCCACGTACTTCTGGACCCAGGATCCGGTTGAGATGGCAACCATCAGAGACACCCTGCAGGCGGACTATTTCCTTGAAGGCATCGCGTACTACCACGGGCAGTAGGGGCCGCGACAATCCCAAGGAGGGCGTCTGCTGACATAGGCAGGCGTCCTCCGGTGTGCATCCGTCGTACACTGCCACACAAAAACACACCCTAATGCCCAACACCCCACCACAAACAAACCCCAGCTCACGACACTATTCCGTTAGCCATCGCAAGACCTCCAGAATCCTGTCAAGCCAGAGGTCGCGGGTTCGAGCCCCGTCACTCCCGCCAAAAGAAACACGAGGTCAGAG
Source organism: Coriobacteriia bacterium (assembly GCA_037140395.1). Classification (GTDB taxonomy): domain Bacteria; phylum Actinomycetota; class Coriobacteriia; order Anaerosomatales; family JAAXUF01; genus JBAXEO01. Next base: position 432 of record JBAXEO010000324.1, read on the forward strand.
GTGATATTGTCTCTGGCCTTTCTTGTTGGGTCAGGCTGCCCCTTCGGCCCGTCCGACAGCAGTCATACATTCCGCAGCTTGGGGCACCGCCTCACCCTGTTGGGTGTATCCCATTTGCCTCAAGCGTGAGTCTTGGGCCGAGAGCCCTCTTGCGGCCATGAATACTGACCTACGCTCAGACAATCTGTGCGTCCACGGAAACCTCGCTGATGCCAAGCGCTGAGGGAGCAGATATAGTGAGCGAAGGACCCTGCCGGCGCGGGTTCTCGAGTCCCGGACGTAGCTAGGCATTCAAGAGGGGAACACACAATGAGCGAGTCAAGATTGAGCAGAGCGCCGAGGTTCCTCTGTGCGCTCGTCGTCGTCCTACTCCTCGCTGCGTGCACGGTCGCACTGCCTGCGCAAGCACATGCGGCCACAACCTGGCTGGTCGCTCCTGTCCTCGGCCCTGGAATCTACTCAACCTCCATCCAAGCTGCGGTTGACCACGCTGCTTCCGGCGACGAGATATGGGTCGCCACCGGCTCGTACCAGGAAACCATCACCATCGACACCAAGGTGCTCTCGCTTATCGGGGCCGGGGCGGCCGAGACTACCATTAACGCGGGCGGGCTGAGTGAAGCAGTGACGATTCGCAGCCTCATGTCCAGCCCGAGCGGTAGCACCAGCGTCACGGTGTCTGGGTTCACAATCACCGGTGGCAAATCAGTCGGCGCTGGCGGCGGCGTCATGTGTGACACCGGGGCCATCGCCGTGATCGAGAAGTGCCGCATCGTTGGGAACAGCGCCGGTGGAGGAGTGACAGCTCCCCAAGGAGGCGGTGGCATCGGCAGCCGACAAAGCACCGTGTCGGTCACCAACTGTGTGATTGCAGGCAACTCGATCAAGAATGGGAACAATCCGGATCTCTCGCCGAGCAATTTGCCGTGCGCGGGCGCCGGCATTCTGTCTGTGATCTCCACGATGACGGTGACGAACTGTACCATCGCCGACAACACTTCCTCGGGCTCGGGTCGAGAGGGAATCTCGGCATTCCCGGCAGGCTCCGTCGAGGTCGCCAACTGCATCATCGCTAACCATACC
>JBAXEO010000325.1:0-1506 GCA_037140395.1 Coriobacteriia bacterium
CCTGAACGACATGAGTGACGATGCCCTTGCGACCGCGCTCGACGAGAAGAACGTGCTCTTCGCACGCGTCTCCCCAGAGCACAAGATGCGCATCGCGATGGTGCTCAAGAGCATGGGACACATCGTCGCGATGACGGGCGACGGCGTGAACGACGCGCCGGCGCTCAAGGTCGCCGACATTGGCGTGGCGATGGGCATCTCGGGAACAGACGTCGCCAAAGAAGCTGCCGACATGATCCTGACCGATGACAACTTCGCGAGCATTGTCAACGCCATCGAAGAGGGCCGAGCGGTCTACGACAACATCCGCCGCTTCGTCGCCTACATCTTCACCAGCAATATCCCAGAGCTGGTGCCTTTCATCCTGTTCGTGCTCTTCAAGATCCCGCTCGCGCTGACCGTCATGCAGATTCTTGCCATCGACCTCGGCACTGACATGGTGCCGGCGCTCGCGCTCGCTACCGAGGCACCCGAGCCCGGAATCATGACCCGACCGCCGCGGTCGCAGAAGGAGCGCTTGGTCACTTCACGGTTGCTGATTCGATCGCAGCTCTTCCTCGGCAGTATCCAGGCGGCGGCATGCATGGCGGCGTTCTACTTCCTGTACTGGTCGTTTGGGTGGCGCCCCGGTATGTCGCTGAACATCGACGCCGCCAAGGGACCCGGGATGACCGGCGCCCAGATCGCGCAGCTGTGGAATGTTACCGATCCCACCAAGGTCGCGGCGCTCGCAATCGGAGGCACCGCGATCTACGTCCTAGCGACCACCATGACGCACGGCGCTGTCATGACTACGCAGATCGGCAACGGCTTTGCCCAGCGCACCAACTACCAGTCCATCTTCAAGGTCGGCTTCTTCTCCAACACGTTCATGCTCTGGGGCATCCTGGTTGAGATACTGATGTTCTGTGCTCTCGTATACGTCCCGGGGCTCGCCGGGGTCTTTCACCACGGGCCTATCAACCTCTGGCCCGACTGGGCATTTCTGTTGGCACTCTGGCCAACTCTCCTCATCGCCGACGAGATTCGCAAGTTCTTTGTGCGGCGCCGGATGAGAGCTCGCGGGGAACTTGGGGACACTGTAGGTGAGAACGCAACAGCGAGCGCCTCGGGCGAGGCTGTTGAGAGCACGTCGTCGATCAGCGTTTCAGGCGCCACTGTTGAGGAGGGTGCATCGTGAAGGTGATCATCGGTGGCTGTGGACGAGTGGGGGCGATGTTGGCCACGAAGCTCTCGGCCGAGAGCCACGACATCGTTGTCATAGATAAGAGCCCGCTGGCGTTTCGACGGCTCGGTAAGTCTTTCTCGGGTATGACGCTTCGCGGCATGGTGTTCGACAAGAATGTGCTGGACGCGGCCGGTGCCGACAGGACCGACGCCTACATCGCCGTCACCAGCGGCGACAACTCCAACGTAGTCTCGGCGACGGTCGCCCGGGAGTTCTACCGCATCCCCAAGGTGGTCGCGCGCATCTTTGACCCGCGCCGTGCCGAGATCTACCGGCGT
>JBAXEO010000326.1:0-1503 GCA_037140395.1 Coriobacteriia bacterium
GGGGAATTCCTACGATCTTGGCGACGCCGCTTCATGTGAGACCCTCCGCACGCGTGAGCCTACCCGGGATTCCCGCTAGTGGGCGGCGTAGGGCCTGTCGCTCGCGACGTATCCAGAAGCCGCTCGTAGGCCAGGGCTATAGTCTCCCACGAGTAAACACTATCAATGCGCGCACGCATGACCTCACGTGCGCTCTCGGCCTCTCCGACGTGATCGACGACATGCTGGAGGCACTCAACCAGGGAGTTCTCTGAACCGGGCTCGAAGTGGCGTCCAAGCCCAGCGACCACCTCGAGGTTCTGTGCAGTACCGTTGACGATCACGCATCCGCCGAGCGCCATCCCCTCGAGTAGTGCGGGGCTCGTTCCGCCGACATCGGCAGCCTGGATGTAGCAGTAGCAGTTGGCCTGCAGCTCTCGACACGCCTCGCCGTAGAGGAACCCCGTCATCACGATTCGTGGATCTCGCTTGGCCAGCTCATGCAGACTTGTCTTGTACTCGCTGTCGTAAGGAGTGTCGCCAATGATCACCAGGCGCAGGTCCGTCCTAATGCGAGAGAACGCCGAGATGACGAGATCGACGTTGTTCTCGGGTTCGAGTCTCGCGACCACGAGCATATAGCGTCTCGGCTCCACACCGTAGGTCACAAGTGCTTGGGTACCTTCGGGTCTATTGGTGTCGGCTCCGTAGGGAATCATTGTGGACGCGGCGTTCCAGTGTTCGAGGTAGTAGGTCTGGATGACGGCCGCGTCAGAAACGATCGCGTTTGGCACCTTCGTCGCCAGGTACTCAGAAAGCCAGTACCACGCCCGTCCGGTCTTGCCCCACTTCTTGCGCAAGCGCTCTATCCCGTCCACGTTGAGGAGCAGGCGAGTCCCGACGAGGCGAAGCGGCCAGATGAATGCGGCGTTCGCGGCATTGCAGACAAGGATTGCGTCGTACTTCTGGGTCATGGCGTGCGCGCACGAAAGCACCGTGTGGACAGGGGTGTCGAGGTGCTTGGTGTGGATTGTGGGCAAGATGACGAGACGCACTCCCTTGTAGTGAGAGTCCGGCCAGGTCACCGCTCCATGGCGGCCGTAGACAGTGACGTCGTGCCCCCGCTGCGCAAGCCGGGGAGCAAGGTGCTCGGCAAGCGTCTCAAACCCACCGTAGTTGGCAGGTATTCCGCGAATACCCATGATGGCGATTCTCAACGCGACCCCTGTGTCCGAGGCCTGCGTAGCGGCAGGCGCCAGAATCCTTCAGCAGTCGGCGCCCCGTCAATTCCGAGCGACATAGATGAATCATCTCCTGTACGAGTGACGTGGGTTCTTGGCTGCAATGTGGACACCAAGTCAGCACTCTCGCCCACCGGGGCATGCCTAGCCCCTTGGTACTCAATCATCTCACGAATCTCGAGATGCCCGCCTCGCGGTTTGGCGACCCCGCCGTGTTCGGAGCTTGCCGGGCTGCAGATGGGCAAGTGAAGTGATCGTTGCCGTCGTGCGCCGCGAAGGATAG